>NC_008609.1:3337500-3672750 GCF_000015045.1 Pelobacter propionicus DSM 2379
AGCTTTCGCGCTGTGGAAAGCAATCGGGCATCAACTCTATCCTGTTCTTCTGCGCCCAGTTTGAGCTTACGCAACTCGGCCTGAGCTTTTTCTTCATCCTTATGGTAACTGTCCATGAAAAATCTGAGTTTCTCAGCTGGTATCAGATCCTCCAGATCAGCCAATTCCTTCATGAGCCTGTCGACCTTAAACGACAACTCCTTCAGGCGTTCTGATATTTTATTTATGTGGCGATCCTTCAGGCGCAGCGAGATCAGCAGTTTTGCCTGCGACTCCCTGAGTTCCTGAATTTTTTTCTCAAGTTCCTTCTTTTTGGCGGCGGCAGCACATTTTTCAAGCTCTTCAGAAAGGCCAGTCAATTCCTCATCACCACTTGAAATTGCATCGATAATCTCAAGGATGCGCAGCTTGGGAAGATCTTCTTCCTCATCATCCAGAGACTCTTCCTCAACCTCTTTGCTGATTTCAGAAGCATTCAGCTGGAATTTGCGAAGCTTATCTCCCAGTTGCAGCACCTCTTTTATGGTAATCGGCGTATTAAGAATAACGCTGGCAACATCACGCTCTCCATCCTCAATACGCTTGGCAATCTCAACTTCGCCTTCGCGGGTCAAAAGGGAAACAGAGCCCATTTCACGCAAATACATGCGCACCGGATCGCTTGTACGCCCGATGGAGCCAGGCTCAAACTCGACCTCTTCGGCCTCACCTTCCGCTTCCTCTTCTTCTTCCATCTCAAGCTTCATTTTCGGAATCTTGACTTTCTGGGCAGAGTCAACGATCTCGATATCCAGATCGCCAAACATGCCCATGACGTCATCTATCTGTTCCGTGGCAATATCTGGCGGCAGGATGTCGTTAACCTCTTCGAAGGTCAGGAAACCCTTTTCCTTGCCGAGATCAATCAACTGCTTAACGCCGTCCATATTTTTTTTAACCATTCGTTCACCTCAAACGCAGTCAACAATATGACTACAGTCTTGATTTTCTGGTGCGCAACAGTTCCGCCTGCTGCAGCAGTGACATATATTCCTCGCAACCTGGCTCAAGCTGCGCCAGTCGGGCGGCAATATCCTTATAACCATAGTGAAGCGCACTTTTTTCCCTGATCAGTCGGCAACTTTCAAAGACATCTTTCCAATCGACACCTTCCAGGTGGTTATCTGATACCAGCAGACGAGAAAGAAAGAGCTTCAATTCTTCCGATTCAATTTTATCAACTACATGGCTCAAGGTTCGTAATTGTCCGTTTGCCGCCACCTCATCCAACACGAACCGCGCCAGAGCCAGATACTGACCATCAAACAACTTGTCAACACCACACTTGGCAACCTCGCTGCATGCCTCCGGGTAGGCGCAGATGAGACCCAGAAGTGTTTCCTGACGCGAGTCTCCCGGTGGCGTGCCGCCCTTCCCGCCTTCCGTAAGATCATGGCTATTGACATCCATCCCCCCCAGACGTTTTCGAAACGCATGCGACGCAATCCCCAGCAGACGGCAGATTTCCTTTTCATACAGGTCGCGCTCCAGCGGATCGGCTATCTTACGAAAACGGGGTACCAACTCATCGACAATCCTGACCTTGCTGTCAACACTGTCCGCCGGGATCGAAGCCATTACATAGCGAATGAAATACTCGAACGCCGGCTTCGCGTTTTTCTGACAGGAGCGAAATGCCTCCACAGAATTTGCATCAAGAAAGCTATCAGGATCATCTCCGGCAGGCAGGTCAATGACATACGCCGGCAGCTTCTGCTCCAGGAAAAGCTCCATTGACCGTATGGTTGCTTTTTGACCGGCAGAATCACCATCAAAAAGCGTGAACGCCCTGGCGCAATGCCTCTTGATCAAGGCGGCATGACGTGCGGTCAGCGCAGTACCGCATGTAGCTACCACGTTACGGACGCCTGCCCGATACAGAGCAAGGTGGTCAAAGTACCCCTCGACGATGATGACACTGTTTTCGGTCCTGATCGCCGGCAGCGCCAAGTCGAGACCAAAGAGAACCGAGCTTTTATGGTAGAGCGGCGACTCAGGCGAATTAATATATTTGGGCAACGATCCGTCCAGCACGCGCCCCGCAAAGGCAATCACATCACCCTTGGGTGACCGGACGGGAAAGATTAACCGGTTGCGGAAAAGGTCATGCCAGCCACGATCACCCTTACGGACAATTCCCAGTTTCAGGGCAAGGTCAAGGCTTGCACCCTGGGATTTGAGGTACTGCACAAGTCCATCACGTCGGTCAGGCGCAAATCCAAGTCCATAGGTTTCAGCTATCTGACCACTGGCATTCCGCTTTTCCAGATACTCCCTGGCTAGTCCAGCCTCCGAGGCGCGTTGCAACACACCACAATAGTATGCGGCTGCCAACTCCTGTATCCGCCGAAAAATCTTGTGTTCTTCCTGGGCCTGCTTTTCCGCCGGCGTAAGCAGGCGCTCTTCGATATCCACGCCTGTTTTGCGAGCAAGCAGCTTCACCGATTCGGGAAAGCTTAAGCCTTCGATCTTCATTACAAACGAAATGACGTTACCGCCAACGCCGCAACCAAAGCAGTGGAAAATCTCACGTGCCGGGTTAACATTAAAAGATGGTGTCTTTTCGGCGTGAAACGGACAGAGGCCAAGATAATTCGCGCCAGAGCGTCGCAACGGGACATACTCGGAAACGACCTCGACAATCGAAGCGCGCTCCACTACCTCGCGAACTTTATGATCTGGAATCATCGTTGGACTCCAGGCCTCCCGCGCCACGTAAAGAGAAGTTTATCACCAATTTGTGCGAACATATGTGCTGATTCGGTCATTTGTATTTTCTGTTTCAGTTTCATCGGCATAAAATCCGCCGTACCAATGCAGAACAGCATACTGAGCAGCAAAACTCCTTCAGCCGTTCCTAGTACCCCGCCCCCCACTCGGTTGAGACCGCCGAGCATGACAACATGGAGTGCCGTTGTAACAATGTTACCGAGAATGTGGGCAATGAATCCAACGAGCATCAAGAGAAGTACAAATGAAAGAAATGCTGCGATATGTTCCGGGACGTGGAGGACGTTCCTCAGGGGAACAGAGAGGTTTGGATAATATCGGTATGCAAGCCATCCACCCAGCAGGAGACCGGCGAGGGAAGACACCTCGTTTACAAGCCCGCGAAGCAGGCCCTTGAGAGCAAAGAAGAGCAGGACCAGCAGGATAATGATGTCTAGAAGATTCATCGCAGAACCTTGAAACGACTACGAAAGAAGGGGCAATCAGATTGATGGCCCCTTCACCATTTCAGGTAAGCAGGACAAATGTACCGAATATCATGGCACACGGCATTGCCAGACCAGATACCGGCTGGCAATGCCGCTGACCAATCTTTCGTCGGTTCTTCCTGCCGCCAGGCGAGCAGACGCTTGAGCGCCACGCCCTTTCTCTGTACGCGCAAATCGGTTTCCCGAAGAACGCGATACCGACCCCCATTTTTTCCACAAAACAGCCAGAAATTGGAGTCGGACATAACCGACATAAGCTGTAACGCTCTTATCCGCAAATGTTTTTTAGCAGGGAAGGTCAGTCAACGCCTCGTGTCGACAGGTACAGCCTTACGCGTCACATCATCTAGTCCATCATCTTGCGCTGTTTCTTGAGCGCACGCTTACGGGCTGCGATCGCCTTTTTCTTGCGCTTGATGCTTGGCTTTTCAAAGTGTTCGCGCTTGCGAACTTCTGAAAGTATTCCAGCTTTTTCACATTGCTTTTTAAACTTCTTCAGGGCGAGTTCAAACGGTTCGCTTTCCTTGACTTTTACTCCCGGCATTCAGTATCCCTCCCCCCATTGTGAAGTAGCTGTTGTGCTTCACACACAGCCCATACAAAATAGCAAGTTTTTAACACTAACAGATATTCAATTTTTGTCAACAACAAATTCCAGAGCAGCTGCCCCGGGTCACGTTGTTCTGGAATTCTTCTCGTCTATACCGGAGATACCGAAACGGCGACGCAGTTCGGTATACACTCTTTCCAGCGGAATGTCCTGATAGCTAAGCAGCAGCAGGGTATGAAAAAAAAGGTCGGCGGCCTCGTATACGACCTCGTCCGCCACTCCTCCCTTACCGGCAATGACCAGTTCAGTAGCTTCTTCACCGACTTTCTTCAGAACAGAGTCAAGCCCCTTCCTCATCAGGCTGGCGGTGTAAGAGTTTTCCGTCTGAGTGGCCTTTCGCGCCAGAATAACCCCGTATACGGCATCGAGAATGTGATTCTGCTCTGTCATAGGCGGACCGGCACCCCTCTCTCCTTAAGATACTGTTTGGCCTCTCCGATGGAATATTCGCGGTAATGAAAAATGGAGGCGGCCAGACAGGCACTGGCGCCGCCCTGCGCAAAACCGTCATAGAGGTGTTCCAGATTTCCGACTCCGCCCGATGCGATAACCGGAATGGAGACAGCATCTACAACTGCGCGGGTCAGCTCCAGATCATAGCCGTCCTTGGTGCCGTCGCAATCCATGCTGGTAAGCAGGATCTCGCCCGAGCCGAACTCTTCCATCCTGACGGCCCACTCCACGGCATCGATCCCGGTGGGATTGCGACCTCCATGGGTATACACCTCCCAGCGCTTCTCTCCTGGCACACGGCGGGCATCGATGGCCACAACCGTACACTGGGAGCCGAAGCGTTCGGCCGCCTCGCGGACGAACTCCGGCCGATGCACCGCTGCGGTATTGATGGAAGTCTTGTCCGCCCCTGCATTAAGGAGACGACGGATATCCTGCACGGTGCGGATGCCGCCGCCAACGGTCAGCGGCATGAATACCCGCTCGGCGGTACGGCGCACCACATCGATGATGATGTCCCGCTCATCGCTGGAAGCGGTAATATCAAGAAAGGTCAGCTCATCGGCGCCCTGCCGGTCGTAGATTTCCGCAATTTCCACCGGATCACCGGCATCACGCAATTCCAGAAACTGCACGCCCTTGACGACCCGGCCACCCTTGACATCCAGACAGGGAATGATTCTCTTTGTCAGCATAGCCTATTCCTGATTATCCTTCCCGGTGAGCGCGATGGCCTCATGCAGCCTGATAGCCCCGGTGTAGATCGCCTTGCCGGTGATCACCCCGGTTACCCCGCTCCGCTCGATGGTCATCAGATTCTCGATATCCTTCAGTGTAGAGACCCCTCCCGAGGCAATCACCGGAATGGCCACCGCCTCGGCCAGTGAGCGGGTCGCCTCGATATTGGGCCCCTGCAGCATGCCATCGCGACTGATATCGGTATAAATGATGGCAGCGACCCCGCAGTCCTCGAATTTCCGCGCCAGGTCAACAGCCGTGATCCCGGTGACCTCGGCCCATCCCTGCACGGCAACCATGCCGGCCTTGGCATCGATGCCGACAACGATCCTGCCGGGGAATTTTGCGCAGGCCTCTTTCACCAACTGCGGGTTGCGCTGGGCTGCCGTACCGATAATGACCCGCGAGAGCCCCAAGGAGAGATAGGATTCGATGGTGGCAAGGTCGCGGATACCGCCACCCAACTGGGCGGGTATGCTGATGGCCTTCACGATGGCCTCGATGGCCGCCTTGTTCCGCGGTGTGCCAGCAAAGGCCCCATCCAGATCGACGATGTGCAGCAGCTCAGCCCCCTGGTTCTGCCACTCCAGGGCCTGACTGGCGGGGTTGTCGTTGAAAACCGTGTCCCTGTCCATCAGCCCCTGTTCAAGGCGAACACAAACCCCGTCTTTCAGGTCAATCGCAGGAATTACAAGCATGGTGCACCTTTCAGTATCAATTTTGTGCCGCGAAATTTTTCAGTATGCTTAAGCCCGCATGCTGGGACTTTTCCGGATGGAACTGGGTGGCAACGATGTTGTCCTTCCAAACGGCTGAACAGAACTCAGAGCCGTAGCCCGTGGTGGTGGCAACCACGCCGTCATCATCCGGCTTAACGTAGTACGAGTGCACGAAATAGACGTTGGTGCCCTCTTCGATGCCCTCAAAGGCTGGTGGCCGACGCCTGATATTGAGCTGGTTCCACCCCATGTGCGGGACCTTCAGCAGTTCTCCCCCCTCCCGCATCCCTTCGGGAAAGCGGAGCACATGCCCGGGTATTACATTCAGCCCCGCATACAGGCCGAACTCCGAGCTATCGCTGAAGAGCAACTGCATTCCGACGCAGATCCCCAGAAAAGGGCGACCGTCGGAGATCACCTTGAGGATCGGCTCCACAAAACCGGCCTGCTCCAGGTTGCGCATGCAGTCGCGGAAAGCCCCAACGCCGGGGAGCACGATCTTATCAGCCTCCAGGATCAGCCGGGGATCATCGGTAACAACCGCCTCGACGCCGACCCTTTCAAAGCCCTTCTGCACGGAGCGGAGGTTGCCCATGCCATAATCGATAATTGCAATCACGTTACACCGTTCTTGGTTAAATGGGGGCCGTATTTCTTATCAACACCTTTGATATGGTTGACCAGCCAGTTCTGCAGAAATGTAATCACGTCCTGGGTAAGAAGGGCCTGACCATCTCGAAAGCGCCCCTGCAACTCCACGACCTGGTCCACCAGCTTCCTGTGCAGTTCCCGGTGCTGCGCCTCTTCGGGATAGCCGGTACGGGAGAAGGCCCGCTCCTCTCCGGCGAAATGGTTGACCGTGTAGTCGGCCAGGCCGTCCAGGATCTGGCCGATGGCCTCCTTGCTCCGCTTCTGCTGCATGGCATCGTGCAGGTCGTTGACCATCCGGAACAGCGTCTTGTGCTCATCGTCGAAGGTTCCGATGCCGGTGGCAAAGGAGGCATCCCACTCCAGCGCATTGGAGAGCCGGAAATGCCCCACCAGTTCATGCAACCGGTCCACCTGTTCCGACAACCTGGCTGTGGCGACCGTCGTGCCGCGGGCGCTTTCCACATTGCGTTCGACCACGCTGGTGATCATCTGGATGTTCTGGGTAATCTCGCTGGTTGTGGCGGTCTGTTCCTCGGCTGCGGTGGCGATCTGGCTGACCTGCATGGCCAGTTCGTTGATCCTGCCGAGAATATCCTCCAGAGCCTCGCCAGAGCGGGCGGTCTCCTCGGTTCCCTGGCCGACCTGATCGACCCCCTCCACCATGGAGTCAACCGCTGCCTGGGTTTCCACCTGGATAGCCGTGATCATGCCGCCGATCTCCCGGGTGGCCTTGGTGGTCCGCTCGGCCAGTGCGCGCACCTCATCGGCAACCACGGCGAAACCGCGCCCCTGCTCCCCTGCCCGGGCAGCCTCGATGGCCGCATTCAGCGCCAGCAGGTTGGTCTGATCCGCTATGTCCTGAATGGTATTAACGATGGCGCCGATCTGGTCCGAGCGCTGCCCCAGTCCCTCAACGGTATGGGACGACTCGTTCACGCGCTTGGCAATGTTATCCATCAGGCGGGCGCTGTTCTGGACGATCTGCGAGCCGCTGTGGGTCTGTTCGGTGGCCTTCTGGGCATTTTCCGCTGCATACAGGCAGTTGCGGGCGATGTCACCGGAGGTGGCTGCCATCTCTTCGCTGGCGGTGGCGATGGTGCTGGACTGGATAGCCACCTCCTCGGCTGCCGACGCCATGGCCTCGGTCGTGGAGCGGACCATGACCACCGAGTCACGCACCAGATCGGCAACGGAGAAGAACTGCCGCATGGCCTGGTTCATGTCGGTCATCATGGTGTTGAAGGCGGTGGCCAGGCGGACGGCCTCACTCCCCCCGCCCAGCTCGGCGCGAACCGACAGGTCTCCGCCAGCAGCCCGCTCGAGCGCGGCGATGATCCCGGCGAGCGGCTTGAAGGCGCTGCGGCTGAAGCGCACGATCAGGCCTGAGCTGACCGCCAGGAGCAGCAGACAGATCAGGCCGTTGATCAGGAGGTCACCCCGCGGGTTGAAGATGCTGATTGCTGCAATGCTCAACAGTATGACAATGGCATTACAGAGGATGATGCGTGCGGTAGCGGACATGTCGGCACTCTCCCTGAAGACGATTTGGAGACAGGGTGCAACTCAAAAAGCGGCGGCGCAGGATAACGCCCGGATACTGATCCGGTTGTTACGCTATGCGTGAAAAATCGGCGATCCGTCCGAACATGCGGTCTATGGCCGTCAGCAGGGCCAGGCGGTTGCTGCGCACCCGCTGATCCTCGGCCATGACCATGACCTTGTCGAAAAAGCCGTCAACCGGGGCGCGCAGACCGGCGATACGGGTCAGGGCATCCTGCCACGCTCCCTGCTCGACCAGTGCGCTGACATGCACCTTGACCTCATGGAAGGCCTGGTACAGGGCACCCTCGGCGGCGTCCTGGAACAGGGACGGATCGACCAAGGCATCGGTGCCCCCCTTGATGATGTTGCCAATGCGCTTGAAGGCCACCGCCAGCGGCTCGAAGTCGGGGTGGGACTTGAACTGCGCCAGGGCCGCGACGCGGCTCTTCACATCCACCAGGTCGTCAAACTCGGCCGAAACAGCCGCCTCCACCGCGTCAGCGTCGAATTCGCCTCCCAGGAGGTTGACGAAGCGGCCGCGGAAAAACTCCAGCACCTCAGTTGCAACCTGCTCCTTCGGCCTGAGGAGCTTGGCCTCCAGCAGATCAAGGGAGCGGTCGATCAGGGAGGCAAGCCCCAGGCGATAGCCCCTGTCCAGGATGATGGCGATGATGCCGATGGTGGCCCGCCGCAGGGCATAGGGGTCGGCGGCGCCGGTGGGAATCAGCCCCACGCTGAAACAGCCGCAGATGGTGTCAAGCTTGTCAGCAATGGAGACGAACGCACCGATGTCGCTGGCAGGCAGCTCCCCACCGGCCTGGATCGGCAGGTAGTGCTCGGCAATGGCACAGGCCACGTCCCCTGATTCACCTTCCAGCAGCGCATATTCACGCCCCATGATCCCCTGCACCTCGGGAAACTCACCGACCATGCCGGACACCAGATCCGCCTTGCAGAGCCAGGCGGCACGGGATGTCTCTGATTTCACAGCCGGGTTCAGCCTGTCGGCCAGTTCTTCGGCCAGCGCCCTGAAGCGTTCCATCTTTTCGAAGGAGGTGCCCAGCTTCTGCTGGTAGACCACCTTTTTCAACTCTTCCACACGCTCATCCAGCTTGACCTTCTGGTCCTCTTCGAAGAAGAAGCGTGCGTCGGAGAGACGCGCCCGGAGGACACGCTCGTTCCCCTTGACCACCACACCCGGATCATCGGTGAGAGTGTTGTTGATGGTGATGAAGCCGGGCATGAGGTTGCCCTGGCCATCCACGATGGAGAAGTAGCGCTGGTGGCTGCGCATGGAGGTGATCAGCACCTCTTTGGGGACCTTGAGGAATTCACGCGAGAAGGTTCCGTGCACGGCGCTGGGATACTCCACCAGGTAGGTGATCTGCTCCAGCAGCTCCTCGTCGGGCAGCAGGTGTCCGCCGGCTGCCGCGGCCACACGGTGGCTCTCGCGACGGATCAGCTCCTTGCGCCGTTCCGGGTCAACAATCACGAAGTGGCGCTCGCATTCGTCCAGGTAGTGGCTGAAATTGCGCACCGGGAATGAGGTATTGGCCATGAAGCGGTGCCCGCGGGAGACACTACCGCTCTCGATGTTGCCGAAAACGAAGGGAACCACGATCCCGTCGAACAGGGCCACGATCCAGTGGATCGGCCTGGCAAAGCGCACATCCAGATCCCCCCAGCGCATGGACTTCTTGAAGGGGATGCTGGCGATCATCGCCGGCAGGATCTCCGACAGCAGCTCAGGGGTGGGCCGTCCGGTTTCCGTCTTGGTCACCGCCAGATACTCTCCCTTGTCGGTGGTGACGATCTGAAGCTGGTCGACCGTTACCCCCTGCCCCCTGGCGAAACCTTCCGCTGCTTTGGTCGGTTTGCCGTCGGCATCGAAGGCGGCCTTTTTGGAGGGGCCGGTGGCGGTAATCTCGGCATCCGGCTGCACCGCCGGGATATCCTTCACCACCAGCGCCAAGCGGCGGGGCGTTGCCATGGTCTGCACCGTGGAATAGCTCAGGCGGGCATTGGTCAGTTCCCTGGTGATCATGGCCTCCATCTCGGCCATGGCCCGGGGAATAAACCCGGCCGGAATCTCCTCGGTACCGATTTCCAGAAAGAGTTCTTTGACGCCCATCAGGCAACACCTCCTTTCAGCAGTGGAAAGCCGAGCCGTTCGCGCATGCGCAGGTATCCCTCGGCGCAGACGCGGGCCACGTTCCTGACCCGTCCGATGTAGGAGGCGCGCTCGGTGACCGAAATGGCGCCGCGGGCATCCAGCAGGTTAAAGGCATGGGAGCATTTCATCACATAGTCGTAGGCCGGCAGGACCAGGTCCCGCTCCACAAGACGCAGACACTCCTTTTCGTACATGCCGAAGAGCTTGAGCAGCATGTCCACATCCGCCTCTTCGAAGTTGTATTTGGAGAACTCCACTTCACTCTCGTGGTGGATATCGCCGTATTTTATCCCCTTGACCCACTCCAGGTCGTAGACATTGTCCACACCCTGCAGGTACATGGCGATGCGCTCGCAGCCGTAGGTAATCTCCGAGGATACCGGCTTCAGATCGATGCCCCCGGCCTGCTGGAAATAGGTGAACTGGGTGATCTCCATGCCGTCCAGCCAGACTTCCCAGCCAAGCCCCCAGGCCCCCAGGGTGGGGGATTCCCAGTCGTCCTCCACGAAACGTATGTCGTGCTTGCATGGATCAAGGCCAAAGGCGCGCAGGGAATCAAGATAGCGGTCGAGGATGTTCAGGGGGGACGGCTTCATGATCACCTGGAACTGGTAGTAGTGCTGCAGGCGGTTGGGGTTCTCGCCGTAGCGCCCGTCGGTGGGGCGGCGTGACGGTTCCACATAGGCCACGTTCCACGGCTCAGGACCGAGAACGCGCAGAAAGGTGGCCGGGTTGAAGGTACCGGCCCCTTTTTCGGTATCGTAGGGTTGCTGGATGATACAGCCCTGCTTGGCCCAGTACCCCTGCAGTGAAAGAATGAGATCCTGAAATGTCACGAGGACACCTCCGATGGGGAGTTTTTGTGGTCAGTCTGCTTCGAAAGGACTCTCTCTAATAGCAGGAATAGGCCACGGGGTCAAGGTTGAGAACCGTCGGAACAGCTTACACTGAAGCGCGAACTGTGCAGGTTCTCGTTCATGGCGACGCAACTCCCGTCAATCAATCCCCGTTCCCCTCTCGCCGACCACCGCCGGGGCCATGGCGGTGGTCGGTGTCGGTGGATGGCCGAAGCACGCCGTCTCCCCTGCCGACGGGTGGCATCTGCCATCCCCCGCACACACAAAAAGACCCGCATGCCACCGGGCCGCGGGTCGTCGCTACTGCATTAATGTCAATGCCGTACAAGGGTCACTACTCTTCCGTTGTGCCCCCCTGCACGAGCTGCCTGCTCTCGTAATACTGTTCCTGCTTGCTCCAGATCAACTGGGTTGCATAGTCGAGAGCTCTGTCGAGGTCCTGAATAGTTGCACGTGGATGGCGGTTGGCGATCCTGTTCAAGACCTTACGGGTTATGACCGGATTGTTGTACCACGGCATCTGTCCTCATCTCCTTTCCAAGGGCACTCTGCTGCAAAGAACGCGATCCTGGCAGATGACAGGGCCGTCGTAATTCATATCGTACGTGAGCAAGATTTTGCATAAGGCATACCAGAACATGATTTTACTGTTATTTCGGAAGCTTACCCAGAATATCACGCACCGAAACAAAGCCCGTACGGCGCTTTGTAAGCTTTTTTTACAGTTTTCGATAACGAGCGACGTTCACCATCCTCCCGCCGTCCCCGGGATCGAGCACGTACACCGGATCGCGGGTGTATTCGATGAGAGTCCTGAAAAAAGAGGCGTCCCTCTCGACGTTCACACGGTCGCTGATGTCACGCATTACGGAACAGACGTATTCCCGGCCATCAGGCTTCGGGTGGCTGCTGGTTATCTCCACCAAGATCCTGCGTCCCATCCCTGGTCGTGCAATCTCGCGTTGAACGCTTGCAGCCGACTCTCCTCAACGCATCGACATCTGCCGGGATGTCGTCCCTGGCATACCCCGGATTCAGGTCAAGGCCCTACAGGGAGAGCAGCTCCTCGCGGCTGTACCCCAGCATGGCGTAGGCAGCTGCGTTGACGTTCAGGATGCGCCCCTCCAGGGAAATCCACAAGACGGCATCCGCGATCTGATCGATGGAGAATCCGTCGAATCTCAATTCGTCGTCATTGTTCCTGTTCTCCGCAAGACTCTTCTCTATCTCCGCCATGCCCCACCCCGCCGCTCATGCCGATATACATAAGAACGGCAACAACGCGTTCTTCGTATTCCCTGTGAAACCATTGGCCACGAGATAGTATACCGTAAAGCACAAAGGGCGCCTCATGGGCGCCCTTTGTGCTACTTCAGGTTCTTCTTGATTCTCTCCACCGCTTCGATCACGTTCTCCCGGTTGCCGAAGGCGGACAGCCGGAAGAACCCCTCCCCGCTGGGCCCGAAGCCGCTGCCGGGGGTCCCGACCACGTTACACTCGGTCAGGAGTTTGTCGAAGAATTCCCAGCTGCTCATGCCGCCGGGGGTCTTGAGCCAGATATAGGGGGCGTTAACCCCGCCGTAGACCGTGCAACCGGCCTCGGCAAGCCCTTCGCGAATGATGCGGGCGTTCTCCATGTAGTAATCGATGATTTCCTTGGTCTGGGCCCAGCCCTCGTCGGTATAGACCGCGGCGGCGGCCCTCTGTACCGGATAGGAGGCGCCGTTGAACTTGGTGGTGGTGCGGCGCAGCCAGAGTTTGTTGAAGCTGTAGGCTTCACCCGTGGCCGTGCTGCCCATGACCTCCTCCGGAACCACAACCAGGCCGCAGCGCACACCGGTGAATCCGGCGGTCTTGGAGAAGGAGCGGAACTCGATGGCACACTTCTTTGCCCCCTCGATCTCGTAGATGGAATGGGGGATGGCCGGATCAGTGATAAAGGCCTCGTAGGCGGCATCGAAGAAGATCACGGCGTTATTGGCAATGGCGTAATCGACCCACTTCTTCAGTTCCTCCCGGCTGGCCACGGTGCCGGTGGGGTTGTTGGGGAAGCAGAGGTAGATGATGTCCACCTTCTCCGTGGGCAGCGTCGGAATGAAGCCGTTGGCCTCGGTACAGGGCATGTAGACGATCCCCTTGTAGTAGCCCCTGTCGTCAGCCTCGCCGGTGCGGCCGATCATGACGTTGGTGTCGTTGTACACCGGGTAGACCGGATCGCCGATGGCCACCACGTTGTCCATGGCGAAGATGTCCAGGATATTGGCACAGTCGCACTTGGAACCGTCGGAGACAAAAATCTCGCTGGTCTTGAGTTCTACCCCCAGCTTGTTGTAGGACTTCTCGATGACCGAGTTGATCAGCCAGTCGTACCCCTGCTCCGGGCCGTAGCCGGCAAAGGTCTCGACCTTGGCCAGGTCGTCGACCGCGTCGTGGAATGCCTTGAGGATTGCCGGGGGGAGCGGCCTGGTCACATCGCCAATGCCGAGGCGGATCACGTTGGCCTGGGGATTGGCTTCCGCAAAGGCACGCACGCGGCGGCCGATTTCGGGGAAGAGGTACCCGGCTTTCAGCTTCAGGTAGTTGTCATTTATCTTTGCCATACGCGAATATCCTTTGTTCGATATGAAATTGCACAGCGCCTGCAAACGGAAAAGCTATTTCAAACCAAGCACATCCTGCATGTCGTAGAGACCGGGCGCCTGACCCACCACCCACGTGGCGGCGCGGACCGCTCCCCGCGAGAACATGTCCCGGTTCATGGCGCGGTGGGAGAGCTCGATGCGCTCACCCATGCCGATGAAGTAGACCGTGTGCTCGCCGACGATGTCGCCGCCGCGGATGGTCTGCATGCCGATCTCATCCTTTGTGCGGCTGCCGGTGATTCCCTCCCGGTGGAAGTTCGCCACCCGGTCGTAGTCACGCCCCAGGGCCTCGGCAACCACCTGCCCCATGCGCACCGCGGTGCCGGAAGGAGCGTCCACCTTCATGCGGTGATGGGACTCGACAATCTCCACGTCGAAGTCGTCGCCAAGGGTCGCCGCGATGTCCTTGAGGATCTTGAAGCAGACATTGACCCCCACCGACATATTGGGCGCCAGTATGGCCGAGATGTTTCTGGTCAGCTCCATTGCCAGCTGGCGCTCCTCGGGGGTAAAGCCGGTGGAGCCGATGACGATGGACTTCCGCTGCAACCCGCAGGCCTCCAGGTTCTTGAGGGATACCTTGGGGGCGGTGAAATCGATCAGGACATCGCAACCGGCAATGACGGCGTTGAGATCGTCGGAGATGCTGACACCCAGTGCCCCGCATCCGGCAACCAGCCCGGCATCCTGTCCCACCAGCGGATGGGCGGGCCGTTCCAGTACGCCGGAGAGACATACACCCTCGGCCTCCTGCACGGAATTGATGAGGCGTTGTCCCATGCGGCCGGCAGCTCCGCAGACAGCTATCTTGATCATGGCATTACCCTCTCTGGAATCATTCGTTCACGTCGCGTCACGGGAAATTAGTGTCCCTCACATCCTAGATCAGGCCGTAGGATTTCATGACAGCGCACAGGGTGGCCCGGCTGGCGTCGCCCAGGGGAGCCAGCGGCAGGCGCAACTCTTCGGCGCACAGCCCCATCAGGGCAGCGGCTGTCTTGACCGGCACCGGGTTGGTTTCTATGAACATGGCGTTGCTGATGTTGAGCAAACTCAGGTGCAGACGGCGGGCCTCGTCCATGTCGCCTTCATAAAAGGCATCCACCAGCCGGGCAACCTCCCGCGGCATGATGTTGGCGACAACGGAGATGACCCCTGTTGCGCCGCAGGCCATCATGGGAAAGGTGATGAAGTCGTCGCCCGAGATGACGTCGATCTTGTCACCGCACATCTCCATCAGTTCGGAGGCCTGCTGCAAAGAACCTGTCGCCTCCTTGATGGCCACGATGCTGTCGTGTTCCGCCAGGCGCGCCACGGTCTGGGGGAGCATGTTGACCCCGGTGCGCCCCGGCACGTTGTAGAGCACCTGCGGGATGTCCACGGCATCGGCGATCGCCCTGAAGTGACGGTAGAGCCCTTCCTGGGATGGCTTGTTGTAGTAGGGAGAAACCAGCAGGACGCCGTCGGCCCCCAACTTCTTTGCCTTGCGGCTGAGCTCGATGGCTTCGGTCGTCGAGTTGGAGCCGGTGCCGGCGATGACCGGCACCCGCCCGTTTACCTGCTGGATGACTATTTCGATCACCCTCATGTGTTCGTCATAGTCCAGGGTCGAGGCCTCACCGGTGGTACCGCATGGCGAAATACCATCGGTCCCGTTCTCGATCTGGTAGTCCACCATCCGGCGCAGCGTTTCTTCATCAACGGCGCCGTCCCTGAACGGCGTAACCAGGGCAACAATACTTCCTTTGAACATGGCATGCTCCTCCGCATACACCTGCATAGCCTTACAGAAAAGAGACCGATCGCGCCCATGCGGACGGACAGCCCCCCTCTCCTCCTGCGTCCAGCCCCGACCACGCCGTCCCTGGCAGCGCCACGGCAGCGGGCCTCAGGCTGCACCATTTGTCCCTGAAAAGCGCGGACAGCGGCGAAACAAGGAGCCGAAACAGGCGAACAAAAACCCAAAAAGTGGATATTTCTAGCACGGGAGGCGCAAAAAGTCAAAACTCAATGCGGCTTGCGCGGCTAGCGGGCGGCCTGGCTGCCTCTTCCAGCCAGCAGCGCATTTAGAACGTATTGATGCGGTGGATAAAGGCCAGCAGCAACCCGTAGTGGTGGTGGTCGAAGAGCAGGGAGATGCGCGGCAGGTTCGCCAGGTCCGGCTCATCGTTCTCCTCCGGGAACAGGCCGCAGCAGCGGATACGATCCCCCTCCCTGACCAGTTCGGAAAACTCGTCCTCCAGAATGGCGATCTGTTCGGGGGCAAGGGGCTTGTTCAGGCGGATGACAAGCCGGTTATCGATGAAGCGCAGGGAATGGAAGGTACGGTAGAAGTTCTCGATCACCGCCACCGCCTCATCCACGCTCTTGGTGATGGTAAAGATGGAGAAGTCCTCACCGGAGATGAAGCCCTTCACCAGCAGGCTCTCCTTGACGAAGTCGAAGAACTGCTCCCAGTAGCCGTCCTGATCGTCAATGAGAATCAGCGGCTTCGGCGACGTCTTTCCGGTCTGGATGAGGGTGAACACCTCCATGGCCTCGTCCAGGGTGCCGAACCCCCCGGGAAAGACGGCCATGGCGTTGGCCTCCTTGACGAAGGCCACCTTGCGGTTGAAGAAGTACTTGTAGGTTATCAGGCGCTTGTTGCGGTACATGATCGGGTTGGGCGCCTGTTCAAAGGGGAGCCGGATGTTGACGGCAAAGGAGTTCTCGCTGCCGGCCCCCTCGTTGCCGGCCTGCATGATTCCGGGACCGCCGCCGGTGATGATCATGTAGCCCCGCTCAGCCAGCTTCCGGCTGAAATCGACGCATTTCCGGTACATCTCGTTATCCGGTTCGGTGCGGGCCGAGCCGAATATGGTGACCTTCTTCCGGTCGCGATAGGGGCCAAACACCTTGGTGGTGAAGCGCATCTCGCGCAGGGTGCGGTTGATCAGCTTCAGATCAGCCAGGTAATCAACCTCCTGCCCCACCTTGAGCACCGCCAGCAGCATCTCGCGGATCAGCGCCGGCTGGCGAATATCACCCGACACTTCCAACAGATGACTGATGATCTGGTCGACATCGGCGTTTGCCCGGGAAAAACTGAGTTCCATTGTTCATGCCCCTTCGTACCCACCCTTGGATTGAGGCCGCACACTAGCACAGCAGGGAGTACAATGCAAACCGGCAGGACGGGGAAACCGCATCCAAACAACAGCTTGCAATCGCTAGGGACGTATAGTAGTATTCGTTTTCCCGCCGCGCAGAGCGGTTTTTTTGTTTCATCCCACCAACCAACGGAGGTGCGCCGGAGCCATGCTGGATCTCATACGTCAGAAAAAGCAATCCATCATCATCAAGGTGGTATTTGTCGTCATCGTGCTTTCCTTCATCGGCACCATGTTCCTGGTATGGGGCAAGGGGAGCGACGGGTCCGGGAGTTCCATGGCCTACGCGGCCAAGGTGAACAGGCACAAAATCTCCCTGGAGGAATTCCAGAACGCCTACCAGCGCATGAGAAACATCTACCAACAGATCTACGGCCAGTCCCTGACGCCGGAAATCGAGAAAACGCTGGGACTGAAAAAGGCGGCCCTGAACAGCTTGATCGACACGGCCCTGATCCTGAAAGAAGCCAAGAAGATGGGCATCACCGCCAGCAAGGACGAGGTCTCCGGAGCCATCGCCGCCATGCCCATGTTCCAGAAGGACGGCGTTTTCAGCTTCGACCTCTACCAGCAGTTGCTGAAGAGCAACCGCATAACCGCCAAGGAGTTCGAGGAAGCGCAACAGCGTGAGCTGATTCTCAAGAAAACCCGCCAAGCCATCATAAACAAGGTCGCGGTCAGCGACCAGGAGGCCCTGGACCTCTTCAGAAAGGAAAACGACAGGATCGAGCTGGAGTACCTGAGCTACGGCCCGGCGGACGTCATGGGAGAGATTCGGCCGACCGAAGCCGAACTGAAGGAGTTCCTGCAAAAGAACCAGGACAGGTTCAGGACCGCCGAAAAAGCTGAAATTTCCTACGTGCTCATCGACCCGGCCTCCCAGGCGGCCAGACAGAGCCTGACCGAGGATGAGATCCAGACCTTCTACCAGAAGAACATCGACCGCTGGCAGGGCAAGGACGGTATCCTGCCGCTGGCCGATGTCAGGGAACGGGTCAGGGCCGAGGCCCTGAAACAGAAGGCCGCCCGCCAGGCATTCGAACTGGCCGCCGACACCCTCTTCAAGAACATCAAGTCAGGCGACCTCAACCTGATCGCCGCTAAACTGAACCTCAAGCCCCAGCAGACGCCCCTCTTCTCCGCGGACGCTTCGCCGCCAGCGCTGGCGGGCGAGACCGCCCTGATCAGGAAGGCATTCGAACTCAAGCAGGGTGAACTGGGCGGACCGGTGGAAACCGGCCGGGGAATCTACATCGTCAAAGTCAGACAGCGCATCCCTTCCCAGGTACGGCCGTTGAACGAGATCAAGGCTCAGGTGGAACAGAGCTTCAAGGCTGCCAAGGCGGTTGATCTGGCCCGCGGCAAGGCCGAGCAGGCTGCCCGTCAGCTTGCGGCAAAGAAACCGCTCTCCAGCCAGAGCACCTCTAGCTTCGGCTTCTCGGCCAAGGGGGACGTCCCTTCCATCGGAAACGCGCCCGACCTGATGGAGGCAGCCTTCAGGCTGACCAGCGCCAGTCCGGCCGCCACTGCCCCCTTCAAGGTCGGCGACCGCTGGTATGCCATCCGCCTGAAGAGCCGCAGCGAAGCGCCCCGTGCCGAGTTCGACAGGACAAAAACAGCCATCAAGCAGGGGATGCTGCCCGTAAAACAGCAGGAGGCTCTCACAACCTGGGTGAAACAGTTGCGAGGCAAGGCAAAGATCGAAATCAATCAGGCACTCGTCGCCGACTAAACAGGAGAAACATATGTCACACCCCGTCATGCACACCGATTTTCCCGGGCTGAAACTTTTGGCCCGCGGCAAGGTGCGAGACATCTACGACCTGGGAGAAACGCTGCTGCTGGTCACCTCCGACCGGATCTCGGCTTTTGACGTCATCATGAACGAACCGATACCGGACAAGGGCTTTGTCTTGACCGAGATATCGTCCTTCTGGTTCCGACAGATGGAAGACATCGTCAGCAACCACATCATATCCACCGACGTGGACGAATTCCCGGCCGCCTGCCGTCCCCATGCCGACCTGCTCAGGGGCCGCTCCATGCTGGTGAAAAAGGCGCGCCCCCTGCCGGTGGAGTGCATCGTGCGCGGCTACGTCTCCGGTTCCGGCTGGAAAGAGTATCAGAGCAGCGGCAGCATCTGCGGCATTTCGCTTCCCCCTGGCCTGAGGGAGTCGGACCGCCTGCCGGAGCCGATCTTCACCCCCTCCACCAAGGCCGAACTGGGCACCCATGACGAGAACATCTCCTTCGAGCGGATGACTGAACTGTGCGGCCGCGAACTGGCCGAACAGGCCCGCGACTACACCCTGAAGATATACGGCCGCGCCCGCGAACTGGCCGACCAGAAGGGGATCATCATCGCCGACACCAAGTTCGAATTCGGCGTCTTCGAGGGGGAGTTGATCATCATCGACGAATGCATGACCCCCGATTCCAGCCGTTTCTGGCTGAAGGACGACTACCGGCCGGGCGGGCCGCAGCCCAGCTTTGACAAGCAGTTCCTGCGCGATTATCTGGAGGGACTGGACTGGAACAAGACAGCCCCGGCGCCGGCGCTCCCGGCGGAGATCATCGCCAAGACCGCCCAGATGTACCGCGAGGCGCTCTCCCGCATCACCGGCATCTCTCTGTAAGAGCGTGTTCATGCAGCAAAAAAAGGCGAATCCCCCTGGGGTTTCGCCTTTTTTTGTGCCTCGTTCCCTTCCTGGCCACACTGGCGCTTCACCAATCCTGTGCTAGACTTGATCGCGTCGGAAAACAACCGGCAGACACCACTTCCAGGGAGATCGATATGAAACTCGTCGAAATCAGGGAAAGAGCAAAACAGTTCGGCATCACGGCAAGCAAGATGAAAAAGGCGGATCTGGTGCGGGCCATCCAGCAGTCGGAACGGAACACCCCCTGCTTTGAAACCGGCAGGGCTGAAATCTGCCAGCAGGACAGCTGCCTGTGGCGTGAGGACTGCAGGTAAGGGCTTTGAGTCCCCTGTCGGGCGGCGAGTCGTCACCCGACAGGGGACTGTCACGTCGTTGTGTCCCGGTTTGTCGTAAGAAACGACCCCAAGACCCTGTCAGCGCTGGAAATGTGTTTGACGAACCAGGCGTAGAGGAGCTGATTGGTTTCAACGAGATGAGCTACCTCGACCCCTCTTGCAGCGATCTGCTGCTGAAGGCTTCCTATGCGGGCGATGAAATTCTGATGCTCGTTTCTGTGACCCTGATAGGCGGGATAGCGATACCGCTGCTGCAGGATCTCCTCGTCGCTGAAGTGCCGTCGCACGTACCGGTCGAGAAAGTCGAGCATGCTCTTCAGCTCATCCTCCCCCCTCCCCTGCTCGCACGCCGCCAGCAACCGGGCGAACTGCTCCACCAACTCCCGGTGCTGGCTGTCGATCTCCTCAATACCAATGGCGAGAGATTCCCTCCACCTGATCCCCATGACTCCTCCTGGCCGGCCTGAAGCTAGGCAGGCGTATGACGGCGTGGCCCCTTTGCCGCACGGCTCTTCCCCTTCTCATCTTTCTTGACCAGCGTCTCGGCCATGCGGCGCAGGCGCTCGTCCACCAGGTGATAGAGCGTGCCCTTGGGAAACCTGCCGTTCTTGCCACGCACACCGGCTTTCATACCGCTCAGGATCTCGATGCCCTGCTCGATGGTCTCCACACTCCAGATGCTGAACATGCCGGCCGTAACCGCCGCAACCACCTGGTCGTTCAGCATCAGGTGCCGTTCGTTGGCCTTGGGGATGATCACCCCCTGCCGACCGGTCAGCCCCTGGGACTTGCAGACGGCATAGAATCCCTCGATCTTGAAATTGACCCCGCCGATGGGCTGGATGATACCGCGCTGGTTGACGCTGCCGGTAACGGCGATCCCCTGGCTGAGCGCTACGCCGGACAGTGCCGACAACAGGGCGTACAATTCGGTGGACGAGGCGCTGTCCCCCTCGATACCGGAGTAGGACTGTTCGAAACAGATGGACGCGGACAGGGAGAGGGGACGCTCCAGGGCAAAGATGCTCCCCAGGTAGCCGGTCAGGATCATGACCCCCTTGTCGTGTATCGGGCCGGAGAGCTTGGCCTCCCGTTCGATGTTGACCATGCCCCCCTTGCCGGTGTAGACGCTGGCGGTTATGCGGGAGGGACGGCCGAAGGTGTGATCCCCCAGATCCAGCACCGACAGCCCGTTGATCTGGCCGGCCACGGCACCGTCCGTATCCACCATGATGATGCCGTCCTCGTACAGCTCGTGCATGCGCTCTTCGATGCGGTTGAAGCGGTAGAGCTTCTCCTCGGCGGCACGCAGCACGGCGGCTCCCGAGACGATGGAGTGGCCGTCCTTCTTGGCCCAGAAGCTGGCTTCGCGGATGAAATCGGAAATCTCCATGAACTGCGAGGAGAGCCTGTGCTGATCCTCAACCATACGGGCGGTGTACTCCAGCAGGCGCGCCATGCCACTGCGGTCGAAGTGCAGCAGATTCTCGCAGCGGCAGTGGGTTGCCACGAAGAGGGCATAGTCGCGCATGACTTCGGAGGAGCGTATCACGCTGCTGTCGAACTCGGCCTTGACCTTGAAAAACTTGCGGTAATCCGGATCCAGGTAGTACAGCAGGTAGTAGATCCAGGGGGTGCCGATCATGATGATCTTGGCCTGGAGCTGCACCGCCTCGGGCTTGAGCGTCACCATGGTCATGAAGCGGTACTGCTCCAGCACATCCTCGATCCTGATTTCTCCGGTGCGGATGCAGCGCTTGAGAGAGTCCCAGACAAAGGGATTGATCAGCACCTCGCGGGCATCGATGACCAGGTAGCCGCCGTTGGCCCGATGCAGGGCGCCGGGGCGGATCATAGTAAAGTCGGTCACTGCCACGCCGCCGTACTGCATCACATGCTCGATGCGGCCGAACAGGTTGTTGTAGGTCGGGTTGGCCTCGAACACCACCGGCGCGCCCTTCGTGGCGCTGTTGTCCACCAGCAGGTTGACGTCGTAGCGTTCGAAGCTCGGCTCCTGGCGCGGCATCCTGATGCCCGGAATCTGGGGCTGGGCCGCCTGGGGCTTGAAGTCTTCCAGGTTGTTGAGGATATCTTCCTGGACCGCCTCCAAATAGGCCAGCACCTTTTCCAGGGAGGCGTACTTTTCCTTCAGCGGGCCCAGGCGATGTCCCAGACATGACATGCCCAGTTCGCGGTCGGCCTGGGAGAGCAACTCCTTGGTGGCCTTTTCGTTCTCCCGCACCTGGCGGAGTACCTCGTTGAGACGCTCGGTCAGCTTCTTGCCGGTCTGGTCGAGCTTGTCCCGCTTCCTTTGGGTCAGGGCCTCGTACTCCTCCTGGGTATAGTTGCGCCCCTCCTTCTGGGGAACGATCACCAGCCCGGAAACGGTACGCTGCAAGGCAAAGCCGTGCTTGCCCGACTCCTTCTCCAGGGCCTGGAACAGCTCGTTGTTGGCTGCCTGGTACTGTTCCAGTATTTCCGAACGCCGGAACTCGTACTCGGGGCTCTCCAGGGCCTTGGGGATCTCCTTCCGGAAGGCATCCACCAGCTCCTTCATGTCGCTGGCCAACTGCCCCCCCTGACCGGCGGGCAGGGAGAGCGAGACCGCCGACAGGCTGTCCTTGAAGTTGTTGACATAGACCCAGTCGTTGGGCTGGGGCTCGTGCTGCGCCCGTTTGCCGAGGATGGTGCGGATGGTGGATGCGCGGCCGGTACCGGTTTCGCCCGCGATGTACAGGTTGAAGCCGGTTTCCTCCATTTCCAGGCCGAATTCGATGGAGCGCAGGGCCCGCTTCTGGCCGATGGCGTAGTCAAGGTCGGGCAGTTCTTCGGTGGAAGTGAAGTCCAGCAGGGAGGTATCGCAGGTCCAGCGGAGTTGTTCAACGGGAATGCGGTATCGGTCAAGGTCCATGGGCGACTCCTTCGGCAGAGGTGAGCAGGCGTTCAGTGCGGGAAGCGCCCTGCGGTCAGTCAGGGGCTGGTCGGGCAGGCTCGCGCGGCAACGTACTCCCGGGCCGAGTCGATGGCGGCCCGCACGTCGGTGTCATCGGGAAGCTCCGCGGCCAGACTGGCCAGATAGTCGAACTCTCGCAGCAGGCGATAGGAGGTGGTGAAGTTCAGGTCATAGCACCAGGAGATCAGCAGCAGCTTGTAGTCGTTGACACACTGCACCCTCTCCAGGCGCACGATGCGCCCCCGGGCCAGTTCGGCGAGGCACGCCCCGGAGACCGTGGCCCGCTCGGGAAGCCCCAGCAGCGCCGCCGAGGCGCGCTCATGCCGCGGGAGAGCGAACAGATCCAGAAACACCCGCCAGATGTCCAGCTTGTCGGCATCGCGGATCAGCCGCAGGAACAACTCCGTGGGAGACTTGATGCGCGGAGGAATGCTGAGCAGGTTGTGGAACCTGACCGCCTCCTCGATCAACAGGCGCTCTTCCCGGGGCAGGCCATGCAGAAGCCGCTCCCGGCGGATCACCTCCACGGCCAGACGGGCGTGATTGTCCGAACAGCTGTCACGGAAGGTGCGCCAGCGCCGGTACTGGGGAAAGCGCCCCACATCGTGCAAGAGCGCCACCGCCCCGGCAAGGCGCCGGTCAGGAGAGGAAAGACTCTCTCCCGCGGTGAGCAGGTCCATCATCCGGCAGACCCTGCGGGTATGCTCCACCTTGAGAAGGATGTTCTTCTGCCCCTCGGCATCGGTTTCCAGAAAAGGACCGACATACCCCTCGAACCAGTTTTCAAGCCTCTCCAGACAGTTCTCTTCCATGGGGATTTCCCGCTAGTCGGTGCGATTGAAATCAGGAGCATAATACTGTACGCTGGGGCGTTGTCAACCACATCCCGAGGTTACCCGATGCAAAACTCTCCAACCACGGAACAAACCAAAAACATTGTTGCAGAACGTATTCAAGAGCTTCGTCAACTCATAGCACACAACAATCGTTTATATTATGAAAACATTCCTCCACGGCGAGAGATACATGATTATGAATATGACGAGCTTTTCAAGGAATTGCAGGAACTTGAATCAAGATTTCCGGAGTTTCAATCAGCGGACAGTCCGACTCAAATAGTAGGTGGTTCTGTTTCGGAAGGATTTAAAAAAGTCCAGCACTCAGTCCCGATGTTGTCTATTGAAAACAAGCCAGTTACAAAGATGCTTTCTGAAGTAAGGAGTATTATCAAAGAATTAAAAGATGATGCCATATCGATTGATATTGTAGCCGAGCCAAAAATTGACGGTCTTTCATGCTCAATACGTTACGAAAAGCATCAATTGGTACGGGCAGCCACTAGAGGAGACGGTCTTGAAGGCGAAGACATTACTGTTAATGTCCACTCAATTAGTGAGATACCTAAAATATTGCCGCTTGATGCCCCAGAAGTAATAGAAATACGGGGCGAAGTGTACATGTCGAATTCTGATTTTAAACAGTACACCGCGCAGCAAAACAAGATTGGGGAAAAGCCTCCTGAAAACCCTCGTAATGCAGCCGCCGGAAGCTTACGTCAGCTTGATCCTTCTGTAACCGCATCTCGTCCGCTCCGCTTCTTTGCGTATGCGTGGGGAGAGATTTCCAATTCCTTTGCTAAGAGCCAGTGGGACGCCTTACAGACCTTGCGTGGATGGGGATTTAAGGTATGTGATGATATCCGGCTATTGTATTCTTCAGACGAGCTAAATTCATATTTTGAGGAAATGCAAGAGCGCCGTAGTGAACTCGATTTCACCATTGATGGGATAGTATACAAGCTTAACAGCCTATCGCTTCAGGAACGAGTAGGACAGACCAACCGGGCTCCACGATGGGCTGCAGCCCAAAAATTCCCTCCGGAAAAGCGAGAGACTCTTCTACAAAATATCACAATATCTGTTGGTCGAAGCGGAGCACTCACCCCAGTCGCAGAACTTTTGCCGGTCCGCCTGCTTGGTACTACAGTTTCAAATGCAACCCTGCATAACCAGGATGAAGTAGAGTGTAAAGATTTCCGAATCGATGACACCATAGTAGTACAGCGTGCTGGGGACGTTATTCCTCAAGTGGTTTCTGTCGTCATAGAAAAAAGGCTTTCTGGTAGCATTCCGTTTGTTTTTCCGTCAGCCTGCCCAGTCTGTGGTAGCAAAGCTGTTCGAGAACCAAGAGAAGCTGTCTGGAAATGTACTGGAGGTCTGACATGTCCCGCACAATCATTGGAAAGACTAAAACATTTCGTATCTCGTGATGCCTTTAACATTGATGGACTTGGCGAAAAAAACATCGAGTTGTTTTACAATAAAGGTCTGTTAGCATCTCCAGTAGATATATTCAGACTTGAAGAAATTCTTTCACCACCATTACTTTGGCAACAAAAACCATCAGAATTTAAACCACTGCAAGAATGGGATGGATGGGGTGAGCTTTCCGCCAACAATCTTTTTAGGGCTATTCGGACCAAACAAAAGATCACACTTTATCGTTTTATATATGCGCTTGGTATTCCAAAAGTTGGCGAGGTTACAGCAAAGATACTTGCTGATAACTATGTCAGTCTCGACAATTGGCAAAGCTCAATGCTTAAAGCAGCAGAAAGAGAGTCTGAGTGCTATCAACATCTAATTTCAATTGACGGCATCGGCTCAGTCGTTGCAGATGAAATAGTAAGTTTTTTTGCAGAAGCCCATAACATCCAAGTCCTCGATTCTCTGAAAAATTATCTTAGCGTTGAGGATTTTACCAAACCGGCCATAATATCCTCCAATATTTCCGGAAAAATCGTGGTTTTTACAGGAGAATTGGAGAAGCGCAGCCGCAAGGCAGCAAAAATTGAAGCAGAAAAATTTGGGGCAAAGGTAGCTACCGATGTATCAAGAAAAACTGACATTGTTATTGCAGGGACAGACCCAGGATCAAAATTGCGCAAGGCACAAGAACTAGGAATTAAAATTCTATCTGAAGATGAGTGGGAGCATCTGATCAATGAAAAATGATCAAATTGAGACTTTGGCAACAAAAAGGTCTTCAGACTTAAACGCCAATTTTATAGATGGATTTGCTGATGGCTGGTTTATGGCATTAAAAGAAAGCTACAAAATGGAACTGGATATCAAATTAACAGAACGAAAAAAGAACAAAATATCCTATTACGAATGGACTCAAGGCCCCTATTATTGCTTCTCCGAAGGACAGATCATTTATGATATAAGGGAAGCTCACACCTGCTGGCGAGAAGCTATAAAAAAAGTCAACATCGCCTGCCAGATAGTCGCAGCGAAACCTAACATCCCAATAAAAATTGCAGATAATGTTAAAGGTAAGACTAAATTCAGCGTATTAGAAGGTTATGTAAAATTTATATTATTCAAACCAGATAAAGAACGCACCAAGCTTATTCCTCATGTTTGCTACAACCTCTCACAAAATAATTTTGTAAATTATCTAAAAACCGGTAATTTATAATAAATGTTAAAAGAAAGCGTATCATGGAAGAACTTATTTTTATTGTTCAAGGTTCAGCAAAAGAACCATATAAAATTACATTCAGAAAAAGCAATAATAATTTATCTGCTTATTGTACTTGTCCTGCAGCGTATAATGGTCAGTTTTGCAAGCATCGTATGAATATTATTGGTGGATTGACGGACGGAATAGTAAGTGGTAACACACTTGAAGTTGAGATAATCTCAACGTGGCTTTCTGGTACCGATATTGAAACAGCGGTCAATGAAGTTATAAGTGCTGAAGAGCAATTAGGGATTGCAAAGCGCAACCTTGCTTCAGCCAAAAAACACCTTGCCAGGGCTCTCAGTGATTGAAGCTTTCGTGTTTGAATGCGAGCAGACTCGCTTTACTCGAGATGAGACCGCCGAACCATGCCGCGCCTGCTGCTCTCCTACCTGACCTTTCCCGGCATCATCGTCCACGAGTTCGCCCATGCCTGGGCCTGCCGCAGGCTGGGCATCCCGGTGGAACGGGTCTGCTACCTGCGCCTGGGAAACCCCATGGGGTACGTGCTGCACGCCAGGCCCGCATCCGTGGTTCGGCATATCCTGATCGTGCTGGCGCCCTTCTTCGTCTCCTCGGCCGTCGCCCTGGCCGCAAGCCTGGGGGCGGCCCTGCTGGCCAGAAGCCGCCTCCCGCCGGAGAGTCGTGACGCAGCCTCGATCCTGGCGCTGTGGTTCGCCTTTTCCGCCGGCCTGCACGCCTTCCCCAGCAGTGGCGATGCCGACGCCCTGCGGGATGAGATCAGCAGCCCGGAGAGGGGACTGCTGGCGAAGGCGCTCCTGATTCCGGTGCTGGGCATGCTCCACCTGATTCGGCTCGGCTCCCGTTTCTGGCTGGATATTCTCTTCGCACTGGCCATGGTGGGGCTGGCGCCCACACTACTGCTGATCCTGACCGCTGACTAGCGGGCAGCGAGCTATCCCGCAGACCGCCAGGGAGCGCTCCTTTCAAGCCCCCCCCTCGCCGCGCAACGCCCGGCTCGGTTTACGGCTTGCCGTCACGTCCCGGCTTGCCCTTCCCCCGGGAAAGCCCGAGCCTGCGCAGCAGAGGCGGGATCACCTGGGCCGCCACGATCAGTGCGCAAAGCCCCAGAAAGATCCAGACGACGACTCCGCTCTTGTCAACCTTCCCGGCATCTGCTGCACCCGCCGTCACCGGCGCCAGGCCCGCCAGCGTTCCCATGAACGCGACCATGATTTTCACGGCATCCTCCCGAATGTTGGTCTCATCTCCCCCCCTTGACAACCCAAAAACAGTCATTACCTTTTAAAGTGGGGTGGCACCCCGCACCAGCACCTAACCCAACAAGGAGGATACCACTATGGCACTCGTGAAGTACAACCCCTTGAGAGAACTACGCGGCATGCAGGAGCAGATGAATCGTCTCCTCAATCTTTCCTGGAACCACGATCTGGCCGGTGAAGATCTGAAAGAGGGTCTCTGGCAGCCTGCGGTGGATATCTACGAGACCGAGGACTCCATCGTCATCAAGGCGGAACTGCCGGATGTGGAGCAGAAGGACATCGAGGTGCGCATCGAAGACAACACCCTGACCCTGAAGGGCGAGAGGAAGCATGGCGGGGAGGTAAAAAAGGAGAACTACCACCGCATCGAGCGCTACTTCGGCTTCTTCCAGCGCAGCTTCAGCCTTCCGGCCAATATCCAGCAGGACAATGTCAGCGCCACATGCGACAGGGGGGTGCTGACCATAACGCTCCCCAAGAAAGAGGAGACCAAACCGAAACAGATCAAGGTCGACGTAAAATAAGGGACAACGGCTCCAGACCGGAACGGGGAGAGCCGCACAATGCCGGCCCCCCCCGTTCTTCGTGGAGTACCAGCCTGCCGCCGACAGGTATCTCCCCCCCTCTCCGCAAGCGTATACACTTTCCCGCCGGTTTTTCCCCTTGCCATTTAGCACAACCGTGCTATTATGCCCAAATTTTAGGCACAAATATGAACATCACGGAACGCCTCCTTCCCACCAACATGCGCCTATCATGCTGAAACCATTAAAAATTGGCTCGCTGACCCTGGCGCACAATGTCGTGCTCGCCCCCCTTGCCGGAATCACCAACCTGCCCTTCCGCGTCATCTGCCGCCGCATGGGAGCGGCACTGGCATTCACCGAGATGGTCAGCGTCAATGGACTGGTGCGATCGGGCAGCAATACCCTGGCGCTGCTCAAGAGCACCCCCGAGGACCATCCCCTGGGTATCCAGCTCTTCGGCGATAGGCCGGAGGATCTGGCCGAGGCGGCCCGCAGGGTTGAGGGGACAGGAGAGTTACTGGACATCAACATGGGCTGCCCGGTGCGCAAGGTGGTGGGAACCGGCGCAGGCAGCGCCCTTCTGCGGGAACCGCTCAAAGTGGCCGCCATCATCCGGGCGGTGCGTGCGGCAACCCCCCTGCCGCTGTCGGTCAAGATTCGTTCCGGCTGGCACTGCGGCGAGGACTCCTATCTCCGGATCGCCCAAATAGCCCAATCCGAGGGATGCGACGCCATCACCCTGCACCCGCGCAGCCGCAGCCAGATGTTTTCCGGCCACGCCGACTGGGACCAGCTGCGGGAGTTGAAGTCCCAGCTCAGCATACCGGTCATCGGCAGCGGCGACCTGTTCACCCCCCAGGACTGCCAGCGGATGTTGGCAGAGACCGGCTGCGACGGCGTCATGGTGGCCCGCGGAGCCCTGGGAACGCCCTGGATATTCAGACAGGTCCTCGAACTGGGAGAGAGCGGCTCATTCCGCGAGATAACCAACGCCGAACGGGCCGACATGATCCGCCTGCACCTGGAACTGTACCTGCAGACGTGGGGAGAATCCATCGCCAGCCGGGAGATGAAGAAACATATTGGCTGGTACGCCAAGGGGTTCGCCGGCGCGGCGGACGTACGCCGGGAGGCCAACAACGCACGCTCGACAACCGACATACTCGCCCTTGCGGACAGAATCCGGGGAGTGCCCGACACACACCATGAACCTACCTGACTCACGAGAAGAAAACCAGATTCCGCTGGATGACTACTACGCCACGGTCATCGACAGCGTCGGCGACGGCGTGCTGGTCATCAACCGCGAGGGGCTGATCACGCTCTGCAATCCGGCTGCCGAGGAGATCACCGGCCTCTCCCGGCGCCACGCCCTGGGCGCCAGCTTCCGGAAGCTCTTCTCCCATGAGGCCACGCTCCTGGAGATGGTCAACAAGACCACCCGCACCGGCGTCACCATATCCGACCATGAAAACGTCGTCGTGCGCGGCATGGCCAGGGTCACCCCGGTGGCGGTCACCTGCTACCCCCTGATGCGCGCCAACGGCGAGAACATCGGCGCCATCCTGACCCTCAAGGACATCACCTATATCCGCGAACTGGAGGCGGCGGTGCGCCAGGCGGACCGCCTCTCCACTTTGGGCACCCTGGCCGCCGGACTGGCCCATGAGGTAAAGAACCCCCTGGGCGGCATCAAGGGGGCGGCCCAACTGCTGGAGCAGGAACTGGCCGCGGAGAGCGAACTTCTGGAGTACACCCGGGTGATGATCCGTGAAACGGAGCGCATCGACCGTATCATCAGGGAACTCCTGGAACTTGCCTCGCCACGGGGCCTGAAGCTGGCTCCAGTCAACCTGCACCGCATACTGGGGGACATCCTGCTGCTGCAGAAGCAGGCGGTGGCGGATCGCCAGATCTCATTCGTGACCCATTTCGATCCCAGCATCCCCGACATCATGGCCGACAGAGAGATGCTGACCAGGCTGTTTCTGAACCTGATCCGCAACGCCATCGACGCCATTGCCGAATCCGGGCAACTGACCGTGACCAGCCGCGTCCTGTCCGACTACCGTCTGGCCCAGAACCAACGGCGTTCACGCATGGTTGCGGTGGATATCGCCGACGATGGCCCCGGCATTCCCGGCGCTGACCTGGAAAACATCTGGACCCCCTTTTTCAGCAGCAAATCCACCGGCACCGGACTGGGGCTTACCATCTGCCACAAGATCGTGTCGGAACATCGCGGCATGATCAAGGTGGAGTCAGATCCGGGCCACGGCACCAAGTTCACGGTTCTGCTGCCGCTGGTGCAGTAGAGGCTGTTCAATGTTCCCGGTTTCAATTCTGAACCCTGAACCAACATACCGAATTCCCACGAGGTTATACATATGACACTTACCAGAATCCTGGTGGCCGACGACGAAGAGAGCATGCGCTGGGTTCTTTCCAAGGCCCTGAAGAGGAAGGGCTTCACCGTCGACCTTGCCGACGACGGCCGACAGGCCCTGGCGCTGATCCAGGAGAACAGCTACGACCTGGCCATCCTGGACATCAAGATGCCCGGCATGAGCGGCCTCGATCTGCTGGACCGCATCCGCGAGATGAAGAGCGACCTGCTGGTGGTGATCATGACCGCCGAGGCCAGCATGAAGAACGCCGTGGAGGCCATGAAGCGCGGTGCCTACGACTACATCACCAAGCCCTTCGACCTGGACGTCATCGACGCCATCGTGGAAAAGGTCGGGCGGGCGCGGGAGATAGCCGGCCAGGTGTCCCTGCTCAAGCAGGAGCTGAAGGAACACTACCAGGTGGAGAAGAACATCATCGGCAACTCGGCCGCCATGCAGAGTATCTACAAGACCATTGGCAAAGTGGCTGACAGCGACATTACCATCCTGATCCAGGGAGAGTCGGGCACCGGCAAGGAGATGGTGGCCCGGGCCATACATTTCAACTCAGGCCGACTGGGCAAGCCATTCGTGGCCATCAACTGCGCCGCCATTCCCCGCGACCTCCTGGAGAGCGAGCTGTTCGGCTCGGAGAGGGGTGCCTTCACCGGGGCCAGCGAGCGCAAGCAGGGCAAATTCGAGCAGGCCAACCAGGGGACGATCTTCTTGGACGAGATCGGCGACATGCCGCTGGACCTGCAGGCCAAGATCCTGCGCGTGCTCCAGGAGCACGAGGTTACCCGGGTGGGCGGAACCCAGAGCATAGCGGTGAACGTGCGCATCGTTGCCGCCACCAATCAGGAGTTGCAGGAGCGGGTCCGCCAGCGGGAGTTCCGCGAGGACCTGTACTACCGCCTGAACGTGGTCCCCATCACCCTGGCCCCTTTGCGGGAGCGGCGCGACGACATCCCGGAGCTGGTGCGCTACTTTCTGGACCGGACCTGCACGGAGCTCTCCATACCGCCCAAGCAGCTCACCCCCGAAGCTATGGCCCTGCTGTCCAGGCATTCCTGGCCAGGCAACGTGCGTGAGCTGGAGAACACCATCAAGCGCGCCGTGATCCTCTCCAACGACCCCATGCTGACCGAGGCCGATTTCGACGGCCTGCAACCGGAGGGGGAGGAGACGGCAATGACTCCACAGGATGCCTCGCTGGAGGCCATAGTGGAGGCAAAGCTGAGGAGTTGCCTGACTGGCATCGAAAAGCTGGACAAGAGCGACATCCACGCCAAGGTGCTGCAGCAGGTGGAACGCCCCCTGATCCGCTTTATCCTGGAAAAGACGCGCTGGAACCAGGTCAAGGCGGCCGACATCCTGGGCATCAACCGCAACACCCTGCGCAAGAAGATCCACGATCTGGAGATAGAACTGAAACGGGGCTGACCGTCAAGACGGCCAGCCCCGCGATGTTCACGACGCGCGTGGCATCCCCCGGAAATCAGGGGAAGAGCGCCAATCCGCTCAGGCCGGCGGATTCATAGAAGCCGCAGACGATATTCATGTTCTGCACCGCCTGACCGGAGGCCCCCTTCATCAGATTGTCGATGGCCGATACGACGATGACCCTGCCGGTGCGCTTGTCCACAACCGGCGCTATGTCGCAGAAATTGGACCCGCGCACGAAGGCGGTGGAGGGGAGGCTGCCCAGGGGCAGCACCCGCACGAACGGCTCCTCGGCGTAGAAGTTGCGGTACAACTCGTTCAGCTCCTCGGTGGTGACACCCTTCAGGGGGGTGGCATAGATGGTGGAAAGGATGCCCCGGTCCATGGGCACCAGATGGGGAGTGAAGGTGAGGGTCACCTTTTCCCCGGCAAGCAGGGACAGTTCCTGCTCGATCTCGGGAGTGTGGCGATGCACGCCACCCACGCCGTAGGCCTTGTATCCCTCGTTCACCTCGCAGTACAGCGAATCCACCTTGGCTCCCCGTCCCGCGCCGGTCACTCCCGAGGCGGAATCGGCGATGATGCTCTTCAGATCGATCATGCCGTTTTTCAGCAGCGGCGCCAGTCCCAGGGTGATGCTGGTGGGGTAGCAACCGGGGTTGGCCACCAGCTTCTTCCCGCGAATGCTCTCCCGCCTGATCTCGGGCAGGCCGTACACGGCGCTCTTCAGCAATTCGGGATTCAGGTGCGGCTCGTACCAGGCACCGTAGACCTCGGCATCGCTGAGGCGGTAATCGGCCGACAGGTCGATGACCGTCTTGCCCAACTCCATGAAGGTAGGCATCACAGCCATGGCCGCCTTGTGGGGCAGTGCCGTGAAGATCAGGTCGGCCTTCTGGGAGACCCGCACCGGCTCCAGATTCTCCAGCACCAGGCTGCAACGATCCCTCAGGGTGGGAAAGACCTCGTCGATACGCTTCCCGGCGCTCCGCTCCGAAGTTACGCAGGTCACCGCAACCTGCGGATGGGCGTAGAGGATACGGAGCAGTTCCAGGCCGGTATAACCGCTGGCTCCGACGATTGCTACGTTAAGCATGAAAACGACCTCCTGATTCGTGGATATGGGATACAACGACCGTCAGCAGCCGACGAACGAGCGGGGGGGACGGTACGGTGGAGAGCGTAGACCATGTGGCGTGCGCTGTCAATCTTCCCCTTTCCATCCCCGACCAGCGAAGCGTTGGCGGTGTTTATTTTCGAACGCCCGTGCAAACGCAGAATCTCGCGAGGGAGCGGGCTTTACCGCCCATGGGAGAGTAAGAACCCGACACAGGTTTCAGGCAGGGGGCTGCAACCTGCGGTAGACGGTATTTCTGCTGGCACCCAGTTTTCGCTCCATGGCGATGATGTTGCCGCGGCACTCCCGCAGCGCCTCCTGGGCATGCCTTTGGGCACCCTCTTCCGCCTGCCCCAGGACTACGACAGCCTCAATGTGATCGACTGCGGGAGATCAACCTGGACTTCCAGGGCGCGAGGCGCATCATTCTGAAACGGTATGAAGCCCAGGACTGTTCCAGGGAAAGCTTTGAACACGAAAGTGAATTCAACACTCCTCAGAAGATCTGTGTGGGGGTGCGTCAGGATGCAGTCAGCAGCAGGAAGTTCCGCCAGCCCTAGTTCCCCCCCTCATCACGCACACTCTCTTCACGCACCCCAAACACACAAGCGCCCCGCGGGACCTGATGGTCCGCGGGGCGCTGTGGTTTGTTTCGTTACGGCTTTGGGCCTGTGGACTATTCGAATTCCACCAGGACCTGGCCGTTCTTCACGGCCTCGCCCGGGCTTACGTGGATGGCCTTGATCTTGCCGGCCACATGCGCCGTGATGTTGGTCTCCATCTTCATGGCCTCAAGCACCAACAGCAGGTCGTCCTGCTTGATCTCCTGGCCCACTTCGCTGGTGACCTTGAAGACAACGCCGGCGATGGGGCTGCGGCAGACCTTGTCGTCCGGCAGGCCGTCGGCGGCAGGCGCGGTGGCGACCGGAACAATCGGGGTCACCGGCTGGGAGCTGATGGTGGCGGCGGGAACCGGCGCGGCCGCCGGCATGCGGACTTCTTCGCCTTCGACGATTTCAACGTCTACGACGTATTTTTTCGAGTCTATTGTTAAGGTTAGCTGCACGTCGAGTCTCCTCTGAAAGATATTCTTACAGTCATGGATGTATGCGCGTTTCTAGATACTGCTGATACGTGCCCCGTGCAGTGCAACACGCCCCTGCATGGCCCAGCTGCTGGGTCCCTGGTCCCTGATCACGCGCGCTTTTCTGATACGCACGTTCTTGCCAAGGAAGGCGGCGATGGAGGCTGACATGATCATCAGTATTTCCGGTGCTATTTTCTCTTCCGACATTGCGTCCTCCGGTGTGGTGTGTGGTTACAGCGGAATCAGGCCGTGCTTCTTGGCCGGACGCAGCTCGCGTTTGCGGTAGAGGATGTCGAGGGCCATGGCCAGTTCGCGACGGGTGTACGCCGGTTCGATGACGTCGTCCACCTGGTTGCAGGCGGCGGCGGCAAACGGGTTGGCAAAGTTCTCGCGGTATTCGTCGATGAGTTCCTGGCGCTTGGCCTTGGGATCGGCAGCTTCTTTGAGCTCTTTACGGAAGATGACGTCGACGGCGCCTTCGGCACCCATGACGGCGATCTCGGCGGTGGGCCAGGCCAGGACGCGGTCGGCGCCCAGGTCTTTGGCGCACATGGCCAGATTGGCGCCGCCGTAGGATTTACGCAGCTCGACGGTGAGCTTGGGTACGGTGGCGGCGGAGTAGGCGAAGAGCATCTTGGCGCCGTGACGGATGATGCCGCCGTATTCCTGCTGGACACCGGGCATGAAGCCGGGGGTGTCGACGAAGGTGATCAGCGGGATGTTGAAGGCGTTGCAGAAACGGATGAAGCGGGCAGCCTTGTCGGAGCAGTTGATGTCCAGGACGCCGGCCATGGCGTTGGGCTGGTTGGCGATGACGCCGACGGTGCGACCCTGCAGGCGGGCAAAGCCGATGACGATGTTGGTGGCGTAGCCGGCCTGGATCTCCATGAAGTCGCCCTTGTCAAAGATGTTGACAATGACGTCACGGACGTCGTAACGCAGTTTGGGATCCAGCGGTACGATGTTGTTGAGAGCCTTGTTGGGCAGGATGGTCTCTTCCGCTTCCAGCTGGGGAGGATCTTCCAGGTTGTTGCTGGGCAGGAAGGAGAGCAGCCTGCGGGTGATGTCCAGGGCGTGCTTGTCGTCTTCGGCGACGAAGTGGATGACGCCGGAGGTGTTCATGTGAACCTGCGGCCCACCCAGGTCTTCGGCGCTGACCACTTCACCGGTGACGGCCTTGATGACGGCAGGGCCGGTGATGAACATGCGGGCGCTCTTGGTCTGGATGATGAAGTCGGTGAGAGCCGGGCTGTACACGGCGCCACCGGCGCAGGGACCGGCGATGATGGAGATCTGGGGGATGACGCCGGAGGCCTTGACGTTGGCGTAGAAGATGCGGCCGTAGCCACCCAGGCTGTGGTTACCTTCCTGGATGCGCGCCCCGCCGGAGTCGTTGATGACGACGCAGGGAGAGCCGGTCTTGAGGGCGTCTTCCATGGCCCGCACGATCTTGTCGGCGTGGACTTCGCCCACGGCGCCGCCGGCGACGGTGAAGTCCTGGCTGGCTACGTGCACGAGGCGGCCGTCGATGGTGCCGGCGCCGGTGACGACACCTTCGGCAGGCAGGACTTTGCCTTCCATGCCGAAGTAGGTGCAGCGGTGCTTGGCGTACATGCCGCTCTCCAGGAAGCTGTCCTGGTCCAGCATGTAGTCGAGACGCTCACGGGCGGTCATGCTGCCGGCGGCGTGCTGTTTCTCAATTCGGGCGCGACCGCCACCAAGGGCGATCTCGGCCTTCTTGTCGTTGAGTTCCTGGATTCTATCCTCTATTGTGATTGCCATGGTTCCTCACTTGTATTGAAATTACAATGTAGAAGTAAGCGATTACGTGGTCAGGTTACTTTTTGTACGGGGCGACGACTACCTTGTGTTTCTGCCCTTCCAGGGTGACGGCATAGGTGATCGGGCCGGTGATCTTGCCCTGGTGCTCGGCAGCGGTGGCTGCGTCGACGGCGCCTTCTTCCGGGTCCTTGCCCAGGTTCATCGGGCCTTCTGCGCGGGTGGCGAAGAATTTGGCGGCTACCTGGGGGAACATGGCGTAGGTGAGCACGTCTTCGTCGCTACCGTCGTTGCCTTCCAGTGCTTCTGCTTCAGCTCTCAGTTTTGCCCATTCAGGATCGAGCAGGTCGGCGGGGCGGCAGGTGATCGGCTCTTTCTTGGCATGATCCTGGGCCTTGGCAACGATTTCCATGTTCTTGTCGCCGGGGCTGGCGCCGTAGTAGCCGAGCATGATGTCGGCGAATTCGCCGGTGAGGACCTTGTATTTGCCCATCAGGACGTTGAGGACGGCCTGGGTGCCGACGATCTGGCTGCTGGGGGTGACCAGCGGTACATAGCCGGTGTCCTTGCGAACGCGCGGTACTTCTTCCAGAACTTCGGTGAGGCGGTCGCCGGCGCCCTGCTGGTTGAGCTGGCTTTCCAGGTTGGAGAGCATGCCGCCCGGGATCTGGCTCTTGAAGATTTCGGTCTCGACGCCGGTGACGGCGGAGAGGAACTGCTTGTAGCGGCCAAGGGTCTTGGAGAAGTACAGTTTGGCCTTGAGGACCCGGTCCAGGTCAACTTTGGTGGTGTAGCCGGTGCCTTCCAGCATTTCGATCAGGCTCTCGGTGGGGTTGTGGCCAGGTCCCAAGCTCATGGAGCTGACGGCGGTGTCCACGCAGTCCACGCCGGCTTCGATGGCTTTCATCAGGCTGACCAGGGTGACGCCGGTGGTGGAGTGGGCATGCAGCTGGACGCGCAGGCCGGGGCAGGCTTCCTTGATCCCCTTGACCAGGTCATAGGCCGGCTGCGGCTTGATCAGGGCGGCCATGTCCTTGATGCAGATGGAGTCAACGCCCATGTCCTGCAGGCGCTTGGCCTGGTCCACGAACAGGGCGGTGGTGTGGATCGGGCTGACCGTGTAGCTGATGGTGCCCTGGGCGTGCTTGCCGGCTTTCTTGACCGCCTTGATGGAGGTCTCAAGGTTGCGCAGGTCGTTCAGGGCGTCGAAGATGCGGTACACGTCCATGCCGTTCTCGGCCGACTTGTCCACGAAACGCTCAACCACTTCGTCCTGGTAGTGGCGGTAGCCAAGCAGGTTCTGGCCGCGAAGCAGCATCTGAAGCTTGGTCTTGGGCATCAGCTTCTTGAAGGTGCGCAGACGCTCCCACGGATCCTCGTTCAGGTAGCGGATGCAGGAGTCGAAGGTGGCTCCACCCCAGCATTCGATTGACCAGTACCCGGCGTTGTCAAGCTCTTCACAGATGCCGGTCATGTCCTCGATACCAAGACGGGTGGCGATGAGGCTCTGGTGAGCATCCCGCAGGGCAAGTTCGGTTATGTCGATGATCTTATCCATGTAGTTTCCTGTCTCCCCAATGAAAATAGTGGTGCTAAAAAAATTCAGGGCGTGAATGCCCCTGTTACCCATGGTTGTACTTACACGCAGCAGCCTCGGCCCACTCCCGCCAGGGAAGCGCCTATCCACGCAAATCAAAAGCTGTTCTCTCTGGAGCGCATTATCACTTAGCTTTTTTCAATTTTATTGTCAATAAAAAAATATCCCGGCAACAGACCGCCCAGGTGAGGCGCCCAAATGCCAAAACAAGGCGTTTCCCCATGCCGGCGCCGACCAACCGGACAGAAAAAAGGGGAAACTTCACTGTGGAAGTTTCCCCTTTTACAAACAGATGCCGGTCGTAGGACCAGTCCCCTCTTAACGCTTGGAGAACTGGAAGCGGGCGCGCGCTGCCTTGCGGCCGTATTTCTTACGCTCCTTGACGCGGGAGTCGCGGGTGATGAATCCGGCTTTTTTCAGCGTGCCGCGCAGCTCGGCATCAGCCTCCAGCAGCGCCTTGGTGATGCCGTGCCTGATGGCACCGGCCTGACCTGAGTCGCCGCCACCCTGAACGGTGACGAATACGTCGAACTTGCCCACATTCTCGGTCAGTTCCAGGGACTGGCGAACCACCATCTTCGATGTCTCGCGACCGAAGTAATCGTCCAGCGTTTTTTTGTTGACGGTTATCGCGCCGCTGCCCGGCTTGAGCCATACCCTGGCTACCGAGCTTTTGCGCTTGCCTGTTCCGTAAAAGCTTTCTGCTGCCATATCGTGCCTCTCCTCAGAGTATTAAAGTGCCAGAACCTTGGGCTGCTGCGCATCATGGGGATGACTGCTACCCGCATAGATCTTCAGCTTCTTGAGCATGTGGCGGGAGAGCTTGTTCTTGGGAAGCATGCCCTTGACAGCCCTCTTGATCAGCTCCTCAGGTTTCTTCTCCAGGAGCTTGCCCGCGGAGATTTCCTTCAGGCCACCGGGAAAACCGGAGTGGCTGTAGTAGGACTTGTCCGCCAACTTGCGGCCGGTGAGGGCGATCTTTTCAGCGTTCACCACGATGACAAAGTCACCGGTGTCCACGCTGGGGGTATAGATTGCCTTGTTCTTGCCGCGCAGGATGTTCGCAATCTGGGAGGCGAGCCTTCCCAGCACCATCTCCTGAGCATCCACCAGATACCAATCACGCTTAACGTTTTCGATTTTTGCAACTTCGGTTTTCATAGAATCCTCACTGAACATGTCCAGCCACGGGTGCTGAACATGGATTTTTCGAAGAGACGTAACCTACTAAATGGCCGTCTCCATGTCAAGAAAAAAGATTTTTTATCCCCGAGAGCGGGCCAACCATGTTGTCAAGCCCGCTGTTTTCATGATACAAGAGCCTGCCGAAGCAAGAAGCAACAACATACTTCCGGAGTTACCCCTATGAAGATTACCATCGCCGATGTGGAACACGTTGCCCGCCTGGCCAGACTGGAACTGAGCGACGAAGAGAAGCAACTCTTTGCCGGTCAGATGGACACCATCCTCGGCTATGTCGATAAGCTGAAGGAGCTGAATACCGACGGCATTCAGCCCACCTCCCACGCCGTCCCCATGGAGAACGCCTTCCGGGAGGACCAGACCCGCCCATCCATCGGCACCGCGAAGGCCCTGGCCAATGCGCCGGATCCGGTTCTGGGGTTCTTCCGCGTCCCTAAGGTTATCGAATAATAACATACTCGCACACTGGAGCCAGTGAATGGATCTTTTCGACCTCACCCTACATGAACTGCACGCAAAACTGAAGAGCAAAGAGGTTTCCTCCCGCGAGGCGACTTCGGCCATGCTGGACCGCATCGCGGAACTGGAACCCCGGATCAACGCGTTCATCACCGTCACGCCGGAACGCGCCCTGGCCGAGGCCGAGGCGGCGGACCGGCGCATCGCGGCGGGTGAGGCGGACGTCCTGACCGGCATACCGCTGGCAGTCAAGGATATCTTCCTCACCGAAGGGACGCTCACCACCTGCGGTTCCCGTATCCTCAACAATTTTATCCCCCCCTACAGCGCAACCTCCTTCGAGAAGCTGAAGCAGCGGGGGATGGTCCTGCTGGGAAAACTGAACCAGGACGAGTTTGCCATGGGATCGTCCAACGAGTCCAGCGCTTCCGGCCCGTGCCGCAACCCCTGGAACACGGACTGCATCCCGGGAGGCTCTTCGGGCGGTTCGGCCGCGGCAATCGCGGCCCGCCAGGCCACGGTCACCCTGGGCACGGATACCGGCGGTTCCATCCGCCAACCGGCCTCCCACTGCGGCTGCGTGGGGCTCAAACCGACCTACGGCCGGGTCTCGCGCTACGGCGTGATCGCCTACGCCTCCTCCCTGGACCAGGTAGGGCCGCTAACCCGGGATGTCACCGACTGCGCCATCATGCTCGGCGCCTTGGCCGGCCACGACCCCAAGGACTCAACCAGCGTCGACAGGCCGGTTCCCGATTACCAGGCTGCCCTGACCAACGACATCAGGGGGCTCAGGATCGGCCTGCCCAGGGAATACTTCATCGAGGGGCTCGACCCGGACGTCCAGGCATCCATGGACCAAGCCATCGAGACCTACCGCCGCCTGGGAGCCGAGTTCACTGAGATATCCCTCCCCCACACCGACTATGCCGTGGCCAGCTACTACCTGATAGCCACCGCCGAGGCAAGCGCCAACCTGGCCCGCTACGACGGCGTCCGCTTCGGCCATCGCGCCGAGCAGGCCGAGGGGCTGCTGGAGATGTACTCCCGGAGCCGCAGCCAGGGCTTCGGCAGCGAGGTCAAACGCCGCATCATGCTGGGAACCTACGCCCTCTCCTCCGGCTACTACGACGCTTACTACCTCAAGGCCCAAAAGGTGCGGACTCTGATCATGGCCGACTTCATCCAGGCCTTCGAGGGAGTCGACCTAATCCTGACCCCTGTTGCCCCCACACCGGCCTTCAGGATCGGAGAAAAGGTCAACGATCCCCTGCAGATGTACCTCTCCGACATTTTCACCATTCCGGTCAACCTGGCAGGGACCTGCGCCATGTCACTGCCGGCCGGCATCAGCGGGCAGGGTTTGCCCATCGGCGTACAGTTGATCGGCAAGCCGTTCGGCGAGGAGACCATCCTGCGGGCGGCCCACGCCTTCGAGCAAGCCACCGAATGGCACAGCCTGAGGGCGCCGCTGTAGGGGCGGCCCCTGTGACTGCCACCAAGGGTAACCACACGGAGTTACCCCAACACTGACTTCGGAGAACCGTTCACATGAAATACCAAGCCGTTATCGGACTTGAGGTTCACGTCCAGCTCAAGACCGACTCCAAGATATTCTGCGGATGCTCCACCTCCTTCGGATCCGACCCCAACTCCCAAACCTGCCCGGTCTGTCTGGGGCTGCCCGGGGCACTGCCGGTGCTGAACAAAAAAGTGGTGGAATTCGCCATCAAGGCCGGTCTGGCCACCAACTGCTCCATCACCCAGCGCAGCATCTTCGCCCGCAAGAACTACTTCTATCCGGACCTGCCCAAGGGATACCAGATCAGCCAGTTCGAGGATCCCGTCTGTCAGTGGGGCTGGCTGGATATCGAGCTGAACGGCGAAACCAAGCGCATCGGCATCACCCGCATCCACATGGAAGAAGACGCCGGCAAGCTGGTGCACGCTGACGTCCCCGAGCTGGAGGACGGGTCGGGCGTGGACCTGAACCGGGCCTGCACACCGCTTCTGGAGGTGGTCTCCGAACCGGACCTGCGCTCATCCGACGAGGCGGTCAGCTATCTCAAGCAGCTGCACCAGATCGTGACCTGGCTCGGTATCTGCGACGGCAACATGGAGGAGGGGAGCTTCCGCTGCGACGCCAATGTCTCGGTCATGGAGCAGGGGGCCGAGAAATTCGGCACCCGCGCCGAGATCAAGAACATCAACTCCTTCAGGTTCGTCAAGCAGGCCATCGAATACGAAATCCAGCGCCAGATCGACCTGATCGAGGATGGCGGCACGGTTGTCCAGGAAACACGCCTGTTCGATCCCGACAACGGCGTGACCCGCTCCATGCGCAGCAAGGAGGAGGCCCACGACTACCGCTACTTCCCCGATCCCGACCTGGTGCCGCTGGTAATCGACGACGACTGGATCCAGCGGGTGCGCCAGGGCCTGCCCGAACTGCCCGAGCACAAGAAGCAGCGCTTCATGAGCGAGTTCAGCATCCCCGCCTATGACGCCGAAGTGCTCACCGCCAGCCGTCCCCTGGCCGAATACTATGAGGAGTGCGTGGCCTGCCACCACGACGGCAAGGCGGTTTCCAACTGGGTCATGGGCGAGGTCACCCGCGGACTGAACGACAGCGGACTCTCCATAGAAAACTGCCCGGTCACCCCCCGGCTACTGGGGGGACTGCTCAAGCTGATGGATAACGGCACCATCTCCGGCAAGATCGCCAAGACGGTCTTCGACGAGATGTGGAAGAGCGGCAAAGAGCCGGCCGTCATCGTGGAGGAGCAGGGACTGGTCCAGGTTTCCGACAACGGAGCCATCCTGGCCATCATCGACGAAATCATGGCCAAAAACCAGGGACAGGTGGCTGAGTACCGCAGCGGCAAGGACAAGTTGTTCGGGTTCTTTGTCGGCCAGGTCATGAAGGCCAGCAAGGGCAAGGCCAACCCCTCCCTGGTTAACGAGTTGCTGCTGGAGAAGCTGAAGGGATAGGGGGAACGGACGATGAGCCAGACCGTAATGATCGTCGATGACGCGCTGTTCATGCGAAAAATCATACGCGGCATTCTGGAGGAAAACGGATACCAGGTCGTGGCCGAGGCGGCCAGCGGCATCGAGGCCATGCGGCGCCTGCACGAACACACTCCCGATATCATCATCCTGGACATCATCCTCCCCGACGCCAACGGCCTCGATCTGCTCTCATCGATCCTCGGCGCAAGCCCCTCCTCCAGTGTTGCGGTCTGTTCGTCCATCGGCCAGGAGCCGGTCATCCAGAAGGCACTGGAGCTGGGAGCAAAGGCATTCATCCAGAAACCGCTCACCCCGGAAAAGGTGATCTCCGCGCTGTCGCACATGGAGGCATAGCACCATGGACATTTCCCAGTACCGGGATCTGTTCGTCTCCGAGGCCCGCCGGCACCTGGAGGCATTCAACAGCCTCATCGTCCAGCTGGAGAGCAGCCCCGACGCGAAAGGCATACACGAACTCTTCCGCCATGCCCATTCACTCAAGGGCATGGCGGCCACCATGCAGTTCGACCGCATCGCCACCCTGGCCCACCACCTGGAAGACCTGCTGGCCGCGGTCCGCGACGGCGGTTCCGCTCCCGATGCGAGGCTGTGCGACATCCTGCTGGAGGGAGGCGACCTGCTGACCGCCATGGTAACGGTCATCGAAGCGGGTAATGGAGCAGACCTGCCCGATACGGAGCACCTGACCCAACGAATCGTCGACTTCGCCCCCGCCCAGGAAAAGCCCAGCCACCCCGAAACAACCGCAACAGACCAGCCCTCCCCCCCCCTACACCAGTTCAGACAGTCCGACTCGTTCACAACCGTCCGGGTAAAGGCCGAAACCCTCGATCGCATGGTCACGATCACCGGCGAGCTGATCACCACCCAGCACCGCCTGGCGGAGCGCTGCAGATCCGCGTCAGACCAGGACTTACACGAGCCGTTGAGCCAGCTTGCCCACCACCTGCGCGAGCTGCGCGACGAAATATTCTTGGCGCGCATGCTCCCCTTTTCCGTAGTGGCGGAACGCTTCCCCCGGCTGGTGCGCGACCTGGCCCGGGAACGGCACAAGGAGATCAGGCTCTGCATCGGCGGAGGAGAGATCGAGCTCGACCGGGGAATCCTGGAGGCGATCGTCGAGCCGCTGGTTCACCTGCTGCGCAATGCCGTGGACCACGGCCTGGAGCCCGCCACGGAGCGCATGGCGGCAGGAAAGGAGCGCTGCGGCCTGATCACTCTGACCGTCAGCCGGGACAGGGATCAGGTCAGCATCCAGGTCGCCGATGACGGGCGGGGCCTGGATCCGGGCCGTCTGGTCGCCAGGGCGCTGGAGCGGGGAGAGATCAGTCCGGGCCAGGCAGCCGCCCTGTCAGCCGACGAGGCGCTGATACTGATCTGCGCCCCCGGCTTCTCCACCGCGGAAACGGTCACCGATACCTCCGGCCGCGGGGTGGGCATGGATGCGGTCAGAAGCACCGTCCGCAGCCTGGGCGGAAGCATCTCCATCCAGTCTGCGGTCGGCATGGGGAGCTGCTTCACGCTCACCCTTCCCCTGACCGTCTCCATCATCCAGGCCCTGCTGGTGGAGTGCGGCCCGCTGACCGTCGCCTTCCCGGTCAGCGCAGTGGAGCGGACCCTCGAGCTCACCGGCACTGATATCGTAGAACAGGACGGCCACCGCTTCTGCTCATCCGCAGGAGCCAGCATTCCGCTCTTGGGCCTTCACCAGGTACTGGGCTGCCCCCCTCCCGTGCGGACGCCCCGGCACGTTCCGGTTATCGTCAGCAGGATCAACGGAAAGCTGACAGGCCTTGCGGTCGACGCCATCAGCGGGCAGCGGGAAATCTTCGTCAAGCCGCTGGGCAGGCCCTTGTCGCAGCTGAAAAACAGCAGCGGCGGCGCAATCCTGGGCAACGGCCGCATCGTCTTTGTCATGGATGTGAACACCTTGGACTTAGGAAGTCCCGCCTGATTGCCTGACCTACGGCACCCATACACCAGGCGGCGCGGATCCCGATTCGTCAAAGCGGTTGCGATGACGCCCCTGTTATGGCACAGTAACCGATCACTGACCGGAGCCATCCCCTGGCGCCGTTCCCGGAGGAGATACCAATCCATGAAATGCCGATCACGCATGTTTTCCAGTCTTTTCGCACTGTTCCTGCTGGTCATGACCTCATACCCGGCCCTGGCAGCGGAACACCCGGCAACGCTCAGCGATGTGGTCAGCGCCCTGGAGAAGGGTTACGCCACGCTCCAGGACGTTCAGGCCGACTTCAGCCAGAGGACCAGCGTGGCCGGCATGAAAAGAGAACAGCGCGGCAACGGAGAAATGCTCCTGAAGCGACCCGGTTCTTCCACGGCCATGTTCCGCTTCAACTATGCCAGGCCGAAGCAGCAGATCGTCTCCAACGGAAAGCAGGTCTGGTTCTACCTCCCCGACAGCAACCAGGTGATGGTGTCGTCCATGGAAGCCATGTTCAAGGGGGGCAATTCCATCGCACTCTCCTACCTGACCGGCATGGGGCATGTCTCCCGCGACTTCTCCATAAGCTTCGCCCGGGAACGCCAGGACAAAAACGGCAACTACCAGCTGGAGCTGCTGCCCAAAAAGCCCACCGCGGTGCTGGCCCGGCTGTCACTCAGCGTCTCGGGAGAGGCGGTAGCCCGCTACCTGAGACAGGGGAACGTGAGGGACATCTTCCCCATCGTCTCTTCCGTCGTTGTTGACGCAGGCGGCAACCAGACCCGCATCGACTACGGCCGGGCAAGGGTCAACAGGGGCATAAGCAGCTCGAAGTTCACCTTCAGGCCCCCCCCGGGGGTGGACGTCATACAACAGTAAGGTTTTGACACGAACCAGGAACAGAGGGCCTGGCTGCGGCTTCCGAACTCTGTAGCCAGGCTTCTGCCTTTGCAACGATTTTCACATTTCCCATGGGAGGTTTTCAGCTATGCCGTCATTCGACATCGTTTCAAAAGTCGACATGCAGGAGGTGGACAACGCCGTCAACCAGGCGGTCAAGGAGATCAGTCAACGCTACGACTTCAAAGGCTCCAAGAGCGAGATCAGCCAGGAGAAAGATGCGGTCAGGGTGCTGGCCGATGACGACTTCAAGCTCAAGGCGGTCATTGACGTCTTGCAGTCCAAGTTCCTCAAGCGCAACATCTCCATCAAGGCCCTGCAGTACGGCAAGGTCGAACCGGCCTCGGGCGGTATGGTGCGCCAACTGATCTCGGTCCAGCAGGGGATCTCCAAGGAGAAGGGCAAGGAGATCATCGCCGTCATCAAGGAGTCCAAGCTCAAGGTACAGGCCCAGATTCAGGACGACCAGGTGCGGGTCACCGGCAAGAACCGCGACGATCTGCAGGGCGCCATCCAACTGCTCAAGGGCAAGGATCTGGATATCGAGATGCAGTTCGTGAACTTCAGGGAGTGATGTAGTCCCGAGCCGCTATCCGGGGAGAGGGCCGCCCATTGCCTGGGCGGCCCTTTTTCTCGAACCACACACAGGCAGCTTTTCATGGCACAGCCAGTTCAGCTGCCCCCCGTCATCAGCCCCCCCCGCATTCCCAACAAAAACGATTGCCTTTACAACGCACAATCCGTATAAAAGCACGTCAACAACCGTAGAGGCACGAGGTACACGTGGAATCAACAGAGAAACAGAAAGTCAGCATGGTCAGCCTGGGCTGCTCAAAGAACCTGGTGGACGCCGAGGTGATGCTGGGACTGCTCGCCCGACAGGAGTACGAGATCACCACCGACGAGCGCGAGGCAGACATCATCATCGTCAACACCTGTTCGTTCATCAAGGAAGCCAAGCAGGAGAGCATCGATGCCATCCTGGATCTGGCCGAGCGCAAGAACGACGGACGCTGCCATACCCTGATCGTCTCCGGCTGCCTGCCCCAGCGCTATCAGGAGGAGCTGGCGCGGGAACTTCCCGAGGTGGATATCTTCATCGGCACCGGCGACTACCCGCGCATCGCCGAGATCCTGGCGGAAAAGTCCGGCACGGACGAGCAGCTGTGTTATATCGGCGACCCGGACTTCGTCTTTGACGAAACTCTGCCGCGGCTCAACTCCTCACCTGCCTGGTTCTCCTATCTCAAGATCGGCGAGGGGTGCTCCAACCGTTGCAGCTACTGCATCATCCCCAAGCTGCGGGGGCCGTACCGTTCACGACCGCTGGAGGCGCTGGTGGCCGAGGCGGAGCAGTTAGCCAGCCGGGGTGTCAAGGAGCTGAATATCATCTCCCAGGACATCACCCGCTACGGCAGCGATATGGAGGACGGCACCACCCTGGAGACTCTGTTGCGCCGCCTGGTGCAGATCGACGGCATCCAGTGGATACGGCTTTTGTACGCCTATCCGGACGGCATCAGCGACGCCCTGATCGCCCTGATCCGCGACGAGCCGAAGATCTGCAAATACCTGGACATCCCGCTGCAACACATCAGCGACCCGGTCCTGAAGCTCATGCGCCGCCGCAGCAACGAACAGCAGATCAGGGAACTGCTCGCAAAACTGCGCCGGGAGATTCCGACCCTGGCGCTGCGCACCTCCCTGATCGTCGGCTTTCCCGGCGAAACGATGGAAGACTTCACCAGCCTGATGCAGTTCGTGGAACAGGCCCGCTTTGACCGCCTGGGGGTATTCTGCTATTCTCGTGAGGAAGGAACGCCAGCCGCCACCATGCCGGATCAGGTTTCCGAGCGGGTCAAGCGCGAACGCCACCGCAAACTGATGCGCATCCAGGCCCGTCTCTCCTTCAAGCGCAACCGCGAACTGATCGGAACAACCGAGCAGGTCATCGTCGAGGGGTACAGCGAAGAGACCGAACTGCTGCTCAAGGGACGCTCTTCGCGCCAGGCGCCCGACATCGACGGCCAGGTGTATATCACCGCCGGTACCGCCGATGTTGGGGATATCGTCGCCCTCAGGATAACCGATTCATCGGACTACGACCTGATTGGAGAGATCCAGGAAAGGACCTGAAAAGAGCTTCGACCCAATCGCCTTTGGCTGGCCCATTTATCTTGACAAGCAGTTTTTTTTTTGCTAGAAGTGCCGCCTTCAAATGCGGCCCCCGGCCACGTGAATACTGAAGCATACCAACATACCGGAGCACGACATGGCAACAGATCAGGCCAACAAGTGGAATGAAATCAGTGTGATCCTCCATAAAATGAAGGATGACACCCTGCGCGAGATACAGAAGACCCTGAAGAGCGGCACCGACATCCTGACCATCAACGAGCCCAGCGGCGACATCTACGATCAGGCCTCATCGGAGCGCGACCGCGAACTGGGGCTCTTGCTGGGAGACCGGGAGCGGGAGAAGCTGCACGCCATCGACGAGGCACTGCTGCGCATCAGGGAAGGGGAGTACGGCATCTGCGAGGAGTGCGAGGAGGAGATTCCTTTGGGCCGCCTGAAGGCGCTGCCCTTTGCCCGACACTGCGTCAGGTGCAAGTCCGACCTGGAGAAGCTCCAGGCCCAGACCAAACGCTTCGAGGAGGATCGCGCCTACCGGGAGATCCCCCTGGGAGGCGATGAGGAAGAATCCTGACCCCTGCGCCGGTTTCGTAACGCGGCCACCAGCCTCATCAGCACCCCGCGATGCACCTCCATGGCATCCCGGGGGCAGAGCTCACGACAACACCAGCATCGAATACAGCGCCCTTCGTCGATCGACAGGGCGCTGTTCTTTATGCGGATCACCCGGGGAGGACAGGCATCACGGCAGATGCCGCAGAGCACGCAGCGTTTTTTGTCCACGACCGGCCGCGCCGTAAGGTGCCGCCTAAGCCCCCGTTTCAGGAATTCGGGCAGCCCGAACTGAACGTCCAGCCCCCGGGGCAGACGGAAGGGGCGGAGCGAAAACTCCTCCAGGGCGCTGCCCACCAGTTCCAACCCATCTCCGCGGGCACCCGCAAGCCCCATGCGCTCGGCCTCGCGCTGGATGTGCAGCATGTCGGCCGGCAGCCCCGCCAGACGCGCCGCCACGGCATCCACCGCAAGCGGATTGACCCCGGCGATCAGGGCGTTCAGACTGACCGGATCGCCGCTGCCCGGCCCGTCCCCCTCCATGGCAACCACGGCATCCACCACGTTCAGGGTCGGTTTCTTCAGCAGATAGATCTCCAGCAGCAGGTGGGCAAACTGCTGGCGGGAGGTGCCAGCCCTGAGATGCCACTCCGCCTTCTCCATCCCCACCACAGCGCCGAAGAGGTTTTTCACGGCGCAGGTCATGGTCATCATCTCGTGTGTCTTCAGCTTGGGAAGATTGATCACCTTGTCGGCCTCCCAGTAGGCCCTGGCAAGGGTTATGCGCCGGAACGTGCCATTCCCCTGAACCTCGACGGTTTCATCGAAAGGAACGAGCTCTGCCCCCCCTTCCAGGCTGGCCCTGCCGATGCCGCTCCTCTCGGCCACTTTCTGGTAATTGTCGATGCCCGGGCTGTCGCCAACCATCACCGATGCGCCGGTGCTCCGCACCAGCTCGGCCATGATCCTGACCAGTGCAGGATGGGTGGTGACAGCCGCCTCCGGCGACCGGGCCGCCAGCATGTTCGGCTTGAGCAGCACCCGTTCCCCCGGCCCCGTGAAAGCGCCAATCCCCCCCAGCGGCTCCAGAAGCGCCACAACCGCCTCCCGTAACCGCTCATATCCATAACTGTCAACACGCCTGACACTGACCCTTGCTTTCACTTCGCACCCTCTTTCAATGCAACATCCCCTACTCTCCCGGTGCTGCCCGCCTTCCCAATTCCCGCGCCCACACTCTATACCATGGCCAAGATTGAGCCAAATCCTTTTAATCGTGCGAAATCGCTTGACGACCCATAACGAGCAACCATCTGAAATAAAACGATAAAACACATCACACCCATCCTCTCCTGCATCCACATCACAGACATCTTTTAAAAAAAGCGTTCGATCCCCAAAAAAGTAATTGACTCCACTTGGATGTTGTAGTAAAAACTCAATTCTTAATTGAGCCGCTAGCTCAGTCGGTAGAGCACCTGACTTTTAATCAGGTGGTCGTTGGTTCGACCCCAACGCGGCTCACCAAAAAATCAGGGGTTGCGGCATAGGACGTGACCCCTTTTTTTTGAAACACCATGCGGGCATATAGCTTAGTTGGTAGAGCAGCCGACTCTTAATCGGCAGGTCCTTGGTTCGAACCCAAGTATGCCCACCAGAAAAAAACCCGAAATACAAAAAAAGTATTGACTGAAAAATAAAGTTACGATATAAGTCAAGTCTCTCGCGGCTGATTGGGCCAACACCGCTTCGGCGGGCCAGCAACGAGATTAATCAAACGTCCCCTTCGTCTAGCCCGGCCCAGGACACCGCCCTTTCACGGCGGCGACACCGGTTCAAATCCGGTAGGGGACGCCAAATTTCAAAAAGGTCATTTCCGCCACTGGAAGTGACCTTTTTTCTTTGGTACTCCCGGCTGGATTCAGCAAGCAAATCAAAGGGTTGCCTGAAGTTGGGCACAAGCTCCCCGCTACCGAAAGTGGAGTTCGAGTACACCAGATTAAGCAATTTGCGTTTTTCCTCGGAAACCTGCCGCAAATACAGGCTGGGGGCCTTTTGAGCGAGTTCGAGTAAACGCTCGGCGCTGTCGATGCTCTCCCCCTTTTCCTGCTTCAATTTCTCCATTTCAAACTTGATGTCGGTCAGCTCGGAGCGGAATTTGTTGCTGAGCCTCCGGTACTCGTCTTCCGAGATTATCCCGTCGAGCTTGTGTGAACCGGCGTGGAATATTGACCCCCAATAGGCGTCCAAGCCTGACCCACCCTCCAGTAAATCAGTCGGAATGGCAGATAGTTGAAGGTACATGCGGGTCACGGTTCGGCGCCGATGGTGGGTCAATTTTCAAAGCTGATTGACATCTACCAGGGGTATCTGCACACTTATGATGGTTTTTATACGGCGTCTTCCATGCTGCGCCGCTTTCCGTGGGATGGCTCGCGGAACCGGGCAAACTGGTCTATCTATAATGCTTTTTTCCGGAAAGGGGGCATTGCAACCCGTGACCGTCAGCAACTTATCGCCATGCCGACACCCGAACCGGAATTTGCCGCCATCCCCCCCCCTGCTTCCACAAAAAGCGGAATGGCGGGAATTGGTGATGTCGGCAACCGCGACACGATAGACAGCCTGTCACACGGCCCGAGAGATTGTTTGTATGGGCCACCCGAGAGGCAGCAGAACAGCAGGGTACATCAACGCTCCTTCCGTGAAGATCGCTGTTCTCCGGAGAAGCGACCTTTTGGGTATGCGTCCCGCACCGGACCGATATCAACCCACCTCCACCGCAGATCCATCCTCCGCTCATCATCGACACGCCTCTCCGCTCCCCCTCCGCCCCCATCCCGGCACGCGGTTGCCGCAGAGACTTTTCTTGTATTATCCGGTTTTTTGGGATAAATAAGGAATTTACGTTTGATCCGGGGCTGAGGCTAGCGTCGAACGTCCTGACGCGAAAAAACGACAAGGAAACAGCGGACCGGGCACATCGGTCACCCCCCAAAAGCCGCCGTATCCGTTGCAGTTCATTGCACCATTCAAAGAGGAGACTCCCGTTCGATGTCGTATCAGTCACCGGGTACCACCACAATGGAACACCCCCTTCTGGGGTGGTGTCGGCCAGACGCCGCCCCCTGCTCCGGAACAGACCTGGCCGATGGCCTTCGCCGCCTTCACCGGCCGCTCTTCATCGCCGCCCAGGACGATTCCCTGACCCCCCTCTCCAGGCCACGGCTGCTGGCGGACAGTGAGCCACCACCGAGCGGCGCCCTGCCGCTGGTCGGCTTCTCCCCCCCATGTCCCCCTGAAAACCTGGGCGATCCCTCCTTCTGCGGGGAACTGGGAATCCGCTACCCCTACCTAGGCGGTTCCATGGCCAAGGGGATCAGTTCGGTGGCCATGGCGCTGGCCCTGGGCAGGGCAGGCATGCTCGGCTTCTTCGGCGCCGCGGGCCTGACCATCTCCCAGGTGGAAGAGGCCGTCAACCAGCTCACGTCCAGCAAGGTTCCCTTCGGCTGCAACCTGATCCATTCGCCCCACGACCCGGAACTGGAGCAGACCCTGGTTCAGCTCTACCTGGAGCGGAACGTGCGGCTGATGGAGGCATCGGCCTTCATGAAGCTGACCCTGCCGCTGGTGCGCTACCGCCTGGCCGGCATCCGCCGTAATGACGACGGCAGCATCCACACCCCCAACCGGATCATCGCCAAGGTCTCCCGAGAGGAGTTGGCGGCACGGTTCTTCGCCCCGCCACCCGAGGCGTTTCTTCACGAGCTGGTGGCGGACAAAGAGATCACCCACGAACAGGCGGAACTGGCTGCCCATATCCCCATGGCCCAGGAGATCACCGCCGAGGCCGATTCCGGCGGGCACACCGACAACCGGCCAGCCAACGCCCTCTTCCCCACCATCGCATCCCTGGCGGCCCGCATGCAGGCCGAGCACAACTATGACCTGAGGCTGCGCGTCGGCCTGGGGGGAGGCATCTCCACACCTGCCGCGGCTGCGGCGGCCTTTGTCATGGGCGCGGCCTACGTCATGACCGGCTCGGTCAACCAGGCATGCCGGGAGTCGGGAACCTCGGACGAGGTGCGCGCCATGCTGGCCGAAACCCGCCAGGCAGACGTGACCATGGCCCCCTCGGCCGACATGTTCGAGATGGGGGTCAACGTGCAGGTACTCAAGCGCGGCACCATGTTCCCCATGCGCGCCCAGAAGCTGTACGAGATCTACCGCGCCTGGCCGAGCCTGGAGCAGATCCCGACTCTCGAGCGTGAAAAGCTGGAAAAGACCATCTTCCAGGCGCCGCTGGAGCAGATCTGGAAGATCACCCGCGACTACTTTCTTAAGCGCGCGCCGCAGCAGGTCAGCCGCGCCGAGCAGGACCCCAAACACCGCATGGCACTGGTCTTCCGCTGGTACCTGGGACAGGCGGCCCACTGGGCCAAGGATGGCGACAGATCGCGCAGGATCGACTACCAGATCTGGTGCGGCCCGGCCATGGGCGCCTTCAACGAATGGGTCGCCGACTCCTTCCTGGAGCCCCCGGCCAACCGCGACGTGGTAACGGTCGGCCTGAACATCCTCTTCGGCGCAGCGCTCATGACCCGCGCCAGCGTACTGCGCTGCCAGGGGCTCCCCATCCCCCGGGAAGCCCTGACCACGAAACCGCTCGAACTCGCACATATCAAGGAGTATCTATCAGGTGAAAACGCTCGATCCTAAACCGTCATCCTCCACCAACTCGGTACCACTGGCCATCATCGGCATCGGCTGTCTCTTCCCCCAGGCGGATGACATGCACGCCTACTGGTCCAACATAACGGAGGGGGTCGACTCCATCACCGATATTCCGCCCAGCCACTGGAAGGTTGCCGATTATTTCCATCAGGATCCCAAAAGCCCGGATCGCACCTACGGCCAGCGGGGCGGCTTTCTCTCAGCCATCGACTTCAACCCCATGGAGTTCAACATCCCCCCCAACGTGCTGGAGGCCATCGACACCTCCCAGCTGCTGGGGCTGGTGGCTGCCGGCCAGGCGTTGAAGGACGCCGGCTACGGAGCTGAGCGGGAGTACGACCGGAGCCGGGCCAGCGTGATCCTGGGAGTAACCGGCACCCTGGAGTTGGTGATCCCGCTGGGCGCCCGTCTGGGCCACCCGGTCTGGAAGCGGGCACTCAGGGAGGCCGGGGTGGAGCAGGACGTTGCCGACGACGTGGTGCAGCGCATCTCCGACGCCTACGTCCCCTGGCAGGAGAACTCCTTCCCCGGGCTTCTGGGCAACGTGGTGGCCGGCAGGATCAGCAAGCAGTACGACCTGCACGGCACCAACTGCGTGGTGGACGCGGCCTGCGCCAGCTCCTTCGGCGCACTGCACCTGGCGGCCATGGAGCTTGCCACCGGCAAGTCGGACATGGTCGTCACCGGCGGCATCGACACCTTCAACGACATCTTCATGTACATGTGCTTCAGCAAGACCCCGGCGCTCTCCCCCAGCGGCAACGCCAAACCGTTCGACGCATCGGCGGACGGCACCATCCTGGGCGAGGGACTGGGGATCGTGGTCATCAAGCGCCTGGCTGACGCGGAACGGGACAACGACCGGATTTACGCGGTGATCCGCGGCATCGGTTCCTCCAGCGACGGCAAGGGGGACGCCATCTACGCCCCCAGCGCGGTCGGACAGAAGCGGGCGCTCTTGGACGCCTACCAACGCGCCGACGTCGCCCCGGAAAGCATCGGCCTGGTGGAGACCCACGGCACCGGCACCAAGGTGGGCGACGTGGTGGAGGTCAACGCCCTGCGCGAGGTGTACGGAGAGGCTGAAACCCCCTGGTGTGCCTTAAGCTCGGTCAAAGCCCAGATCGGCCATGCCAAGGCCGCCGCCGGCGCCGCCGGCCTGATCAAGGCCGCCCTGGCACTGCACCACAAGGTGCTCCCCCCCACCATCAAGGTCACAAACCCGCTCCGGGAAGTGACCGGCGGGGCAACCCCCTTCTACCTGACAACGGAGAAACGTCCCTGGCTCCCCCGCGGAGAAGCGCCACGTCGCGCCGGCGTCAGCGCCTTCGGCTTCGGCGGTTCCAATTTCCACCTGGTGCTGGAAGAGTATCGCTCACGCAAGGAGGCGGTGGAGTGGAACGGGAATGTCCAGATCATCTCCTTCTCCGCTGCCGATACGGCTGAACTTGAACGGGCACTGGACGGCGTTCCGGCGAACGGTCCGTGGAGCGAGCTGAGACAGGTGGCAGCCGCCAGCCGGGCCTCCTTCGACCCCGCGGCCCCCTGCCGCCTGGCGCTGGTGCTGGAACGGGACCAGACCAAGCCGGCAACGCTGGTTGCCAACGCCAGGACCATGCTGGCCAGAAAGCCTGACTCGTCTTGGAGCACCCCGGACGGCGCCTTCTTCGCCCGGGGCGAAAAGCCGGGCAGCCTGGCCATGCTCTTCCCCGGCCAGGGGGCCCAGTATACCGGCATGCTCAGGGACCTGGTCTGCCGCTTTCCCCAGGCCCTGGAGACCCTGGCCCAGGCCGACGAAGGCTTTGCCTCCCCGGACGGGAGACTGCTCTCCGACCTGATCTACCCCCCCAGCGCTTTTGACAACGACAGCAGGCAGAACCAGAATGAGCAGCTGCGGGCAACCCAGGCGGCCCAGCCCGCCATCGGTGCGGTCAGCCTGGCTGCCCTGAAGGTTCTGGAATCGTTCAATGTTCTCCCCGAGGCTGTGGCCGGCCACAGCTACGGCGAACTGACCGCCCTCTGCGCCGCCGGCAGCTACGACGAGACGGTATTCCACGAACTGTCCCGCCTGCGCGGCAGCCTGATGGCAGCGGGAAGCGGCGACCGGGGGAGCATGCTGGCGGTTCAGGCCCCCCTGGCAACGGTGGAGAGCGTCATCGCCGAGTCGGGCCTGGACCTGGTGATCGCCAACCGCAACGCCCCGCTGCAGGCGGTCCTGTCCGGCAGCAGCGCGGAAATCCAGCGGGCGCTGGCGATCTTTAGCGAAAAGAGCATCAACGCCACCCAACTCCCGGTTGCGGCAGCCTTTCACAGCAGCCTGGTGGCCGACGCCGCCGTCCCCTTCCTGGAAGCCCTTGAGTCCCGGGAATTCAGGGGTCCCCGCATCCCGGTTTTTGCCAACAGCAGCGCAACCGAGTACCCGTCCGATCCCTCCCAGGCGAAATCCCTGCTGGCGCACCAGCTGGCCAGGCCGGTGGAGTTTGTGGCCCAGATCGAGGCAATGTACGCCGCCGGTACACGCACCTTCCTGGAGGTGGGCCCCGGCGCCCGCCTGACCGGCCTGGTTTCGGCCATCCTGGGCACAAACGAGCATGTGGCCATGGCCATGGACGCATCGGCTGGAGCGCGCTCCGGCATGGCCGACCTGGCCCGTTCCCTGGCCCGCCTGGCGGTGCTGGGGCACGGGGTAAACCTGTCCGCCTGGGATGGCGACTACCAGCCTCCCCTGGCAACCACCAAGAAGCCGGCCATGACCGTGCCGATCTGCGGCGCCAACTACGTCAAACCGAAGCCCCAGCGCCCCGCCGCCAACCGGCCGACCCCGGCCCCGACACCAGTTCCGGCTCCGGCGGCAGCGGCGCCTGCTCCGGCCGTGTCACCCCAACCGGTTCCCGCGACCTCCGGCTCCCCGGTCACCGTTCCCCAGTCAGCGGCAAGCCATTCCCGCGACGCCCTGCTGGAGTCGCTTCGCATCACCAGGGAGGGGATGTCCGTACTGCAGAAGATGCAGGAAGAAACCGCCCAGTTGCACCGCCGTTTCCTGGAGGGACAGGAGACCGCAAGCCGCACCATCCAGACCCTGCTGGAACAGCAGCAGCATATCCTGCAGGGGGGAGCGGGGTATCCCGCTCCCCGTTCCCTGCCGGTCACTGCGGCCGCACTCCCGCAACCGGAACCCAGTGCGCCGCCCAGCGTCACCACCCGCCTTGCCACGCAAACGCCTGCGGCTGCAGTCGTCACACCCGTGGTCACGGCATCATCCCCCTCCGGCGACACCGTCACCCGCACCCTGATGGCCGTCATAAGCGAGAAGACCGGCTATCCGGTGGAGATGCTGGAGCCGGACATGGGCATGGATTCAGACCTGGGCATCGACTCCATAAAACGGGTCGAGATACTCTCCAGCCTTCAGGAACAGCTTCCCGGAGCACCCGCCATCGGGCCGGAGCATCTGGCTACCCTGAGGACCCTGGGCGAGATCGCGGCGCACCTCTCAAAGGGAGCGGCTCCCACGGCAGTCACCGGCCAAGGCGCAACACCCCAGGCCAAGGTTCCGTCCCTGGAGAACGTCACCCGCACCCTGATGGCCGTCATCAGTGAGAAAACCGGCTATCCGGTGGAGATGCTGGAGCCGGACATGGGCATGGATTCAGACCTGGGCATCGACTCCATAAAACGGGTGGAGATACTCTCAGCGCTCCAGGAGCAGCTCCCCGGAGCACCCGCCATCGGGCCGGAGCATCTGGCGACCCTGAGGACCCTGGGCGAGATCGCGGCGCACCTCTCAAAGGGAGCGGCTCCCACGACAGTCACCGGCCAGGGCGCAGCACCCCAGGCCAAGGTTCCGTCGGCAGCCCTCTCCCTGGAGAACGTCACCCGCACCCTGCTGGCCGTCATCAGCGAGAAGACCGGCTATCCGGTGGAGATGCTTGAGCCGGACATGGGCATGGATTCAGACCTGGGCATCGACTCCATAAAACGGGTGGAGATACTCTCCAGCCTTCAGGAACAGCTTCCCGGAGCACCCGCCATCGGGCCGGAGCATCTGGCTACCCTGAGGACCCTGGGCGAGATCGCGGCGCACCTCTCAAAGGGAGCGGCTCCCACTACAGTCACCGGCCAGGGCGCAGCGCCCCAGGCCAACGCTCCGTCGGCAGCCCTCTCCCTGGAGAACGTCACCCACACCCTGCTGGCCGTCATCAGCGAGAAAACCGGCTATCCGGTGGAGATGCTGGAACCGGACATGGGCATGGATTCAGACCTGGGCATCGACTCCATAAAACGGGTCGAGATACTCTCAGCGCTCCAGGAGCAGCTCCCCGGAGCACCCGCCATCGGGCCGGAGCATCTGGCTACCCTGAGGACCCTGGGCGAGATCGCGGCGCACCTGGCAAAAGCAGCGGCACCGGCAACGGCGGCCGTCCAACCGGAACAATCAGCCGCGCCGGCGATGCAGCGCAAAGCGGAGCCTGTTCGCACCGCCCAGCCGGTCAACCGCAGCAGCATCGTACCGGTGGCGCTGGGCAACCCGAGCGAACCGCTGGAACTGGCTGACGGCGAGCTGTGGATTAGCGACGACGGCTCCTCCCTGTCCAGCGGGCTGCGCGACCTGCTGGCAGCAGGCGGCCGCACGGTGCGCCTGTTGTCCCTGGAAGAGGCTCGGGAGGCAGCGCCCACCGCAGACCTGGCCGGTCTGGTCATCATCGCCCCGGCCAATGGTTCCGATGACGACTTTCTCCAGCAGGCCTTCCTGCTGCTGAAGAGCGCCGCCTCCCCCCTGCGCCGGGCCGGCGCCACCGGCGGCGCCCTGTTCGCCACCATCTCCCGCCTGGACGGCTGCTTCGGCTGTGGGGCGGGAAGCGAACTTGCGGACCCCCTCTCCGGGGGGTTGGCCGGACTGGCAAAGACCGCCGGCCACGAGTGGTCCGACGTGACCTGCAGGGCCATCGACCTGGGCAGCTTCCCCGACGGCAACGCCGCCCTGGGCGCCCTGGCCAGGGAGTTGCTGCACACGGGACCGGTGGAGGTGGGACTCTCACCCTCGGGCCGCATTGCCCTGGAAATGGCCGACCTTCCCGGCCTGGAAACGCCTTCCACGCCCCCCCTCGGCGAGGGTGAGGTGGTGGTGATCACCGGAGGGGGACGAGGGGTGACAACCGAGGCGACAGTCGCCCTGGCACGGGCCTACCGGCCACTGCTGGTCCTTCTGGGCAGGAGCAGGCTGGTGACCGACGAACCGTCCTGGCTGGCCCCCCTGACCGAGGAGAGCGCCATCAAACGGGCCATCCTGGAACATGCCACGGAAAAGCTGCACCCCAAGGCCATCGAGGAACAGTACCGGGCCCTGAAGGCGGGGCGCGAGCTGCGGGCAACACTGGCGCGGGTGGAGGCGGCAGGCGGCAAGGCGATCTACTGCTCCGTGGACATCCGCGACAGCCAGGCGGTGGCCGAACTGCTGCAGCGGATCCGCAATGACCACGGCCCGATCCGGGGCATCATCCACGGCGCCGGCGTCCTGGCCGACCGCCTGATCGCGGACAAGACCCTGGAGCAGTTCGCCATGGTCTACGGAACCAAGGTGGGTGGGCTGCGCTCGCTGCTGGACGCCACCAGCATGGACGACCTGCGTTTCATCGCCCTCTTCTCCTCCACCACCGGACGCTTCGGCCGTTCCGGCCAGGTGGACTACGCCGTGGCAAACGAGGTGCTCAACAAGCTGGCCCAGGCCGAGGCGCGCCGCCGCCCGGACTGCCGCTGCGTCAGCATCAACTGGGGTCCCTGGGACGGCGGCATGGTCACCCCGGCCCTGAAAAAGGTCTTTGCCGGCGAGGGGATCGGCCTGATCGGTCTCGACGAGGGGGGAGAGTTGCTGATCCGCGAGATCGCGGCAGCGGACGCCCCGGTGGAGGTGGTCGCCATGGCCATCACCACCAACGAGGCGCTGAAGGCTCCCCGGCCAGCCGCGTCAAAGCAGCTCAGCGAGACCTTTTCCCTGAACCTCAGCGTGGATGCTTACCCCTTCCTGCGCTCCCACGTCATGGACGGCAGGGCGGTGCTCCCCATGGCGGTGATCGTTGAATGGCTCTCCCACGGGGCGCTGCACGACAACCCCGGCTTCCGCTTCCACGGCTTCAACGACCTGCGCATCTGCAAGGGGGTCATATTCGAGCACACTACCCCCTACAGCGTGCGGATCATGGCCGGAAAGGCAGAGAAGCGTGATTCGCTCTACAATGTAACGGTGGAACTGGTCGGCTCGGGATCCGAGGGACGCCCCGTCCTGCATGCCCGGGGTGAAATCGTGCTGGCCAGGAAGCTCCCCGAGGGAATCCGCTCCATCCCCGATCCCCCCGCCGCCCCCTATGCGCCCCCGGGCGACCGGATCTACGACCCGCAGCGGCTGTTCCACGGACCGGACCTGCAGGGCATCGAAGAGGTGGAGAGCTGCTGCGAGCGGGGGATCTCGGCCCTGGTGAAGGCCGCCCCCCAGCCTGCCAGCTGGATCAGGAGCCCTTTCCGCAGCGACTGGATCAGCGACCCGCTCTCCCTGGACAGCGCCTTCCAGCTGATGATCCTGTGGAGTTTTGAACGCTTCGGCGCCGGCTCGCTCCCCTGCTTCGCGGGACGCTTCCGCCAGTACCACGACAGCTTCCCCCGCGACGGTGTCCAGGTGGTCATCCGGGTCACCGCGGAACGGGAGCATGGCGCAACGGCCGACATGGAGTTTCTGGAGCGCGGCAGCGGAAAGCTGGTGGCACGCCTGGAGGGATACGAGTGCGTCATCGACCCCTCCCTTGCCCAGGCATTCCAGCGCAACAAACTGTCCCGGGCGGGCCAGGACGCACTGAGAGCCGCCTGAGATGCACCAGTCATCATCTGTCGCGATCGTAGGGATCGGAGGTATCTTTCCCGATGCACCGGATCTTGCCCGCTTCTGGGACAACATCCGCCTGGCCAGGAGCGCTAGCCGGGTTGTTCCCGAGGGACGCTGGCGCCTCGGGGTGGAGACGGCCTATCACCCCGAGGTGGGGAGGGTCGACCATGTCTACTCCCGCCACGGCTGCTTCATCCAGGAGATCCCCTCCCTTGCCGGCCTGAGCGGCCTTGCGCCCGGCTTCCAGTTGCCGGACGGCCTGGACCCGCTCTTCCACCTGCTGATCCACGCCGGCACGCGGGCCTTTGACGACGGCATCACCGAACCGCTGGACCGCTCCCGCATCGGCGTCATCATCGGCAACCTGGCCCTGCCCAGCGAGACCTCGGCGCTTATCTCCCGTCAGTGGCTGGGGAGGAGTTTCCAGGAGAAGCTGCTGGGACACGCCCCGCAAGCTTCCGCCGTCAACCCGATCAATCGCTACGTCGCCGGTCTGCCGGCAGGGATGCTGGCCCAGGCCCTCGGCCTGGGCGGCACGAGCTGCGCCCTGGACGCGGCCTGCGCCTCCTCGCTCTACGCCATCAAGCTCGCCTGCGACGAGCTGCTCTCCGGCCGCACCGACGCCATGCTCTCCGGCGGCCTCTCCCGCCCCGACCCGCTCTACACCCAGATGGGCTTCTCCCAGTTGCGCGCCCTGTCGAGGCGCGGTATCTGCTCCCCCTTCGACGCCTCGGGCGACGGCCTGGTGGTGGGCGAAGGGGCCGGCATCTTCCTGCTCAAGCGGACCGAGGATGCCCTGGCCCATGGCGACCGAATCTACGGCATCATCCGGGGCATCGGTCTCTCCAACGACGTGGGAGGCAGCCTTCTGGCCCCCCTCTCCGAGGGACAGGTGCGCGCCATGCGCAACGCCTACGCCAGGGCGGGCTGGGACCCGTCCGACGTCGACCTGATCGAATGCCACGCCACCGGAACCCAGGTGGGGGACGCCACCGAGGTGGCCAGCCTGCGGGAGCTGTGGGGCGCCAGCCGTCCCGAGGGGAGAACCTGCGTCATCGGCTCCATCAAATCCAACATCGGCCACCTGCTCACCGCCGCCGGCGCCGCGGCCCTGACCAAGGTACTCCTGGCCATGACCGAGGAACAGCTCCCCCCCACCGCCAACTTCAGTTCCCCCCAGCCGGGCATGGACCTGGACAACAGCCCCTTCCGGGTGCTGACCGAGGGTATCCCCTGGGAGCGTCGCGGCAAGGGCATCCCCCGCAGGGCCGCGGTGAGCGCCTTCGGCTTTGGCGGCATCAACGCCCATCTACTGGTGGAGGAATGGCTTCCGGAAAGCGGGCGAACCCGGCCGGGCAAACACGACCAGAAACCCAAACCGCACCCCGGCGTGGCGGTGGTCGGCATGGATGCCCGCTTCGGACCCTGGCAATCGCTGCGTGCGTTCCAGGAGCGGGTGCTGGGAGGCGGGCCCCACACAACCCCCACACCCCCCACCAGATGGTGGGGAGCCCAGGAGAGCGCCTGGTACCAGGAAGAGGGGCTGCAGCAAACCCCCTTCAACGGCTTCTACCTGGACGAGGTGGCCGTGGCCGCGGAGCAGTTCCGCATTCCTCCCCGCGAGATCGAGGAGATGCTGCCCCAGCAGATCCTGATGCTCACCTCAGCCGCGGCCGCCATGGCCGACGCCGGCCTGGACCGGGAGGGAAACCTGAGGGCCGGTGTATTTGTCGGCATCAGCCTTGACCTGAACAGCACCAATTTCAGCTTCCGCTGGTCCCTGGCAGAACGGGCGAAGGAGTGGGCCAGGGAGTTGGGACGCCAGATGTCGGCCGAGGAGCTGGCCAGCTGGATTAACCAGCTGCGCGATGACGCCTCCCCCCCCCTGACCGCCAACCGTACCATGGGCGCCCTGGGGAACATCGTGGCCAGCAGGATCGCCCGCGAATTCCGGGTGGGAGGCCCCAGCTTCGCCCTGGCAGGGGAGGAGAATTCCGGCATCCGCTCCCTGGAAACAGCCGCGCGCATGCTCCAGTCCGGCGAAATCGACCGTGCCCTGGTGGGGGCGGTGGACCTGGCCGGCGACCTGCGCGCCGTGCTGGGACGCCATGACCAACGGCCGTTCTCCACATCCGGCCGGGCTCTCCCCTTCGACCAGCGGGCCGACGGTTCCCTGGCGGGAGAGGGGGCGGCCAGCGTGGTGCTCAAGCGCCTGGACGACGCCGAGCGCGACGGGGACCGGATCTACGCCGTCATCCGCGGCATCGGCAGCTCCAGCGGCGAAACCACCACCTCCAGCCGGGAAGAGGGCTACTGCCGGGCCCTGGAACGGGCCTACAGCGACGCAGGCGTCAACCCAGTCACTGTCTCCTACCTGGAGGCCCATGCCAGCGGCCTGCCCGCCGAGGACCGCATGGAGGCGGCCGCCCTGGCGAGCTTCTTCGGCACCAGTCCCACGGACGACACCCCTCCCCGACGGGAGCGTTCCTGCGCCGTCTCCAGCGTCGCCGCCGACATCGGCCAGAGCGGCGCTGCCTCGGGCCTGGCCTCCCTGGTGCGTGGCTGCCTGGCCCTCTACCAGGAAATCATCCCCCCCTGTCGCGGCGTGGAGACGCCCTGCCACGAGCTTTCCTCCCCTGGGCCGCTGTATATCCCCCGCGCCCCGCGCTATTGGCTGCGCAACCGGGGCGAGGGGCCGCGGCGGGCCGGGGTCAGCGTGTTCAGTACGGATGGCGGATGCAGCCATGTTGTCCTGGAGGGATGGGACAACCAGCCGCAGCGCTTCGAAGCGGAACGCATGGCGCCGCTGGGTCCGGGATCGGAATTTCTCTTCACCCTCTGCGGCGACAATCCGGCCGACCTGACCCGCGGGCTCGGCCTGCTGCGCCAGCGCGCGGCCCATGCAGCGGATGACGGCCTGGGGACCCTGGCCCGAGAATGGTACGACCGCGCAGTGACGCACGACAGCGAGGCAAAAGCGCGCCCCCGCGCCCTGGCCCTGGTTGCCCGCACCCGGGACGAGCTCATGGCGCTGATCGACCGGGGGGAGGAGCTGCTGGCCTCGGGATGTTCCACCGCCGAACTGCTGGCCCACCCTGCCCTGCACGACCGGCTGTTCTACTCCCCCGCCCCCTTGGGACTGGAGGGAAAGCTGGCCTTCGTCTTCCCCGGCTCCGGCAACCACTACCCGGGCATGGGCATGGAACTTTCCTGCCACTGGCCAGGAATCCTGCGCAGCCAGGACGAGAACAACCTCTACCTGCGCAGCCAGTTCCAGCCGGAACGGTTCTGGAACGGCGCTCCTTCGGCCGAGATAGATAACGACCACCGGGCGGTACTCTTCGGCCAGGTGGCCATCGGCTGCATCGCCAGCGACCTGGTGCGCGGCTTCGGCGTGGAACCGCAGGCGGCCATCGGCTACAGCCTGGGCGAATCGGCGGCCCTATTTGCCCTGGGCGCCTGGCACGACCGGGACGGCATGCTGACCCGCATGCACAACTCCACCCTCTTCACCCGCGATCTGGCCGGGGAATGCCGGGCAGCGCAACGCGCCTGGGGGCTGGCCGAGGGGACCGAAGTGCAGTGGAGCATCGGCATGGTGGCCGCCTCTGCAACGGAGGTTACCCGTGCGCTGGAGGGAACGGCGCGGGTCTACCTGCTGATCGTCAACACCCCGGATGAATGCGTGATCGGCGGAGACAGCGACGAGGTCAGCCAGGTGGTGGAACGGATCAAGCGCCCCTTCTTCCCCCTGCGGGGGGTGACCACGGCTCACTGCGGCGTGGCCAGGGAGGTGGCCGGACCCTACCGGCAGCTGCACCTCTTCCCCACCACCCCGCCAGCGGGAATCCGTTTCTACAGCGGCGCCAGGAACGCTGCCTACGAGCTCAACCGTGAGAGCGCGGCAGACTCGATCCTTGCCCAGGCGGTGGAGGGGATCAACTTCCCGGCCACCATCCAGCAGGCCTATGACGACGGGGTGCGACTATTCCTGGAGATGGGTCCGGGCAGTTCCTGCAGCCGGATGATCGGCCGCATCCTGGAGGAGCGTCCCCACCTGGCCAGGCCCATCTGCCACCAGGGGCAGGACCAGCTCTCCGGACTTTTGCGCCTGCTGGCCCAGCTGACGGCGGAGCGGGTTCCCCTGGACCTCTCCCCGCTCTTCCCCGCGCCCGCGGTTACCCTGGCGGAGAAAGCAAAGGGGACCATGGTTCGCGTCCCCTGCGGCGGGCTGCCGTTCCAGCCCTCCCTCCCGCCGCGCCGCAGCCGGCCGGCACTGAAACAGGACCCGCCACCGTCCGAGGCGTCCGTTCCCCGTGAAGGGGGAGGAGCTCAACCGGCATCCCTACCCTTCTCCAGAGAAGAGAGGCGCGCCCATAGCTCCCCTCATGACCTGGGCACCTCCCTGCACGGTCAGGTGATCAACGACTTCGCTGCCTCCCAGCAGGCGCAGATCAGGGCCCACGAGGCATACCTCAAGGTCTCCGAAAACCTGACCGGCGGCATGCTCCAGGCCCTGCGGCTCCAGGCGGCCCTGACCCAGGCCCTGGGGGATGACCTGCCTCCGGTTCTCCCCCCCCTTGCCGGGGAAGAAGCCGGTGCTGTTACGGCGGCAAGCACGCCCCCCCGCCCCGCGCCACCCAGAACCTGCGTCTTCGACCGCGACATGTGCCTGGAGTTCGCCACGGGAAGCGTGGGACGTATGCTGGGGCCGGATTTCGCCGAACTGGACCGTCTCCCCACCCGGGTGCGCCTGCCTGATGAACCGCTGATGCTGGTGGACCGCATCGTCGTCCTGGAGGGGGAACCGCGCTCCATGACCAGCGGCCGGGTGGTCACCGAGCACGACATCCTGGCCAACGCCTGGTACCTGGACGGCGGCCGCATACCCACCTGCATCGCCGTGGAGGCCGGCCAGGCCGACCTGTTCCTCTCCGGCTACCTGGGAATCGACTTCATCACCCGCGGCCTTGCGGTGTATCGCCTGCTGGACGCGGTGGTCACCTTCCACCGCCCGCTGCCGGTGGCGGGGGAGACCATCCGCTACGACATCCGCATCGAGCGTTTCTTCCGCCAGGGGGACACCTACCTGTTCCGCTTCCGCTTCGACGCAACGGTGGGGGGCAAACCGCTCCTGACCATGCGGGACGGCAGCGCCGGCTTCTTCACCAGCCAGGAGCTGGAGGCGGGCCGAGGGATCGTACGCCCTGCCGTGGATCCGCGCCCCACAAAGGGGCTCCTACCGGACAACTGGCGAGACCTGGTTCCTCTGGAGCGGGAGGGGTACGACGGGGACCAGCTGGACCGCCTGCGCCGGGGGGACCTGGCCGGCTGCTTCGGGCCATCCTTCTCCCGGCTGGGCCTGAACCATCCCCTGACCATCCCGGGGGGCGCCATGCGCCTGGTGCACCGGGTGCGGGAGATCGACCCCAGCGGCGGACGCTACGGCCTGGGCCAGATCATTGCCGAGGCCGACATCCACCCGGACGACTGGTTCATCACCTGCCACTTCGTGGATGACCGGGTCATGCCCGGAACCCTGATGTACGAATGCTGCATGCACACCCTGCGCATCCTGCTGCTGCGCAGGGGATGGGTGGCCGAAACCGGCAGGGCAACCTGGGAGCCGCTCCCCGGCGTGGACAGCCGTCTGCGCTGCCGGGGCCAGGTCCTGGAGAGCACCAAAGTCGTCACCTACGAGGTGGCCATCCGCCAGCTGGGCTACGGCCCGGAGCCGTTCGCCATCGCCGATGCCCTGATGTACGCCGACGGAAAGCCGATCGTGGAGATCGGCGACATGTCGGTGCGCCTGTCAGGCACCGGCCGGGAAGAACTGGAGGCGCTGTGGCGGGGTGGGCATGGAGCGGTAGAGACGCATTGCAATGCGTCTCTACAAAAGCCGGCCATCTACACCAAGCAGCAGATCCTTGCCTACAGCAACGGCAACCCCTCCGAGGGGTTCGGCGAGCCGTACCGCGTCTTTGACAGCCAGCGCAGGATCGCCCGCCTCCCCGGCCCCCCCTTCCAGTTCATGGACCGGATCACCGCCGTGCAGGGGGAGCCGTGGCGCATGGTTGCCGGCCCGTGGGCCGAGGCCCAGTACGACATTCCAGGCGATGCCTGGTACTTCGCCGCCGAGCGCCAGGGGCGCATGCCTTTCGCGGTGCTGCTGGAGGCGGCCCTGCAGCCCTGCGGCTGGCTGGCAGCCTACGTTGGCTCGGCCCTGACCTCGCCCAGCGACATTTCCTTCCGCAACCTTGGGGGGAATGCGGTGCGGCACCGCGATGTCACACCGGACAGCGGTACCCTGACCATGACCGCCAGCCTGACCAAGGTGGCCACCAGCGGCGGCATGATCATCCAGGAGTACGACTTCGCCGTTGCCGACCAAGAGGGGATGGTCTACGAGGGGGAGACCATGTTCGGCTTCTTCTCCCGTGAGGCGCTGGCCTCCCAGGTGGGTATCCGCGACGCCACCCCCTACCTCCCCACGGCGGAAGAGATTGCACGGGGCCGCGCACTCTCCTACCCTACAGAGCCACCTTATCCAGAGAAACAGCTCCGCATGATCGACCGCATCGAGCTGTTCGTGGCCGACGGCGGCCCTGCCGGGCTGGGCTACCTGCGGGGGGTCAAGGAGGTTGACCCTGAGGAGTGGTTCTTCACGGCCCACTTCTACCAGGACCCGGTCACCCCCGGATCACTGGGGCTGGAGTCGTTCCTGCAACTGGTAAAGTTCGCCGCCGTGGAGCGCTGGGGATGGGGGCAGGACTCCGTTCTGAGCCCCGCGGCCACCGGCCAGCGCCATCGCTGGCTCTACCGGGGCCAGGTCGTCCCCACAAACAGCACGGTAACGGTGGAGGCCTGGATCACGTCCTGTGACGACGACCAGCGCCTGCTTGTGGCCGACGGCATGCTCTCCGTGGACGGCCGCCCCATCTACCAGATGAACGATTTCACCCTGCGCATGGAGCGCCCCTTTTTGGAGAAGCAGTAATGAAATACCGCGCAGTTACCCTGGAATCATTTGGCTATCAACTAGCGCCGGTGGTGGTCTCCACCAGCGACCTGGAGGCGCGCCTGGAGCCGCTCTACCGGCAATTACGCATCGCGCCGGGACAGCTGCAGGCCATGACCGGCATCCGCGAGCGACGCTGGTGGGAACCGGGCTATCCCCTCTCCCAGGGGGCCATCGCCGCCGCCCGCAAGGCGCTGGCAGCCAGCGCCGTCCCGGTTGACCAGATCGGCGCCCTGATCTACGCCGGCGTCTGCCGAGAACAGTTCGAGCCGGCCACCGCCTGTCGCGTGGCCCACGGCTTGGGCATCGGCGGCCAGGCAGCTGTGTTCGACATCTCCAACGCCTGTCTGGGCGTCCTGAACGGCATGCTGGATCTGGCCAACCGCATCGAGTTGGGGCAGATCAGGGCCGGCATGGTGGTCTCCTGCGAAAGCGCGCGGGAGATAAACGAGATCATGATCGAGCGCATGCTGAAAGAACGGCGCATGGAGCATTTCGCCTCATCCCTGGCCACCCTGACCGGCGGCTCGGGCGCGGTGGCGGTGCTGCTGACCGACGGCTCCTTCTCCGGCGCGCAGCGGCGCAAATTGCTGGGCGGAGTCTGCCTGTCCGCGCCGGAGCACCACCAGTTCTGCCTGTGGGGCATGGCGCCCGACGGCAGGGGCGGCTACCAGCAGGTCATGTCCACCGACGGGGTCAACGTCATGAACCACGGGGTGGAACTGGGTAAACGCACCTGGAACGCCTTCCTCCCCCACCTGGGGTGGAGCGCGGAGCAGGTGGACCAGGTGATCTGCCACCAGGTCGGCTCGGCCCACCAGAACGCCATCCTGAAAACCCTGGGCATATCCGCCGACCAGGACTTCACCACCTACGAATACCTGGGCAACATGGGCACGGTCTCCCTGCCGCTGACCGCTGCCCTGGCGGCCGAGCGGGACATTCTGCTCACCGGCGACCGGGTGGCTCTGCTGGGCATCGGCAGCGGCCTCAACTGCCTGATGCTGGGAGTGGAATGGTGAGCGATCCCCTGAAGCGGCACTACCCCTTTCAGAGCCACCATCTGGACCTGGACGGCCTGGCCTACCACTACCTGGACGAGGGGAGCGGTCCAGCGGTGGTCATGCTCCACGGCAACCCCTCCTGGTCGTTCTACTACCGCAACCTGGTCAGGGAGCTTTCCGCCAGCTACCGCTGCATCGTTCCGGACCACATCGGCTGCGGCCTTTCCGACAAGCCGGGTGACGAGCGCTACGACTACACCCTGGCCCGGCGGGTGCAGGACCTTGAGCGGCTGCTGGACCACCTGGCCATCAGGGACAACATCACCCTGGTGGTTCACGACTGGGGCGGCATGATCGGCATGGCCTACGCAGTGGCCCACCCCAGGGCCATCCGACGGCTGGTGGTGATGAACACTGCCGCCTTCCAGCTCCCCCCGGGGAAACCATTCCCCCTGGCGCTCAGGATCTGCCGCGACACCCGCCTGGGGAGCCTGCTGGTGCGCGGGTTCAACGCCTTCAGCCTGGCCGCCTCCTTCGTGGGCTGCAAACGAAATCCCCTGTCCCGAGAGCTGCGCCGGCTCTACCGCCTCCCCTACGGCTCCTGGAACGACCGCATCGCCACCCTGCGCTTCGTCCAGGACATTCCGCTCAAGCCCGGGGACCGCGGCTTTGATCTGGTGAACAGTGTTGACCGGGGGCTGGACCAGTTCCGCGACCTGCCGCTGCTCTTGGTCTGGGGCGAGCGGGACTTTGTCTTCGACCGCCACTTCCTGGCCGAATGGCGGCGCCGTTTTCCGCAGGCAGAGGTCCACAGCTATGCCGATGCCGGCCACTACATCCTGGAGGACATGAAGGACGAGGTGGTGCCGATCATCTCCGCGTTCCTCAAACGGACGGAGTGACCCGCGGCCAGGGCCCATTGCCCACGGCAGGCGGAGAGCAAACAAGCCATAGATACATATTGATTTCTAGCAAACAGGAGACACCGATCATGGCCAACAGGATAAAGATTGCGGACGATATTTTCATGGTCCCCTGGAATCAGGGGAACGGCGTGATCAGGCGCGAAGTCTGGACCGGCGATAGCGGCACGGTTCTCCGCTACCATCTCGCCTACGTCAACCAGGACATGTGCCCACAGGACAACGGGCGGGTGCTGGGGCTGGAATACAGCGACGGCGGGTTGAGGGAGTACCGCATGGGGACGGAGGAGGCAAGAGGCTTCACCTCCTTCGAGGAGCTGGAGCAGCGTTTCGACCTGGAGTGGAACGACCTGCCCAGGCCCAGCGACCCACCCACCGGCCAGGGCGCCAGCCAGATGCCCCCCGCCGAAGACCAGGGGGAGTACGCGGAAACCAGGGGGATGAAGCTGAGTATCACCAAGGGGAGCGTTGCTGATTTCTTCAGGCGGGGCGGGGAACTGGCCGCCATGCTGGACCGGGGTGAGCGGCCCGAGCGCCACAAGGTGATCATGATGGCCAGCCGCATGGACCTGTGCTACACCCAGAAGCCCAAGGGGGAGTGGGCCAGCCTGCGCAACAGGCTGGCATCCGGGGAGACAACGGCGTTCGAATAATGCGAAGGGTACGCCATCACCAGGTTACAGATCAGGGCGGCCAGATGGCCGCCCTGATCTTTTTTCATGGTTCATCATGGCTGCAGCCACACCCAGCCTTCGACGCGGACATCCGTCAGAAACTCTCCAGCAGCAGCGTCTCCTCCCCGCCGAACAGCCTGTCCAGGTCCAGCACGATCAGCAACCGCTCGGCGTGGTTGATTACGCCGTTGATGCACTCCTGGGCCATGGCTCCCTGGGATACGGCCGGGGGGGGCTGGATATCGGCCGCCGCGACGCGCAGCACCTCGGCAACCGCGTCAACCACGAATCCGGTGGTTCCCTCTCCCACCTCCATGACCAGGATCCGCCTGCGGTGGTCGGCCTCGCCGTCGCACATGCCGAAGCGCCGGCGCAGGGAGATGATCGGCAGCACCGCACCCCGCAGGTTGATGATACCGTCCACGTACCCGGGCGTATTGGGCATGCTGGTGATCTGGGGCATGCGGATGATTTCCCGTACCTTCATCACGTCAACCCCGTACTCCTCACCCCCCAGTTCGAAGCTGACCAGCTGGATCAGCTCCCGGGAGGCACCACTCCTCTCCCCTACAACCGATGGCAGGTTGCTCATGGCGACGCTCCTCCTAGGACAGCCGGAAGCGGCTGACGAGACCCTGCAACTCTTCGGCCTGACCGGCCAACTGGGCGGCAGCCTTGGCGGTTTCCTCGGCTCCCTGGGCCGTGCTGTGGACGACCTCGTTGATCTGCTGGATGTTGCTGGTCACCTCTCCGGTGGTCGCGGTCTGTTCTTCGGCCGCCGTGGCGATCTGGTTGACCTGCATGCTGACTTCGTTGATCCGCTCCAGGATTTCCTCCAGGGCCCGACCCGATTTCTGCGACGATTCCGCTCCCTTTTCCACTTCGCGCACCCCCTCGTCCATGGCAGTGACCGCTTCCTGGGTTTCCCTCTGGATGGCCTTGATCATTTCCCCGATCTCCCGGGTGGCCTTGGTGGTCCGCTCCGCCAGTGCCCGCACCTCATCGGCGACCACGGCGAAGCCGCGGCCCTGTTCCCCGGCACGGGCCGCCTCGATGGCCGCGTTCAGCGCCAGCAGGTTGGTCTGGTCGGCGATATCCTCGATGGTGCCGATGATCTCCCCGATCTGGTCCGAGCGGGTGCCCAGGGCCTCGATGGTTTTGGAGGTTTCACGCACGCGGTCGGCGATCACGTTCATGCCGGTGATGGTCTCGTTGACCACCTGGGCGCCGGAATTGGCCGATTCGCTGGTCTGGCGGGAGGCATCGGCGGCCATGGAGCAGTTCCGGGCGATGTCGCTGCTGGTTGCCGACATCTCCTCGCTGGCGGTGGCCACGGTATTGGCCTGGCAGGACACTTCCTCCGCACCGGTGGCGATCTGGGTGGCGGTGGAATGCAGCTGGTTGGAGGCGGCGGCGATACCTGACGAGATGTCCACGGTGCGGGAGATCATGTCGCGCAGGTTGTGCACCATGTGCCCCAGGTGCTCTATGAGCAGGCCGGTCTCGTCCCTACCCGTGGAGGAGACCTGGATGGTCAGGTTGCCGTCGGCAAGGGCATCGGCGATCCTGATCCCCTCGGCCAGGGGGCGGGTGATGCTGAGGGTGATCAGATAACTGGTCAGGATGCCGACCAGCAGCGCCACGACGACAAGGACGACGTTGATCAGGCGGGTACTCCCGAACACCCTTGTCGCCTCACCATGACTGACCTCCATCACCCCTTCCTGGTACTTGACGATGTCGTTGAAGGCGGCCTTGATCTTCCGGTTCAGGGGATACGCCTCGTTGTTGTACACCGAAAGGGCTTCGGCCGCACTGTTGGCAAGGCTCAGTTCTATCACCCGATTGTTGGCGGTTGTGCCGTTTGCCAGCGCAACCTTGGCCGCGGCAATCAGCCCTTTCCCTTCGGCGGTCGTCTCCAGCTTCTCCAGCTTCTCCATCAGACCACGGTATTCGGAACGGAGTGTGTCGATATCCCGTTTCACCTCAATCTTTCCGGTCTGGTCCTTCAACTGCATCAACGCGAAATTTTCGAGGAGAGTGACAACCCTCGCGTTGATATCATTGGCCAGGTTGATCTTGGCGTAATCCACCGTCACGATCTGTTCCACCCCGCGATTGATGGCGCCCATGTTCCTGATGCTGATCCCTCCCATGGCGACCAGCAGCAGCAGCACGAAACCGAAACCAAACCCGAGCCGGGCTCCGATCTTCATATTCAGTAATGTTGACATTGCCTGACCTCCTTTTTTTGTCCGGCCACCTTACCGTCCATGACCATTTTCCCATCACCTGCGCCGGAGCGCGTCATCCAGCAGTTCCGCCACGGCGGCGAAACACTGGAAATCGAGGTGTTCCAGCAGCGCCAGTTCCCGTGGGGAGAGGACAAAGCCCTCATCGTAGCAGGCGGTTCCGAGGGAGCGGGTCGCCTTCTCCCTGAACTCCCCATCGGTTACGATCCTGCCGATACAACGTTCCACTTCCGTCTGGGACATCGCCCCACCTCCATCCCTGTCCGCCAAAAGGACACAATAAGCCGTGACGAATCGCTATGACACGTACTGTTTCAGGAATGGTACCAGAATATTCTTTTCTTTATTTTCAATGAGTTATACAGGGAGAACGGACGTTCCTGTCCCTACAAAGGACAAGGGTGTTTCCAGAAAGGACGGACAGGGGATCAGCGATAGAACATCTTGCGGTTGACCTTGAGCAGGGCCGCGGCCCGGGACTTGTTGCCGTGGCAACGCTGGAGGGCGCTTTCCAGGACCCGGGAGACGACGGCATCCAGGGAAACATCTTCGGCGGGGAGACTGATGTGGAATTCAACGGTGCCGCTGGAGGACGGGAGAGCAGAGGCTGACGGCGAAGAGGAGGAGAGGCGCAGGTGTTCGGGCCGGATCAGCTCGTCGCTGACCATGATGGCGGCATATTCCAGCACGTTGCGCAGCTCGCGCACATTGCCCGGCCAGGAGTGGGCGATGAGCAGGTCCATGGCTTTCTTCGAGACCCCCGGAAGCGCCTTCCCCTGGTGCTGGCGGAAGAGCTTCAGGAAGAAGTCCACCAAAAGCGGGATGTCCTCCAGCCGCTCCCTGAGGGGGGGGATCGCGATGGGAACAACGTTGATGCGATGGTACAGGTCTTCGCGGAATCTGCCCTTGCGTACCAGCTGGGCTAGGTCGCGATAGGTGGCAACGATAACCCGGAAATCTACCGGCTGCGGGCGGTTGTCCCCCACCTTCTCGAAGGTCCGCTCCTCCAGTACCCGCAGCAGCTTGGCCTGGAGCGGAAGCGGCATGTCGCCGATCTCGTCCAGAAGGACGGTTCCCCCCCGGGCCAGGCTGAACTTCCCCTCACGGTCACGTTCCGCCCCGGTGAACGCGCCGCGCACATGGCCGAACAACTCGCTCTCCAGAAGCGCCTCGGGGATGGCGGCGCAGTTGACCGCCACGAAATTGCTCGGCAGGCAGCCGGAGGCAAAATGGATCGCCCGGGCCAGCACCTCCTTGCCGGTGCCGCTCTCGCCGGTCAGGCTGACGGTGGTCCGGGGGGACGCGGCCACCCGGGAGGCCAACTCCAGGACCGTGCGCATGGCAGGAGATTGGGTCACGATGTTCTGGAAACTGAACAACTCGGCGAAATGCTCGCGCAGTTGAACGTTCTCGTGGGAGAGGCGGGCAAACTCCAGGGCGCGCTGGATGACCACGTCGAAGGTCTTGGGGTCCAGCGGCTTTTCCAGATAGTCGAAGGCGCCCTGCTTGATGGCCGAGACCGCGCTCTCGATGCTCCCCAGTGCCGTATAGAAGATAAAAGGGAGTCCCGGGTGCCGTTCCTTGGCCAGATCCATGAACTCGATCCCGCCCATTCCCGGCATGACCAGATCGGATATGACCAGGTCAACCGGCTGCTTTTTCAGCAGGGCGAGTGCCTCACGACCGTTGGCGGCGCAGATCGCCACATGCCCATGGTGCTGGAGGTAGTTCTCCAGAATCAGCAGGGACGTCCCCTCGTCATCAACGATCAGGATGCGGCTTTCAGGATTCGGGCCAATCTGGTTCTGTGGCATGGATGAGTCCAGCTTTCATGGGGAGATCCCCCTTCCCCTTCGTAACAGCCGGCGATTCCGTCTTCCAGCGGCCGAACAGAGCCAAGGCGGATCGGGGGCATTTCTGCCCCGTGCCTTCAGGCACAGTCCCCGCGGTTTTTCCATGGGGAGCAGTCAGGAACAGTGGGAACCATATACTGAATTAGCGATGGCCGTCAACCCTCTGGCGGGGGCCTGGTTCCCTTTTGCCTTTCAAGGAAACTTCCGCCACAGGAGCCTACTGCAAGAACGTGCAGAATTCAATTTTTCTTCTTTCTTTCAAACGGGTGCGGCGGAACAATGGCGTAGCATTTCATCTTCTTGTAGAGCGTTGGCCGGCTGATGCCCAGTTCTCGTGAAACCCGTGAGAGGTTCCATTCGTACCTGGCCAGCATATCCAGCATAATGCCGTATTCGTCCAGTGGAGCGGCAGCACTCCGCGGCGATGAAGCAGCGGGGAGAAACGATACCGCCTTGCCCCCGTTTTTCACCGGCGGCAGGTCATCCAGAGTGATGATGCCGTTTTCGCTCACCGCCAGAGCACATCGTATCAGGTTGTGCAGCTCACGGATATTCCCCGGCCAGGAATGACGCGTAAGAGCATCGAAGGCTTCCTGGCTGATCCGGGCATCACCGCTTTGGCGTTCCGCCAACAGCACGTTTCTGATCAGCATGTCCCTGTCCTCCCGTTCCCGCAGCGGCGGCAGAGTTATGGTGATTCCGTTCAGCCGGTAGTACAGATCCTCCCTGAACCTCCCGTCACGTACCAGTTCCTCCAGGTTGCGCAGGGTCGCGCAGATAACGTTAAGATCGACCCGGACCGGGCTTTCGCTTCCCAGCGGCAAAACCTCTTTTTCAGCCAGAACACGCAGCAGCCTGGTTTGCAGGCTCAGGGGCATATCACCGATTTCGTCAAGAAAGAGCGTACCGCCGTCGGCCTGCAGGATTTTGCCGCGCATCCCCTTGATATGGGCACCGGTAAAGGCCCCCTGCCGGTAACCGAAAAGCTCGCTTTCGATCAGGGATTCGGGGATGGATGCGCAGTTCAGCGCGATGAACGGCTTTGCGGCCCGATCACTGGACTCATGAATTGCCCGCGCAAAGACCTCCTTGCCGGTGCCGGTCTCACCGGTCAGCAAAATGGGAATCCCCCTGTTCATCACCCGCAGGGCGCGGGTGGCGTTGCGCCTCATCTGCGGATCGGCACCCGCCAGTTGGTTCAGCCCCAGACGGGCACGTGGCCTGTTCTTTGGCTGAGCCGCCCTGTCACTGTTGCCGTGCTGCCTGGCCGGCTGCACGGTTCTGGCTCCCGGCGCGGAAAAGAGCGCGAAGTACTGGATTCCGGTGGCAACGGCACGGATGGCAAAGACCATCTGTGTCCTGTTGAGGGCGTTATCGACCAGCTCCTCGATGCGCAGCTCAAAGATATCGCTCAGCTGTCGATTGACGGGGGTGCCGCCCCCCTGCCTGCCCAGTTCGCTGATGGCGTTGAAATTCGCGGCAACGATACAACCGTCCGCGTTCACGGCGATGATCTGCTCCGTTGTGACCTCGACGAAAGCCTGCATCTTGTTAAAGCGGATCATCCAGTGATCCCGGCACTTTCTGACAAAATAGGCGTTCTCTATCAGGCGGGCGTGGGAATTGACCAGCAGGAGAGCAACCGCCTGGGAATCCTTGGATTCGGGGGAATGGAGCAGTGAGGCATCCAGGGCTCCCAGCAAGGTGCCGTCAGGATGGTAGAGTGGCGCCGCGCTGCAGCTCAGACCGATGAAGGGGGAGAAAAAATGCTCATTCCGGTGGATGGTGACGGCCCGGCGCTCCTCGAGACAGGTGCCAACACCACAGGTGCCTGCCAGCGATTCCTGCCAGACCGTTCCGGGACACAGCCCTGCTCGGCGATGCTCCCGTTCATCCTTGGGATCCCCCACATAATCGATGGTCACCCCTTCAGCGTTGCACAGCAGGAGCACGTACCCGACAGAGGAGAGCATTCGGTACAGTTTCCGCATGCCGGACTGGGCGAAGAACAGGAAATCCTCAAGCGGTTCCCGGTAGTCGGCCAGAGCCTTGTCCCCCACCCGAATCGGTTTCTCCAGCTGGGACGGGTCGAGGTTGTATCTTGTCAGGCAGCGTTCCCACGATCTCAAAATGTGGGGCTGTACGTCATGTCGCAAGCTGTGGTTGACGATTCCCTGGTGCTGTCCGCACGCCAGTTGGCATACGGTTTCCCTATGTCTGCTCCGCTCTTGTTCGAACATCCCATCCCCCTGGAAAAGTGATCCGAAACATGCTGCCTTCATGACTGCAACATGCACGCCGACGGCATACGGCAGCGCTCACAGGGACAAGGTGTTCCCCACTCCACTTCAAGGGGGAAGTCGGGATGGGGATGAGATTGTAGGGGGGCGACACGCTCACCCCCATCCCCGACCGTTGGTATGGATCAGTTCATGATGATGCCGCCATCGATCATGACCGACTGGCCGGTCATGTAGTCTGCATCGCTGGAGGCCAGGTAGGAGACGAAACAGGCCACATCTTCCGGCACACTGACCCGACCCGCGGTGATCAGCTTGGTGTACTCCTTGAGCACCTCACCCTTCTGCATGCCCAGATAGGGGCCCATCTTCTCGTCGATAAGCGTCCACATGTCCGTCCCCACGATCCCCGGGCAGTAGGCGTTGACGTTGATCTTGTACGGTCCCAGCTCCTTTGCCAGGGCCTGAGTGAAGCCCCTGACGGCAAACTTTGAGGCGCTGTAGGCGGCGAGGATCGAGAAGCCGGAATGGGCCGCGATACTGGCGCAGTTAATGATCTTCCCCCCCGAACCGGGTGTTTCGCTGTGCCCCTGTTTGATCATCTGGCGCGCGGCCATGGTGTCGCAGAGGAATGCCCCCTTGGTATTCACCGCCATGATCTGGTCCCACTCTGCGCCAGTCATCTCGATACTCATCTTGATATTGGCGATACCGGCATTGGCAACCATGATGTCCAGCCTGCCATGTTGGCGAACAGCCGTATCAATCAGATCTTTCACATCAGCCTCACTGGTGACGTCGGTGCGCAGCGCCATGGCCTTGCCCCCCCGGGCCTTGATTTCCTCGGCGACTTTTGTCGCGTTGTCACCATTCACATCGCTGACGACCATTGCCGCACCATCCGCGCCAAGGCGTAATGCGATCGCCCTGCCGATCCCCCTGCCTGCTCCGGTAATGATTGCTACTTTTCCGTCCAGTTTCATGTTTTCCGTCTCCTTGTAGTGGAATGTTTTATAAACGCGATTCGCAACCAACATGCCAAACAAGGAAACGAACAAGATAAAACCAAAACAACAAAACAATTCAAGATACTTGGATAACTATAACTAAACAGAACATTGGTCTACGAGCTCCACAAAAGCAACTCCACGCCGTAAAAAGAGTAAAAACCGCACGCCCGTTCTCTTTACAGGTTTTACGATATATACAGGTCGATGAAACCAGACAGGAAGATATGAACTGTTCAATGTGGAAGCAAATTATGTGGGAAGGTGATTAGGGCGAATCGCGCTTTGAATGAAAGAGAGAGAACAGAAGGGGAAAAGGTTCCAGGAGCGAAGCTCAGACTTCGTCGTATCCCTCGGACAGAATCGCGGAAAGAACCCGGTCGGTATAGGTCCTGGACTCCAGCATGACCCGACTGACCCTCTCCCGCGCCTCGATCTCCTGTACAAGCACGAGTTTCTTGGTTCCCATTTCGGAAATAATATTCATCAGGTTCGAATAGAGTTCCAGGGCATTGCGCATCTGCTCCCGGGAATAGACCGGAACCGACTCCAGCGCTGCAATGTATTTCTCTTCATCAAAACCGAATTCCCGAGCCTGCTGTCGAAAGAACTCGGGATCGGGATTGTCATCTTCGTAAAAACACTGACCGAAGAAAAACGTCGCCAGGTGTTCACCGTCAAACACGATCGGCATGGCCATGTCCCGCAAGCCGTTCCTGCAGCGATACTCGAAAAATCTCCCTTCGTAACGCAGCAACTGAGACTTGATAAAGGCTTCGCTTTCCTTGCAGCGGGCAAGGGTTACCGGGTGTTGGCGATGAAAACGTACACATATGTCCTGCCAACCGGCGGCAACCAGCACCCGCTCATCGGTATCCAGAATGGCAGAAAGCAGTCCGGTCACCCTGTTGTACGACTCCATGAGGGTCTGGATCTTGTGGGTATCTACGAGTTGCTGAAAACGAAATCGAGCCATGGCTGCCCCCCACGCTGAACTGAGTGAAATACAGCCTCTCGCACAGCAAGATCCGTGCGCAAAAAGACAATAGCGACAATCACCCAGAAACAGCCAACAGATACCGGAGACTCCAGTGATGCCCGGTGTCCAGCATGGAACAGTTGTCAACAACCATGTGTAACATCTGTTCCATGCATGTACTACAAGATGGCCACCAGGCCCATCCCCCTGAATCCGGCTGTCGCAGTTGCCTTCGGTTCGCCTCGAAGAGGCAACGACGAAAACAGGCGGGATGTCAACCCGTTGGCATCACCGGAGCGCCGGAATGAACAACACCGGGGTCTCCGCGCGGCGCGCCACCTGGTTGGCAACGCTCCCAAGGAAGAGCTCCTCAATGATCCCCTTGCCCTGTCCGCCCATGACGATCAGGGAGAAGCCGCCGCGTGCGGCGCGCTCGACAATCTCCCCGGCCGGCGAACCATGAACCAGCAGGGGGATCACCTCCGTTGCCCCCTGCATTCGCAGACGCCTCGCCTTGGCCTCCAGCAGGAAGCGCACATCCTCCTCGGAGTCCTGCTGATCAGCCCCCCCCTGCTCCCGCACATGCATGACGGTCACGGAACAGCGGGTACCCTTGATTATCCTGCCCAGGTACTCCATCGCCCGCTCGGCGGTCTCGGAAAAATCGGTGGGGAAGAGCAGGCGGCGGAACATCCTGGAGCAGACCGATTCGCACTCCCCCCCTTCCAAAAGGGCGATACGGGCCAAGAGAACGGGGCGGCGCATCTGGTGGAGCAACTGCGCGGAGACACTGCCCAGGGCCGCAGACTGAAGGATGCCCTTGCCGTGGGAACCGATCAGGATGGCCGAGACGTCGTGCTTCTCCGCCACATCCACGATGCCCTGGGAGGGGAGGCCGCAGGGCATCTCCACGGAGACCCGCATCCCCCGTTCCTCCAGGTAGGAGCGCTGCCCCTGCAGGGCGGGTGAACTCTCTTCGGAAAGGATCTCTTCGACGCCGGGCGCAGTGGACATAAACCTGACGTGGGTGAGGACGACCTCTTCCATGCCGACGTTGCGCAACTCCTCCACGCACTTGATCAGCGCGTCCGATGCAGGGGAGAGATCGGTACAGACAAGCATTTTCCTGAACATGGTCAACTCCTTGGAGGCTCGGCACAAACCCTTTCCAGCCCCCTGGTCTGGTTCAATCGGGATGGCCCGCCGGCGCGGACCTAACGCCAAAACGGGCCGTACGCCATCCGTCGTTCAGCCTCGCAACGGGACGCCGGACAGAGACAAACTCAGCGATCCCCGCCGATCAGCGTCCCCAGCGAGCCGAGCAGCGACCCCTCATCCTTGCCGCCGCCCCGCTGGGGAGAGGCCTGGAGCATGCGGCCAGCCAGGCGCGAGAAGGGGAGCGACTGGAGCCAGACCCGGCCCGGCCCGGTCAGCCGGGCAAAGAACAGTCCCTCGCCGCCGAACAGTGCAGTCTTGATGTTGCCTGCCTGCTGGATGTCGAAGCTGACGGTCGGCTCCATGGCAACCAGGCAGCCGGTATCCACGTGCAGGGTTTCCCCCGCCGAGAGCACCCGCTCCACGATCGTTCCCCCGGCATGGAGGAAGGCCAGCCCGTCCCCCTCCAGCTTCTGCATGATAAAACCCTCGCCGCCGAACAGGCCGGTCATGATGCGGCGCTGGAAGAAGATGCCGACGGAGACACCACGGGCGGCGCAGAGGAAGCAGTCCTTCTGACAGATCAGGGTGCCTCCCAGGCTCGCCAAGGTGGCCGGGATGATGTTGCCCGGATAGGGGGCGGCAAAGGCGGCGCGGGCCTTGCCCTGGCCGCTCTGGGTAAAAAGGGTCATGAACAGGCTCTCGCCGGTCAGGATCCGCTTGCCGGCGCTGAACAGCTTGTCCGTGAAGCCGCCCCCCTGGCTGGAGCCGTCGCCGAAGATGGCCTCCATGGTGATGCTGGCATCCTTGTACATCATGGCGCCCGCCTCGGCGATCACGCTCTCCCCCGGGTCCAGTTCGATCTCCACGAACTGCATCTCCGAACCGACGATCCTGTAGTCGATGTCGTCGGAAGCGCGCCGGCCCGAGGGTGGCGCCGGAACGCCACCCGTCTGTTCCATCAGTTCGGCTACCCGGGAAATGGGTACCCAATCGGCATACCCCTCGCGCCAGGCATGGCCACCGGAATCCGCACGTACCCGCTGGCGGGCCTGCTGGATATCGTAGGGCCCTTCCTGCCGTCCGTCGTAGATCAGAAACCACTGGGTCATTGTCGTGTCTCCTTCATTTTTTCCTTATGTCCATCCGCCGCCCCCCCGGAGAGGGGCAGCGGAAACAGCCAGACCGCTGACGGAGCAGTTCAGCACCCGATGCTGCGGGCGATTTCCACCGCCTTCAGGGGCTCGATCCCCAGGGCCTGGCGCAACTGCTCCAGGTAGGCCCGCTCCGCCTGGCTGTCCACCTCCACCGCCAGCAGAGAGACGGCGAACACCTGTTCGGCATCGGCAGGGGTTGTGACCGCGGCAACGATATCGGCCAGGGGACGGGGCGTCTCCAGCTCGCTGGCCAGAAAGGAACGTTCCTCCCCGCTCAGCCGTGCCCGCTCCAGGTGAGCGGTGATGCGCCGCCGCTCGGCGTCGTCCAGCGAGCCGTCGGCATGGGCGGCACTGATCATGGCCCGCAGCAGCAGGACCGGATCGGTTCCGACCAAGGGCGGGGGTACGCTCCCGGGAGGCGGGGACGGCGAACTCCCGCCAAAGGGGGGCGGAGGGGGTGGCGAAGAACCGGAACCGCTCCTCCCCGTGGCGGGGGGCGAGGCATCCCTGTTCTGGCTGCTGAAGTGTTCGAAAGCGGCAATGGCCACCCCCAGGATGCCCATGCCCAGGGCGGCCTTTCCGGGCAGCCTGCCCTTGGTCATGCCGCCCAGGGTTGAGTTCAGGGAACCATTCAGCAGCCCCCCCAGCAGCTTCGCCCCATCGATCATCTGATCATCCTCCTGATATGAAATGACGTTTCTCAAACAGACCGCCCGGATTTCGTTACCGTGACGCCTCCCCATTGTAGCCGCAATCGGCGCCATTTCAACCGCAAGCCGTTGCCGCGCCCGGGAAACTCCGGCGAAAAAACGCCGCCCCGGTCATGAGAAAAGCCGCACCCCGGGGGATGCGGCTTTTCCGGTGCAGCCACTGTCGGCAACCGGGCTACGGCTGGCGCGGGTGCAGCATCATGACCTTGATGTTGTTGCGTTCGTCCTTCTCGCGAATCTGCCCCATTCCGTCGATCTGCGCTCGCACCTTCACCGGCCTGGTCACTCTGTAGTGGACAGTGTGGATAACGCGGCCACCGGGCCTGTCCAGGGCATGCCGCGGATCGATTCTCCAGATGGTCGAGGCTCCCCACTTTTTGCCATCTATTTCCAGCCTGAGCATGGCTGCGTCCGGATCCTTCGACCAGACCGAGCGGGGCAGGGGGGCGTCGCCGACATTTTTCAGTTCAACCGCCAGAAAGCCCTGCTCATTGACCATGATCTCCCCAACGGAGAGATCGCTCCTGTGCGAGTCGGACGCCGCTCCCGTCTCCTCTGCACCGGGATAGAGCACAACGAGTTTGGCCAGCAGGGTGTGCTTGCGGGAAAAGTTGGAGACGATGACCCGGTACTCTCCCCGCGTCCGCTCCAGTTCCAGCGCATCGATGCTGTACTCCAGCTTTCCGCCCTCCTTGCCGCCGATCTCCTGCTTGATGACCTTCGTCTCCCCCTTGCGCAGAAGGCCGATCCCAACCAGCCGATGGGGGATATCCTTATCCGGAGAGACGCTAAACGGATCAACCCCCATACGGATAACACCGGGTGATTTCACCCGGATGTCATAAAACAGGGTATAGGGGTCTTTGGAATCCGGAGCGGGGTGAAGCTTGATCTCCTCCTTAAGCGCAAGCCGTTCCGCCGCACCGGCCAGACAGGCAAGGCTCAGCAGGCCGAGCAGTACCAGGACAACCACCATCAACGTTCGTTGTTTCATCTTCTGTTCCTCCCATAACGAGATTCGGATGTGCCGAAGAGCAATGCCATCGGGGATGACGCCGGGAATAGTACGGGATTATCCAGGTCCAATCAACAACAGTTTAAAAAAGCACACTGCCCCGCCTGGTACACGGCTCCGCAGATCACTCCAGGTCCACCAGTCTGCCGTCCCTGAAGATCAGCCTCATGTCGCTGTAGATGAACAGAGGTCTTCGAGTCCAGGATGACCTTCTTCTCCGGTTCTCCCAGGACAGCGGCCACCTCCTCGGGGGACTGCCCCTGATGGACGGTCTTGGAGGCCTTGAGCGCGCTCTCGCTCTCCAGCCACAGACCCAGGTCGTCCAGCACCCGACGGGAGGTCAGGAAGGCCATGGGCGCCCGCCCCGTCCGAGCGTTTTAGCCCGGCAGCCGGGCAGCACTTCGTCCGCCACGACCACAAGCGCTTGCATTGCCCCGGCCGGGTGAGTATATTCAGCCAGATCAACCCTTTCGGAATACCCTTTATTCAAAGGCACGCCATGAGTTCACATCTCGTCAACATCGCAGCCCATCTCCCCCGCATGGCCGATCTCCAGCCGGACACCCCGGCCATCATCTTCCCCCGTAACGACATCCAGCTCAGCTTCCGGGAGCTGGACGAGCTCTCCGACCGCATCGCCCACGGCCTGACCGCCATCGGCATCAGCCGCGGCGTACGCACCGTGCTGATGGTTCCGCCAGGGCCGGAATTCTTCGCCCTCACCTTCGCCCTGTTCAAGGTGGCAGCGGTACCGGTACTGGTGGATCCCGGCCTGGGCGTCAAGAACCTGAAGACCTGCCTGGACGAGGCCGAGCCCCAGGCCTTCATCGGCATAACCAAGGCGCACCTGGCCCGACTGCTGTTCGGCTGGGGCAAGGGGAGCATCCATACCCTGGTCACCGTGGGCAGACGCCTGCTCTGGCGGGGCGCCACCCTCTCCAGCCTGATCGCCGACAGCGACGAGGAGCCGTTCCCCCCGGCCAGGACCGGCCGGGGAGAGACCGCAGCCATCCTCTTCACCAGCGGCAGCACCGGCCCCCCCAAGGGAGCGGTGTACAACCACGGCAACTTCGCCGCCCAGGTCAGCGCCCTGCGCCAATCCTACGGCATCCGTCCGGGGGAGATCGACCTGCCCACCTTCCCGCTCTTCGCCCTCTTCGCCCCTGCCCTGGGCATGACCGCCGTGATCCCCGAGATGGACTTCACCCGTCCCGGCTCGGTCAACCCGGCCATTATCATTTCCACCATCCAGCAGTATGGCGCCACCACCATGTTCGGCTCCCCGGCCCTGATTGATCGGGTCAGCCGCTACGGCGCCCAACAGGGAATCACGCTCCCGAGCCTGCGGCGGGTCATCTCCGCCGGCGCGCCGGTTCCGGCGGCGGTCATGGAGCGCTTCAGCGACATGCTCGACCCGGAGACGGAGATATTCACCCCCTACGGCGCAACCGAGGCGCTGCCGGTCTGCTCCATCGGCAGCAGCGAGGTGCTGGCCGAGACCCGCCATCTGACCGAGCAGGGGCGCGGGGTCTGCGTCGGCCTGCCGGTTGCGGGGATAGATCTGGCCATCATCCCCATCAGCGACACCCCCATCCGTCACTGGGGCGACGACCTGGCGCTCCCCGACTGGGAGGTGGGGGAGATCACCGTCAAGGGTCCCCAGGTGACCGCCTCCTACCTGAACCGCCCCGAAGCCACCAGCCTGGCCAAGATCCCCGATCCCTCGGGCGGCTTCTGGCACCGCATGGGAGACCTAGGCTACCTGGACGGGGAGGGGAGGGTCTGGTTCTGCGGCCGCAAGGCCCACCGGGTGATCACCCCCATGGATACGCTCTACACCATCCCGGTGGAGGGGGTCTTCAACAGCCATCCCCAGGTGAAGCGCAGTGCCCTGGTGGGACTGGGCAAACCGGGCAGGCAGCAGCCGGTGCTCTGCGTGGAAACGGAGACCGGGGTCAGCCAGGAGGAGCATGGCCGCATCAGGCGCGAACTTATCGCCCTGGGGAGCAAATATCCCCACACCAAGTCCATACTCAAGATCCTCTTCCACCCCTCCTTCCCGGTGGACATCCGCCACAACGCCAAGATCTTCCGCGAAAAGCTGGCAATCTGGGCCGCGGAGCAGTCCCGTTGAGGGCACTGGTCACCGGTGGCGGCGGTTTTCTGGGGGGCGCCATCGCGCGCATGCTGCGGGAGCGGGGAGACCAGGTGCGCAGCTTCTCCCGGGGAGAGTACCCACATCTGGCCCGACTGGGGGTGGAGCAGTGCCGCGGCGATCTGACAGACCGGGAGGCCCTGCTGGGGGCGGCCCGGGGGTGCGACATCGTCTTCCACGTGGCCGCCAAAGCTGGGGTCTGGGGGAGTTATGACGAGTTCCACCGCCCCAACGTCATCGGCACCCAGAACGTGCTTGCCGCCTGCACGAGCCTGGGCATCTCCCGCCTGGTCTTCACCAGTTCCCCCAGCGTGGTCTTCGACGGACGGGACGTGGAGGGGGGGGACGAGTCACTCCCCTACCCGTCCCGTTACCACGCCCATTACCCGCGCACCAAGGCCCTGGCCGAGCGGATGGTGCTGGCCGCCAACAGCCCCGCGTTGGCCACGGTCTCGTTACGGCCGCACCTGATCTGGGGGCCGGGGGACAACCATCTGGTGCCGCGCATCCTGGCCAGGGCACGGGCGGGCAAACTCCGCCGCATCGGCTCGTGCCCCTGCCTGGTGGACACGGTCTACGTGGACAACGCGGCCCAGGCCCACCTGCTGGCCGCCGACCGTCTTACCCCCGGAGCGGCGCTCTGCGGCAGGGCCTATTTCATCTCCAATGGCGAGCCGATTCCTCTGTGGGAGATGGTCAACCGTATTCTGGCTGCCGCCGACCTGGCGCCGGTGGAGAGAAGCATCCCTCCCTGGCTGGCCTATGTTGCGGGCTCCCTGTGCGAATCCCTCTGGGGATGGCTGGGACGGAAAAACGAGCCCCCCATGACCCGCTTCGTGGCCCGGGAGCTGGCCACGGCCCACTGGTTCGACATCTCCGCTGCCCGCCGCGATCTGGGGTATCAGCCGGAAGTCACCCTGGAGGAGGGGTTCCGGCGCCTCCGGGAATGGCTCTCCCGCAGCCGGATCTGACCTTCCCATGGCCACCTCCCCACGCCAGCACTCCCCGCTGTCTCTCCCTCCCCAAGGCGACATCCATCTCCTGCTCGTCCGCCTCTCCAGCATAACCGGGGTGGACCAGGCCCCTACGATCCTCTCCCCCGACGAACTGGCCCGCGCCAACCGTCTGCTCTGCCACGAGGCCAGGGAACGTTTCATCGCCGGCCGCCTCTTCCTGCGCCGCAGCCTGGGGCGCTGTCTGGGTCTGAACCCGGCCGGTATCCTGCTGGTAGTGAACGAATGGGGAAAACCGCGCCTGGGGGGAGAGCAGGCGGCCAGCGGGCTCTGCTTCAACCTCGCCCATACGGATGACTGGGCCATCCTGGCCCTGAGCCAGGGGTGCGAAGTGGGGGTGGATATTGAGTTAGTTCGGGAGGAGTTGGAGTTTGGGCCCATGGCGCGGCGCTTCTTCTCAGCCTGCGAACGGGAGCAGCTCTTCGGTCTGGCCCAGGAACAGCAGCTATCGGCCTTCTATTGCTGCTGGACCCGCAAGGAGGCCTACCTGAAAGGGGTGGGCTGCGGCCTGTCCCTTCCCACGGACAGCTTCGACGTCTCCCTGCTTCCCGGCCATGCCCCGCGTCTCATGGAGCAACGCCGGGACCCGGCGGAGATTGACCGCTGGAGTCTGGCCGACATCCCCCTCCCCCCCGGCCTGTGCGGGGCTCTGGCGGTGAAGGGGAGCATCGGAGCGGTCAGGTTCATTGACTGAGGGAGGGTTCGATAGGTTGGCTGCAAATGCGAAGAGCGCTTGGCTCTGGACAAAGGTAAATTACAGGCTCTTCGCTGTTTCAAGTGGGTTGAGGGTATAGTCTTCAACAGGAAGGAGTACAAGACCGGACGCATCAAACCGGAATCGGAATGGATCACCGTCAGCGTTGAGCCGATCATCGATCCCGAACTGTTCGAACAGGTCAGCCTGAAGCTTGAATCCCGTTCACCGGACAAAATTCCGCCCCGTGTCGTCAGTTCACCCACGCTCCTGACTGGCATCGTCCGGTGCGGTTCCTGCGGTTCCGCCATGACCATTGCCACAGGTAAGGGTGGCCGGTACCGGTATTATAAATGCTCGCGCAAGATCAACGACCTTGCCAGGGGTGAGCGCTGTCAGAATACCAACGTCCCCATGGAAAAGCTGGACGGCCTCATCCTGCGGACCGTGGCCGAGCGGATATTCACTCCCGAACGGGTGGAGCTGATGCTAAAGGAATTGGAGATCAACCTGAAGTATGCCCGTTCCGACCAGCACGAACAGATCAGGCAACTGACCTGAGAGATCGACGCAGATAGACAAGCTTTATGAGGCGGTGGAAAAGGGATTCCTCCCCTTGAACAGTTCCCTTCAGGAACGGGTTGAAAAACGCGAAACCCGCCGTCAGGAGATACTGGCGGAGCTGGCCAGCCTCAAACGGTAGAAGGAAATACCAGAGGAAAAGCTGGGCAAGAAGCACATTACGGCCTTCTGTTCAGCGCTCAAGGAAAAGCTGTGTGACAAGGCTTCAAATTTTGGGAAGGAATATCTGAAACTGTTGGTGAAGGAAATCAGAGTGAACAAAAAAGAAGTGCACCTGTCAGGGAGCTATTCAGCTTTGGCAAGTGCACTTTCTATTTCAACAAAACCGGCCCATGCAATGGTGCCCAGTTTTGTCCCTAATTGGCTCCCCAACCCGGACTCGAACCAGGGACAAGGTGGTTAACAGTAACCTTGTATATACGTTTCACCTCTTTTCAATTCCCTCCATGTAATCCCAACAACACCACTTAAAGCATTGACATTGCCACATATTAAGCGTATTTCTCAATTCATAGTGTTTCAAACTATATCACCCTAACGCAGCAAACTATTACACCACTACTACACCACAGGCCAACAACAATGTGTCTGACTACCTGGAGGACGCCATGAAAAAAACGACCTTCACCGACACCATGATTCGGAAACTGAAACCAACGGAATCCGATTACACCCGGAGCGAGGGAAACGGCTTCACCATCCGCGTCATGCCCTCCGGTTCAAAAACATGGCTGTACCTCTATGCCTTCGACGGTAAGCGCCGGAAGATGAACCTGGGGAGTTATCCAGACGTAACCCTGGAAACAGCACGGGGGCGATTTGAGGACGCCAAACGGAAGGTGAAGAACAACATTGATCCCATGGCGGAAGCCGAAGAACAAGCGGAAGAGCGGCGAAAGGCCCCCACAGTTGCCGACCTTGTGCATGATTACATCGAGCGCCACGCCAAACGATTCAAGCGGTCATGGGCGAAGGATGAGCAGATCCTTAATCGGGAGGTTGTTCCAGCCTGGGGAAAGCGTAAAGCTGCCGATGTTACCAAACGGGACATACTCAGACTGCTTGAAGAGATCGTGAACCGCAACGCCCCCGCCATGGCGAACAACACCTTTCAGATCATCCGCAAGATGTTCAACTGGGCCGTTGAGCAGGACATTCTCCAGCACACCCCCTGCACCGGCGTCAAGCTCCCCTCCCCTAAGCTCTCCCGCGACCGTGTGCTTTCAGAGTCCGAAATCAAGACGCTATGGGAAAACCTTGGCCGTCCAGACGCGGGTATGTCGGACGGAGTACGCCGAGCGCTGCGCCTGATCCTGACAACAGCACAACGCCCCGGTGAAGTGACCGGACTGCATACCAGCGAACTTGACGGCTGCTGGTGGACCATTCCGGCAGAACGCGCAAAGAACGGCAAGACTCACCGAGTCTACCTGTCTGGCCTTGCTCTGGAGATCATCAACCAAGCCATAGCTCAAGCCAAGAAATCAAGAGAAACACCATATGACCAGGAATACAACGGTTACGTCTTTCCATGCCACCACAAGAGCAAGGAGAAGCCCATGGGTGACACTGCCCTTGCCGTTGCCGTAGGCCGCGCCCTCGCATCTCCACTAACAGACGATAAAGGCAACCCCCTCTTTACAGCAGCCGGCAAACCAGCCACCGAGAACCGACTTGGAATAGATCACTTCACCCCGCACGATCTGAGACGCACAACAGCCACCTTCATGGCGAGCATGGGCTTTATGGATGAAGTGATCGATGCAGTCCTGAACCACGCAAAGCAAGGCGTCATAAAGGTCTATAATCAGTATCGCTATGACGTGGAAAAACAGCAGGCTCTTGAAACTTGGGAGAACAAGCTGAAAACCATCCTGGCCGGTGACAAGGTCGTCGACCTGGACCAGAAACGCAAGGAACGGAACGTCGCTTGACGCTCTGTAGCTTATAGGCTAACATATGACCATCCAGACATATCCGCATGAAATCGAATACTATGTCACCGAGACAGGAAGTAAGCCGTTCAAGGTGTGGTTGGAAACCTTGCGAGACGTGAGCGGCCGGGCAAAGATTCGTGTCCGACTGGACCGCGCCCGGCTGGGCAACCTGGGAGACCACAAGGCCGTTGGTGGCGGAGTTCTGGAAATGCGCATCGACTACGGGCCGGGATACCGGGTTTATTTCGGCAAAGACGGCAACCGGTTGCTGCTGCTTCTGATCGGTGGCGACAAGTCCACCCAGAGCCGAGACATACAGACCGCCATGGAATACTGGCAGGAGCACCAGAAGAGGAACGCACGATGAGACAGACCGAATACCAGAAAGACCTGATCGAGGCGTTGAAAGCCCCGGAGGAAGCAGCGGCATATCTGAACGCGGCACTGGAAGAAGGAGATAAGGATGCCTTTCTCCTGGCGCTCCGGAATATCGCAGAGGCCAACGGCGGCATGAAGGTGGTGGCGGAACGGGCGCACCTAAACCGAGAAAGCCTGTATCGCACCCTCTCCCGTCGTGGCAATCCGGAGATACGGACGCTGTTCAACCTGTTGCATGGCATGGGGTTGAGACTAAGCGTCGAACCGTCTCCATTAGGCAAGCAGGCTGCAGCATGACGACGAACTGGCGTGAGGCCTTCCCCGAGTTCCAGGGTAACGAAGCCGGGACGATCCTTGCCGGATACCGCCACCGGGAGGGATTGACTCAGGTGCAGCTTGCAGAAGCGACCGGCATCCCCCAGCGGCACATCAGCGAGATGGAGAACGGCAAGAGGGTTATAGGAGTCACCAGCGCAAAGAAACTGGCCGAGGCCCTCCACTCCGACCACAGGGGCCTGTTGTAATCCGTTCGCCGGTGATAGTCCGCACAAATCAAGAAAGGCTCCCGAAACGGAATGCATTTTTTTGAATTGACACGAAAAACCATTTGAGTTAGTTTTCTCAAAAATCAAACAAAGCGGTTCCGTGCGGCCCCTTCGGGGTTCCCAATAGCGCCCGCGATTGTATCTGGTGTTTTGCCAGGTACGGTCGCGGGCTTTTTGCGTTTAGGGCAAAAAAAGGAGTTCAAATGACTGAGGATCGGATCATCAATAAGCGCGAACGTCGTGAACTGACCAATATTAGCGAGCCAACTTGGTGGCGCTATGAGAGGGCTGGTTTGGTTCCTCGCCGGGTCCAACTGACCCGAGGCAGAGTTGGGTATCGTTTAAGGGAAATCTTGGCCTGGCTCGAGAGCCGCCAACCCGCTTAGGCCAAACCTAAAAAATCAATTCACGCGGTTCCTCTAAGCCCTGCCCCACATCGGCAGGTTCCTGCACAGCCCGCGATGCTTCCACCTGAAATGGTGAGTGTCGTGGGCTTTTTACCAACTGAGCACATGACGACCAAAAACGGAGGTCACCATCATGTGCCAAAAAATCATGCAGTTTCGAATCGACGAGGAAATCAGGCGGGCCGCGATCTTAAAACAGATGCCGCTTCCCGGGCAACTTTCGAAAGTCCACCGCGCCCTCGACCGCGCCATGCGGCTTGAGGCCTATGCGGCCGTAAACCGTTAACCAGCTTCCCGGGGTAGGCGCCGGCTTGCAATCGGCGCTGACAAGGCGGTGACCCTCCACCGCTTTCCCGGGCATCATCGAAAGAGGGGCAGGCTATGCAAGGGGTAGTCATGGAAGAGCAACACGACAGCCGGCCAACAACGTCGCAGCCGAAGATTCCTGGTGGATGCGTACTTCTTTCCAGAAAGACGCTTGATTCCGACTTGATGGATCAGTCACCCCTTGTCGTCAAGTTGTGGGTGTGGATCCTCCTCAAAGCGTTTTGGAAGGACGGTGACAAGCTGAAACGTGGTCAGCTCCTTACCACTATCGCCGAGATGCAGGAGGCCATGAGCCACTATTCTGGATGGCGGAAGATAGTGCCCACAAAGGACGAACTGCGCTCCGCTTACGGAGCCCTCAGCAAGGCCACACGGATAACCACACGGAAGACCACACGCGGAATGATAATAACAGTAATAAATTACCACACTTATCAAGATATCTCCGCTTACGCTTCCCGCACGGAAAACCTCAAGGGAATCGCAACGGAGCCCCCAGCAACCCCACACTATAGAGAAGAAAGAGAAGAAGTAAAAAATACTTCTTGTCCGGAACCGAGAAAAACGGCTCCGGACTGCATCATTTTCGACACGGAAAAGGACTCCTTCTTCAACACCGAATCCTACCTTCAGACATGGGAAGCGGCATACCCGGCTGTTGATATCCCCTTGGAACTTGCCAAGGCCGCCGCTTGGCTCAAAGCCAACCCGAAGAATCGGAAGAAAAACTATGCCCGCTTCCTGAACAACTGGCTGATGAAGGCCCAGGACAGGGCGCCACGAGTGACGGGCGTGACCGATGACCGCAAAACCCGTGCTGAGATCGAGGAACTGCTATGAACCAATTCACTGACCCTGTTGCCGAGCAAGAGATTGTCGGAGCCGTCCTGACGGACCCTGATTCCTTTACAAGCATCCGCCCCATTGTCACCCCGGAGATGTTCTCAAATCTGAAGCTGGAAACGGTCTACAGGACATTTTCTGAACAGTACGAGAAAAACGGACTCACTGACCTTGCAACCCTGGCGGAAATATCTGGAGTACCAGGACACGTCCTTGTTGGCTGTATGGCGGAAAGCGCTATTCCATCGCTGGTACACATCAAGGCCCGCAAAATTGCCGACCAGTTCCACAAGCGCCATATTCAACGCCAGTTGGCGATTACCATCGCCCAGCTGGGAACCCTCACCCCGGCAGAGATCGCAGCAGCACTCTCCAACTTGGCAGCAGACGTGACGATCAGGAACCATGAAAAATCCGTATTCTCTCCCGGCGAGTTGTGCAAACGAGTTTCCGCTCTCCAGAAGACAAGGGAGCAGGAACGAAAGGAAGGCAGGCACCAAGGGGCGGACACGGGCTATCCGGTTGTACAGCAGCTGCTCAAGGGGCTTGCGCCGAAACGAATGACGGTCATCGCCGCCGCTACCGGCTTCGGCAAGAGCACCCTGGCGCTCAATCTGCTTTACAACACGACCACAAGCGGACACCGGGCGCTGTTCATCACCAACGAAAACGACGTGGACACCAACCTTGACCGGCTCGCCGCGATTCACTCCGGCATCCGGTTGAAGGAGCTTGAGCAAGGAGGACAACACCGGGCTGCCATCAGTTTTGGTGAGCAGTTCCACAACTCCGGCCTGTTTATGACCGACAATTCCCCCCGGACCGTTGAGGAGATCGTGGGGATCATCACCCGACATGCGATTCAACACAAAATCAAAGTGGCCTTCGTTGATTACATCGGCGAGATCACCCCGAGCGGGGAGAGCTCCCGCGATACGGAAGAGGCAAGGCTTGCCCGTTATGCACAGCGGCTTGTTGATTGCGCGAAATCGCTAGAGCTCCATGTGGTCGTTATGGCGCAGTTAAACCGCCAAGGCAATACCAAGGGTAGGCCCACACGCGCCGAACTCGCTGGATGCTTCAAGATTGCCCAGAAAGCACACTCCTTACTGCTGTTTTGGCAGGACGAGAAGAAGCGCGACGTTTTGACCGTGGATAAGAATCGCCAGGGGCCAAGCGGGATCGACATCCACATGGACTTCGACCGGACAACGCAGCGCATCCGAGAGTTATGCGTTTTGACCGCTGACTAGGGGAGTGGGGCTTATGAAACCGAGACCATCAAAAAAGCAAAGCCCCGGGTGCCCCTCCTGGATCTTGGCCGGCGTTCGGGAGAAGTACGAAGAGGCCACAGGTAAGCTTACAAGGGGCATACATTAGTCATACAAATGGTTGTAGGCGGCTCGGCAAACGTCTGCTGTTGCTTTGTAAAGATGTTCCTATAACTGGATGCCCATCACGAAATTGAAGAACAGCCAAACAGCGCCACCAACAACAGACACGAAGAATAGCCACGACATGATGACCTCTTCACCGATGAACATTAGCGCAAACGGCACCAGGGCAGCGAGTATCCACCATTTCATCGTCAGGGCGAACGACCCAATGAAGATTGCGGCCATGGCTACGGCAAGGGCTGTCACGGCCTTATCAATCCATCGCCGCCTTGGCCTGTCCCACAACGCCACGGGTGATGTCGTTTTTGATTCGCTGGAGTTCGACAAGCTGCGCCCTCTTCTCGTCTGGAGATATTGTTCTGTCCAGATTAATTACTTTACTCTGTTTATTGGTTTTCTCAACTGCCCCTGCGCATTTTGCAGCAGGTGCTTTGACTGCAACTGAGGCATGCTTTAGATGGGCGCACATGCAGGTATTCGCGGCCGGAAGACCCGGAAATAGAACAGCTTATACAGGAGGGGCGTAGATGGAACAGATAGAGGAATTGAAGCAGGGGCGCGAGGTAATGCCTGAGTATGCAACCCTCTTGCAGGCGTATTTAGATCTCCTGCAAAAGCACACTGAGCTGCAAAAGTCCTACATAAACCTGCGGCTAAGTACCGCCTCATCAAATGATTGCCGACGTTATCAGGCTTTTGAAAACTGTAAACCGGTCATGGAGATCTATGCGCATCCGAACACCGGCAGCGAAGAACTGGTGAGCTTGCTACACGGCGCAATAGACGACATTTTGGAGTCAGCAGCCGGCGCAACCAGCGGCAAAGTAGTCAATCTTGATGCCTACCGTAACAGGAACTAGCGAAAGGGGAAAACCATGGGAACTACAAACAATTGGATGGCGGATGGACTCAACGCTTACGTGTCTCTGGCTCGACAAGGCCTGGCTGAACGGAAACTTGAGGTCGACATGGAAACCAAGAATCAGCAGATGCAGTTAGCTACCAATCAGGATCAGCGTTCAGCTGCCTCTGCCGGGCTGTCAAACCAGGCCACACAACTTCAGATCGACGAGGCCAAGACCAAACAGTCGGAGCGAACCAACTTCCAAAGCCAACTGCGCGACTACATCACCATGAAAACGGCGGCGAACCCCTCTATCCCGAACACGCTTGACCCGGCAGAGATCGAGAGATCAACGCAGGAGGCCTACAACCTGGCGCATACCGCCAACATGCTGGGCCAGCTGCCCGACAACACGGCGCAGTCGTTCGGAGTTAAGGACTTGCCCCCCTATGCGCAACAGGTGTTGGTGGAGGGACCGGGCAAGGCGGCACGACTGCGAGCCGGAACGGTCCACAAAGACCCGAACACCGGCATGGAGTATTCCGTCACCGGCGATCTTGGCCCTGTCCATGTTGTGAAGAAGCCGGGGCAGCCGGCAGTCATCATGCCAACCATGATGGTGGCCGGGAAGGATGCCAACGGCCAGGTGGTGTCGTGGGAAGTGCCGTTCACCGAAAATAAGTCCAACGACCCCAACGATCAGGTGCGGGCCATCACGCCTGACTTCCTGATGTACCGGGCGGGCAATCAGCTTGCAGCCTTGAAGAAGGCCCAGGAGAAAGGCATCTCCCCGGCGGTGGCGAGCGCGGAGGACAAATACAACATGATCCTCTCCATGCCGTATGAGAAGCAGCTTGAATGGTGGCAGGGAGTGATGAAAAACGAAACGGCCAAGAGGGAGAAGTACGTCACCGACGCAGCTGTCGCCCGGGCCGCGCAGCCCTACGCGGATCAGATCAAGAAGCTCAGTGGCACGCCGGAACAGAAGCGCACCTCCGCTACCGCCATCATGCTTGGCGCTCCCAGCGAAGTGGTAGATCACCTGTTGAAGTCATCCAAGGCTGTGAATGATATGTTCCCCGACAGCAAGCGCAACGTCGTGGTGGCTAACACCGGGGACGGCGTGTATGCGGTGGATGGCGTTACCGGGCAGAAGGTTTCAAAGATAGGCGGGCCGACCAAGGTACCGAACTACGGTGGAGGGAAAAGCAGTGGCGGCGGGAGGTCAAGAAGCGGCTCATCCTCAAGCGAGCTGAAACCACGCGAACGCCTTACTTCCATCGACAAGGACATCAAGGAACTGCACACCGACAACCGGGCCTTGCAAAAAGAACTGCGCATCACCTACGACCGGGAGGGCAAGTCCGGGATCAATCAGGCCATTGCCGAAAACAACAGGCGGCTAAAAGAACTGTCTGGCGAGAAGTCCGCAATCATGGGCCGGGGCGGCGGACAAGCGCCACAGCAGCCCACCAAGCCCCCTCTGACATCGTTCATCAGCAATTCCGGCAACAGCGTTACACCTCTCTCCCAGCGGTTCGGGCTGACCTTCTAAAAGGATAAACTAGACCGGCCACTCCCGGGTGATCTCGATAATGGGCGTGGCCGGTGACCATCTGAAACAGAGCAGGGAAAAGCCGCAAGTTTGTGGAGGAATACCTGATCGACCTGAACGCTACTCAGGCGGCGATACGGGCGGGATATTCATCGAAAACGGCGCAAGAGTAGTCTTCCAGGTTGTTATCAAATGTTATGGTTCAGGCGGCGATTCAAGAGGCAATGAACAGCCCCACGCTTGTTAGTAAATGTTAGTATTGCAGCAGCTATTCAGGCGGGTTGTTCCAAGAAAGCAACGGAGTGAAGCGGTCCTCAACTACTCCAGAAAACTCCAGTTGGTGATGCAATCAGGAAAGCGACCGAAAGGGGACTGGCCACATGAGGACAGAAAGCCATGGAGGCCCTTTCGCTTTTTTAGCGATTAATAGCAATGGCAGGTAAGGGATCGCCAAAAGGAGTGAAGCAGGGGGTGGCAAAACACCACCACCTCAACAAGAGCACGGCAGGGATCAAGGCTCTGGCGCAGGGCGACAGCGTTGAGCGCACCATCGTAGAACCGAAACATGACACCACTCAGGCGGACTGAATAATGGACAAGACCACACACAAAGAACTGGTACGGAAACTCCGAGCCTACAACGCAGAAAGAGATCTACGTTTCGCTGCCTGGGAAGAGTCCGGGTATGATCACCTCATGACACCTCAGTATCATCCCATGCCTCCGGAACTGGCCGAATTGGCTTGTGGCGCCAAGACCAGAACCGGAACCCCCTGCAAGCGCAAGGACATCTATTCGAATGGACGCTGTAAGTTCCATGGTGGATTGAGTACTGGACCAACTACAGAGGAAGGCAAAAGGAAAGCTGCAATGAATGGGGTGAGGCCCAAAAAGAAGCGAAGCCTATGAACGGTGGCGAAAAATCACGTTGCTCGCATGAGTGAGCATAAGAAGGAACAAGGGGGTCGTATCCGTGCCGCCCCCCGGTGGAAGTCAGTGGATGACCATCATAAAATGAATCTGACCTTTATCCCCCCCCCGCCTCTCACTATTCGCAAGAACTCCGGTGAACCCCATCGCCAGCAAAGTAAAGCCGTCACGGCTCATCTGGTACATCGGCAGTGTCCTGCCGGTTGGGTCCACATATTCACTAAGCCCAAAAATGGGCTGAGCATCATCAGGCAAATCGTGCTTTATTTTTTCGATGTCCCTCAAAATGTGGTTGTGCCGCTTCCCAAACACCTCTACCACCTTCAGACTCGTGGTCACTCAGCAGACAACGTCAAGAAGTGGTTACGAAAAGCGAAGCCCATGAATGGCAGAGAAAACTTGAGGTTGCAAAGGGTTTCACAACAGGCAGGTGTCCGGCCACTCCTTGCAAATCCAACATCATGGCCTGCGTGGCCGGCACCCGCGTACATGGGCTCACCTGTTATCAAATGTTATGGTTCAGGCGGGCGAAAGATCACGGAAAGGTGAGCAGTGGTATACTCATCGAAACAGAGAAAGGTGAGCTCAATGACACTGGCAGAGATGGCACAGCAGAAGCGACAGAGCGACACGAAGTTCAAGGCGTGGGTGCTGAAGGAGTCCCGGAGACTGGCGGAAACGGTGGACCCGATGGGCAGCCCGACGCAAAGGCAGATGCTGGAGTCGTGGAAACTGCACCGACCCAAGATGTGGGCGCAGCTGAACAGACTGGGGATAGCCAAGGAACTGGCGCACGTCCTGGACGAGAAGTGCCAGGAGTCGATCCGCAAGAACCTGGCGGCGGGGATGTACTCGACGGACGCCAGGGAGGAAGCGGAGAAGGACTGGCTACTTCTGGAACCGGAGGAGAGCGAGCTTCAGGAGGAGTAAGGCCTGGGGGGGCAAGCCAGGGCATCCTGCAATAAAACCTGAGCCTGCCAAACCAAGAACTCTTGGCAAAAGGGTCTAGACTATGGAAATAATCATTTACATTATCGCAGCGGTGTTAATTCTTCTGTCAATTGGTGGCTTGGCTACGTTTCATGCGTCAAAGCATCCCGGCCTGTTGGTGTCTTCAGCTGTCTCTATTATTTTTTCATGCCTAGCAATATACCAGGTGCATTGGTGGCCTCTGGTAGCCGGATTTGCTGTAAATTGGGGGCTTCGGCTGATGGGACTAGACCCGAGTTGGCAGAGACGATGAATAATATGGGTTGTGATATTTATGAATAGGGGGAATGGGTGAATGAAAAGGTATTTGTCGCCTGCCGTGCTGCGTCGGGCATTGTTGTGTGTTGCATGTGTGGTTTTCGCTACATTGCTCCACATATTTTACCTACGCATAGACCAGGAATGGAATCCTGACAAAAGACTATTGACGCTTTACCACCAAGGTGATGTGCCGGTTGGATTTGTGGAAACAGGGAATGATCTCTTTGCATGCGGGCTGTTTGCGATCAACCAGCCTTGGGTTTTTGGCTTGATAGTCCCAATAATGTTACTGTTTGCTGCTATTTACATTTTGATAGGAGTATTTGAAAAAGCCGGGGAAGCACCCGAGGGCAGATAGAAGTGATCTCACCCGTCACCATCGAGGCAGCAGGAACAACTACGCCCATCATTTAGGCAATCCGATGAAACCTCCCATGTCACAAGGTGAAACCGACGCCATCCCCAGGATGATACAGAGGTTGTCCACAGGCGGTGTGGAAATTGCGGAGGCACTAGATGGGCATCTCACTGTCTGGATCATGGGCAGCCTGGGGAGCGCTGGAACAGAGGGGTATGAGGCGCTTGCCGTCGTCATCGCGACGCTTGAGGAGAAGGGGCACGAAGTCCCGGAACCGGGTAGCTTCGGGATATAGTTGTCTTACAGGCTTAGGACAGGACAATGAACAAGCTGTTTCCCGGGAAAGGAGGCGGCTTGTTTGAAAAGAACAAAGGTTTTCAAAATAGCCGGGCCTGTTGACACCAGGTAGCCGGCTATTTTGTTTCCAATTTGGTGTGTTTCTTATTTCTGCTTTTGTGTATATAAGTTATTGATTTTATTAGATTAAAGCCATTGACTTCTCTTTTTATGCGGCCTATCTTGGTTTCACATTGTTTCAAAAAAAACAGATCGGAGGAGAAGCGTATGCACTGTTGTGGACCGGAGAACATTGGGGGAAATTTGAATGTTGGCGCTGATGCGATCGGAATGATGGAATACCGCGCAGGACAGGCGATTGCAGGCATTCGTGACGCGCTTGATGTTTTGGACGAGTGCAACGGGGCAGTTACGGCTAAATACTCGCCATCTGATAAGCTACTGGATCGTTGGCGCCAAAACCGTCAATGGTTAAAGGAAAACGAATTTACATCTAACCTGGAGGGAGCAGCAAATGAACTTTATGTTTTAAGGACGGTACTCGATGGTCTCGAGGTTGATGATGATTATGTGCGAGACGGGGTAGTTTCGATGATTGATACCGTTGCTCGCAAGTTGGAAGACCTCGCTCACGGCAGAGTTTCAGGAGATATGCTGCCAGATTAATAAACTGGGGTACAGGCCATGGACAGGCTTTTAACGCTTAAAGAGGTTTCTCAGATTACTGGGAAAGCAGTAAGGACGTTTTACAATGCAAAGTCAACAGGGAGATATCCGCTCAAGTTCATCAAACTGGGTAGATCGGTGCGAGTCAAGGAAAGTGATCTGATAGCCTGGATCGAGAGCGGAGAATCCTAACAGATGGGGGGGCTTATGGAAGAAAAGCTTCTGACCGTGGAAGATCTGGCAAGGCGGACAGGCTTCAAGAAGTCATACTTCTACAACCGCGATCGAACCAAGGCCAAGACCCTTAAATTTTGCTTCGAGCGCCCACTGATGACAACCGAGGAGAATTTCCAGGATTGGCTCAAGAGTTTGGCCAAGAGCAAGGTGTAGTCTAGAAACTATTACACCACTGACTACACCACAAAGAAAAAGGGCTTACACCGTCATGATGTAAGCCCTTGTTTTTTCTGGCTCCCCAACCCGGACTCGAACCAGGGACAAGGTGGTTAACAGCCACCTGCTCTACCGACTGAGCTATTGGGGAATATGGCTCATCCCGGAGGATGAAAGTCCTGCTCCGAAAAGCAGGAGGATTAATTACCACAACAGCCAAAGCCTGTCAACAGCAAACTTCTACCTACTCCAAAAGGATTCAAACTTCACCTGCCGGCCTAAGGGAGTGCCCCTGAGCCCCCCTCATTACCAGAGGAAAAAGAGCCCCGATATTCCATCAGACCGATGGCCAGACTCCTGTCCGGATCTGGATTATTGGGCAGAATCGATTGACTGCCCCGCTGACGGAGCGTGCTAGTCATACTTCGGACAGCTACCATTTTGCATTAAGGGAGGCAACAATCGGTAGACGTGTATCAGTGCTGACACTGAGCCGAAACACAGAGAGGCCCGCCTCCGGAACGAAAGCGGGCCTCTCTGGTTACAGAAACCAGTAAACGCGGCCTTCTACTTGCCCTCCACCTGGTCCACCAGTAGCTCCAGGGTGTGCTTGACCTTGATTGGGGCGCCATCCTGGTGCAGGCCGCCGCCGATCTGCATCACGCAACCGGGGCAGTCCATGGCAACGATGGATGCTCCGGTGTTCTTGATATTGGCCAGCTTGCGCTGCAGAATCGGGGCAGAGATCTCGGGCAGCTTGATGGAATAGGAGCCACCCATGCCGCAACACATGTCACATTCGAACATCTCGGTCAGCTGGTAACCAGCCTTCTGCAGCAGTTCGCGCGGCTGTTCAAATACCTTCAGGGTCCGCCTCAGATGACAGGAGTCGTGGTAAGTGAAACTGCCCAGCTTCTGCCCCTGCCTGAAGCTCAGGCGCCCCTCGTCCACCAGCTTCTTGACCAGGGTTGAGAAGTCCACCGTTTTTTCGGCAAGTTTTTTTGCCTGGGGAATCCAGTCGGTCCGACCCAAGCTCTCCAGGGTAGCGATGAACTCATGTTCCAAGGCCACCGTGCAGGTAGGACAGGCAGAGACCACGTATTTCACGTCTTCTTTCAGCAGCGCGGTGATGTTGTCCACGGCGTTATTGCCGGCCACCTCGTAGGCGCCGTTGTAGCGGGCCGGTGCTCCGCAGCAGGTCTGATCTTGGGGGAAGATCACCTCGATGCCGGCCTTGTTGAGGATTTTGATCAGCGACTCCCCCATCTCCGGATAGGCGAAGTCGATCAGGCAACCGGCGTAGAAGGCCGCTTTTTCCTTCAGCTTGGGCTGCTTGATCTTCTTGAAGCGATCCCGGAACGGTTCGGCGGCGATGGCCGGCAGACTGCGCCCCTCGGTCAACTCGGAGAGGAAGAAGGGGAGATGGCGAATGAATCCTCCGGAGGTAAACGGCTTGCCCGTGATGGAGGCGGCCCTGAGCATGCTGTGGAACAGCTTGCGGTTGTTAACCACGCTGAAGATGGCCTTCTGGGTCAGGGACTGCCCCTTGTCCACCACCAGGCGGCGCCTGATCTCCAGGATCATGTCTGGGATGTCCAGCTTGCCGGGGCAGACTTCCTTGCAGTTGCCGCACTGGATGCACAACCCCTGGATGTCCTCGGAATTCTGCAGCGCCTCGAACCAGGCGGTGAGAATGGTGCCAATGCCACCGGTGTAGACGCTGCCGAAGACGTGACCGCCAACCAGACGGAAGATTGGGCAGACATTCAGGCAGGATCCACAGCGGATGCACTGCATGGCCTGCTTGAACTTGACGTCGTGGGACATCTCCGTGCGGCGGTTGTCCATGAGGATGATGTGCAGCTGCTTCATAGAGCCGTCGGTATTCTCAACCGGTCCGGTGATGATAGAGCAGTAGCTGGTCAGGAGCTGGGCGGTGGCGCTGCGCGGCAGGGCGGTCAGGATCGGGACGATATCCTCGAACTTCTCCACGAACTTTTCGATCCCCACCAGGGCGATGTGGATCTTGGGGAGGGTGGTGACCATCCTGGCGTTTCCCTCGTTGGTGACCAGAACGATGCTACCGGTCTCGGCGACCGCCAGGTTGCCGCCGGTGATACCCATATCCGCCTCAAGGAACTTGGAGCGCAGCTCCTTACGGGCCACCTCCACCAGGCGGGGTATATCGGTGGTCAGCCGCTCGTGGACCTCCTTGCCGAACAGCTCGGCCACCTCCTCCTTGGTCATGTGGATGGCCGGCATGACCATGTGGGACGGCTTCTGTCCGGCAAGCTGGATAATCCACTCTCCCAGGTCGGTCTCCTTGACCGACATACCGTTCTTGATCAGGAAGTCATTCAGGTGGATCTCTTCGCTGGCCATGGACTTGGACTTGACCACGCTCTTGACGTTGTTGTCCCGGGCGACTTTCAGGATATACTCCTTGACCTTGTCCGGGCTGTCGGCCAGAAAAACTTTGGCGCCCAAGGCCTCGGCCTTGATCTTGAACGAGGCAGCCAGCAGGTCGATGTGCGATGCCGCAAATGCCTTACGGTCGGCTATGTTTTGGCGCAGCGCCTCGAAATCGATCCCCTCGTACGCCTTGGCGCGGTTGACCTTGTACGCCTCTGAGAATTTCCCCAGGGCGGTGGTCAGTGTCGCGTTGTGGACGGCCTTGCTGACAGAGTCCTTGAATTCCTTTTTCATCAGTTTGCTCCTTCCAGATCATCGACAAAGACGATCACCAATCTCTTGGGGCCATGCACACCTATGGTCAGCACCCGCTCGATGTCGGCGGTGCGGCTCGGACCGGTTATGAAAGCGATGTACCTGCTGTTGGACGGATTGATCTTAGCGAAGACCGCCGGTTTGCCGTCCAGAATCCTATCCGTCCCGATGATGGCCACATGGATGACGGGCAGGGTCGACACCAGGCGCTGAACGATTGCCGTCTGGTCGGTCACCAGCGACCCGGTGTCGGTCAGGGCATAGCCAGCCTCGCTGATCCCCACCAAAGAGTCGGCGGCCAGCTCGCGGGTAACCTGAAACTTGAGTCCGGGCGCCTTGGCTTGGAGCGACGTCCTGTCGACGCCGTCCAGGAAGGGACCCTCGGCCCACAGGGCATATCCCTTGGGCGCATCACTAACCCCTTCGTCCTTCAGAAACGAGACGATGAAATCCAGCGCATCAGCTTTCGTTTTGAAACGATGGACTTCCGCGCCAACCGCCTCCGCCTTTGTCTTGAAAAGTTCGTACATATCGTTGACCTCCTTGTAGCGTGTGTGTATCCAAATCAAACCAGAGAGGGATAAAGACAGGTTTTGCTCGCGCGCCGCACGAAGATGGTATGACCACATCCCCCGCAACACGAAGCGGTAAAAAACAAATCATGTTTCCACGCAATTTTTAAAACAATAATATGCATGGACAGAAGAAATCAATAGCACAGGACCGGTATTTTAACAACCAACAGACAAAATGGTCATCTGGTATTACCAATTCTATATCTCCTTGATTTACAGCCTCTTTAAACACAAAACGAATATACCAGACTTCCGGCATCACGCCTTGGCATTGGTCTGACTTTTTACGCCTTCGCCAGAAATCGGCAGTCCGAGAGCCTTGCTCACGCTTGTGTAGTTCCCCATGTCGCTGACCGCCTCCCCCGTGCAACGGGAAGAACGTTTGCCCCCCCCCCTTTCGCGCAGGGCACATCGGCGCGCAGGCTCCAGCGGGCAGCAACCCCATTCCAGAGGCGCAGCGTGTGAGTGATGAACAAACAGACGGGGAGCAACCTGAGAAGCCGAATAAACGTGGCAGGAACAACTCTCCTGGCACTGAAACAGGAGGGCGATAAAAATGGCTCAGGTTGAAGCCATGGGGATTCGCACAGAAGAGATCGCTGCTGCATGCGTGAGACGGCGTGCCGCGTAGCACTGCCGTGGCGACAGACAGGGGTCAACCGGTGGATGCTGGCTTGCAACAAAAAAAGCCCACCGAAAAACTCTCCGGGGGCAATTTTTACGATGACGGTCGCCTTAGCGCCATCAAAACAGCAGCGTTTTGTACTCCACCAGCTTGGCGGAATAACTGCCGGCCTTTCCGCGCCCCTCCTGACGGGCGATCATGACACCCACGTCATCCCCCCTGATCCAGCGACGGCAACGCTTGTTCTTGTCCTCGAACTGAACCACCCGAAAGCGGTAACTCTTGCCGCCTACCTGGATCTCCTCACTGCGAATCCAGGTGTAGCGACGCGTCACCACCTCCAGAGTCTCGAAATCAAGCAGGCGCAGGGCGGCCGTCTCCCCCTCCCGTTTCAGTCGCATTTCCGGGCATTCCATGGTCGTGTAGTCATACTGTTCGCGGGGGATCACGATGGTGCGCACATTCCGGTTCTCGGTCACCCTGATGCGGAATTCGTTGTGCTCCAGCTCCCCCTGGACAACGACGGGATGTCCGTTTTCCCTGCTGGTGCGCGAATAGCGCAGGGTTCCGCCACTGCCAACCAGCGCGTCTTCATGTTTGTCCAGCAAATAGGAGCGCATCAGGAGGCTGGCGCTAATCCTGGTGGAGCTGGAAAACCTGAACATGGCCCGCTCGCCGCTACCCTCCAGGGAACAGACCGAGGTTGCCTCCCCGACACGAAAACCGTGGGAGAACACGGAGAAGCGGGAGGTTCTCGAATCGATTGCGCCGCACCAGCCAGCCGACGGCAGCAACAGCACACAGAGCAGAACAGCCAGCGCACAGAAGTGTAATCGCTTCATAATTGACCCAGCCCCTTCCCCTTCATCATGTCGGAATATGCGCCGTCACCCCCCTGACGGCGCGCGGAAACCAGCCCGCACGGAGCGGCAGAACCGCGCTTTCGCGGGCTATAGTATGCCACGGACGCACCATCTCTGTACATGCACTTTTCAGCTCACATGACGTACCCTTGCCAAGGCAACGACACCAGAACAAGCACGGCTACCACCGCGCCCATGACCAACTATTCGTTTTAAGTACTTAATAAAAATGAATATGCTTTATTTTTACCGCCAGATATGTTCATATCCCACAATTATTCGCCATATTTGACAGTTAGGCCACATATCCAGGCTACAGGAACCGCAACGGGGGAGACGGTTTGTTGCAGATACCAGCAGCAATTCTTGACTCAATCGAATCACTGCATCTGCCACCTATCCCGCAGATTCTGTTGAGATTTCTGCATCTTACCGAAGACGACCGCGCAACGCTCAGTGACCTTGCCGCGCTGGTGGGGCAGGACCCCTCCCTGAGCGCACGCATCTTCACCGTTGCCAACTCTCCGGCTCTCTGCCACGGTAGAGAGTCAAAGAGCCTCACCCAGTGCCTGGTAACCCTTGGCACACGCCTGTCACGAACCCTGGCCGCCTGCCTGGCTGTCCAGAGAGTCTTTGCCCCCACCATTGACAAGCAGCAGTACAGTCTCACCGGCTTCTGGAGCCATTCCCTGCGGGTTGCCGAAACGTCCCGCGCCATTGCGGACGAAATCAACTACATCGATCCGGAAGAGGCCTACATCTCCGGCCTGCTGCACGATGTGGGGCAACTACTCCTCCTGGGGGGAATGGGAAAGCACTACGGCGCCCTGCTGGCCATGAGCAACGATGAGACGGAACTCCGCGATGCCGAACTGCGCGTTCTCCACACCGACCACGCCATGATCGGCGCCTGGCTGATCGACCAGTGGAAGCTCTCCTCTTTTATGGCCGACGCGGTCCTCTTTCACCACAGCCCCCCCGACGCGATCGTCACCGCCGACAGCCTGAGCCAGATCGTCTGGTCCGCCCACACCTTCTGCAACGCCCCTCTCTCTCCCGAATCCGGCCAGCCTCTCAAAACCGTTGAATTCGATACGATAAACGCCATACTCGGTATCAGTGACCAAAGGCTATCGGCCCTGGAGCAGCGCTGTTCGGAACGGGTCGCCCTTATCGCCGAAACGCTCGAAATCCGCGAGGCCGGCATCCAGAAGACACTACCTGCGGCAACCACCCCGCTGGAAGCAACGCAACAAAAACAGCGGACCGCCGACCCTTCCCTCAGCCTGCTGGAGGAGACCGTACGGGACATGGCCCTGATGCACCCCCTGCAACAGGATCTCGTCTCGGTGGACAACGAATCCGACCTGCTCCTGACCGTGCGCGAATCGGCCCGCATACTCTTCGGCCTGGGGCGGACGGCTTTTCTGCTGGCACAGCCGGACGGAAAGACTCTCTCCGGCGCCCCCAGCCATGGCCAGCTGGCCATGCTGCGGCAGCTGGAAATCCCGCTGGATTCCGGCCAGAGCCTGGCGGCAACCAGCTCACGGGACAGGCGCTCCTACTGCACCTTTTCCAGCGATCTCCCCGCCCCCATCTCGCTGGTCGATGTCCAGATCAGCCGGATACTGGGAAGCGAGGGACTGCTGTATGTCCCCCTGGCAAGCCGCGGCAGAACAATCGGCGTTATGGTCTACGGCGTCAGCGCCACGCAATCGGGCCGGGTTCTCGAACAGCTCCCCTGGATAGACAGCTTCGCCCAGGTCGCCGCCGATAGCATGGGCGTCTGGCGCGAGATGCGCACACAAGAACAGCGGATCGAAACAACACTGACGGCACGCTTTGAACGCCAGACCCGCAGGGCGACCCATGAGGCCGGCAACCCACTGGGAATCATCAAAAACTACCTGAGCATCATCAGCAACAAACTCAGCGACCGCCCAGAAATACTGCAGGAAATGGGCATCCTGCGCGAGGAAATCGACCGCGTTACCGCTATCATGCAGCGCATGAACAGCCTCCCGGACGAGCTCCCCCCGGCGGATTCCCTGGACATCAACGCCCTGATCGAGAGCATGCTGGCGCTGTATGGCGACACTCTTTTCACCGAACGGGGAATCGCCCTGGAAAAGTCACTGGACTCCAGGATAAGGCCGACCAGCATTGACCGGGACAGCCTCAAGCAGATCCTGACCAACCTCTGGAACAATGCTGCCGATGCCATGGGGACCGGCGACTGCTTCTTCATCGCCACCCATGCCGATGTCAACCAGAATGGCCGCCCCTACGTGGAAATCAGCATGACCGATACCGGCCCCGGCCTGCCGGCGGATGTCATGGAGCGCCTCTTCCAGCCGCTGGAGCCCACCAGGCGCCCCGACCATGGCGGAGTCGGCCTCTCCATCGTGGCAGGACTGGTTGAACGCATGCATGGCCGCATCACCTGCCAGAGCAGGAGGGGACAGGGAACCACATTTTCTATCCTGCTGCCGCACTCCGGGAGGGACGAGTCGTGAACAGCCTGAACACGACAACCAGGGCTGCCCTTGAGCGTCACGACAGGCCGCACAGCATCCTGATTGTGGATGACGAGCCGCGCATGCGCACAAGCCTGCGCATCCTGCTGCAGGAGAGCGGGCGCGAAATACTGGAGAGCAAAAGCGGGGGCGAGGCGATCGCCACGCTGAAAACGAAGCAGATCGACCTGGTCCTGCTTGACATCATCCTCCCCGACATCTCCGGCCTGGATGTCCTGGAGTGGATCACCAGCAGGGGAGACGCACTCCCGGCCAGCGTCATCATAGTCAGCGTCGATGACAACATCGACTCAGCCATCCACGCCCTACGCAACGGTGCCTCTGAATATATCCGCAAACCGTACGAACCGGAGGTCATCCAGCACAAAGTCAGAAACATCCTCTACCGGCGCCACCTGGAACGCGACCATGTGCTGATAACTTCCCGCCTGCAACACTCGGAGCAGCTGCATCGCTTCCTGGTGGAGAGCTCTCCCGACCTGATCTTCACCCTGGACAACTCCGGCTGTTTTACGTTCATCAACAGTCGCATCGAATCGCTGCTCGGCTTCTCGCGCGAGGAGTTGATCGGCAGCTGCTACGACACCATCGTCCTTGCCGAGGACTTAAAAACAGCCCAGCACCCCTTTACCGAACGCCGCCGGGGCAACCGAGCCACCACCAACCTTGAGATACGGCTGAAGTGCACCCCCAGCCATTACCGTAACTTTGAGAATCACCATATCGTGGTGATGATGAGCTCAACCGGCATCTACGGCGAGCACGACAACGACTTCCCGCTTGCCCGCTGCTTCAGCGGCACCTATGGCGTGGCCCGCGACATCACCGACCGGAAAATCGCCGAGGAGACCATCGCCTTCCAGGCCTTCCACGACCACCTCACCCACCTGCCCAACCAGCGACTCTTCAAGGACCGCCTGGAAATGGCCATAACCCACTCCAAGCGCCATGGGGGAATGGTCGGAGTCATGTTCATCGATTTGGATCGTTTCAAGATCGTCAACGACACCCATGGTCACGCCGCCGGCGACGAACTACTGAAGAACGTCGCCCACCGCCTGCGCCACTGCATCCGCGCCGTGGACACCCTGGCGCGCAAGGGGGGAGACGAGTTCACCGTGCTGCTGCCGGATCTGATGCGCGCCGAGGACGCGGCCCTGATCGCCGAAAAAATCATGCACGAACTGGGTATCCCCTTTTCCGTTGCCGGACAGAAGTTTCACGTTTCCGCCAGCATCGGCATAGCCATCGTGCCACGGGACGGGGAGAGTATCGATACCCTTTTGAAGAGCGCCGACATCGCCATGTACCGGGTCAAGGCCAGCGGCAAGAACGGCTACCGCTTCTTTACCCCGGACATGAACATCTGTTACACCAAACGCATCAGCCTGGAAAACGAACTGCGCCAGGCGATCCCCAACTCGGAATTCGAACTATTCTACCAGCCCCAGGTCAGCATCAACGGAGCCTCCATCATCGGCCTTGAAGCGCTGATTCGTTGGCGTCACCCGACCCACGGCCTGTTGAATCCGGGAGATTTCATCGAACTGGCCGAGGAAACCGGCATGATCGGCACCATCACCGACTGGGTACTGGCCGAGGCCTGCAGACAGTTAGCCCACTGGCGTTCCATGGGGTTCAGCGACCTGCGCATTGCCGTGAACGTATCCCCCAAGGAGTTCGAACGGGACGACATGGTGGAGCAGCTCTCAAGATTCATGTCCACCTTCCAACTTCCACCGGACTCCCTGGAGGTGGAGATAACGGAAAAGATCCTCCTGCGCGACACCCCCAGCGTCATCAACAAGATGAAGACCCTGCGCGAACGGGGCATACGCATCTCCATCGACGATTTCGGCACCTGCTATTCGTCACTCAACTATCTGCGGCAGTTCCCCATCAGCACCATCAAGATCGACCAGTCCTTTGTACGCGACCTGTCGGAAGAACACCGCATCTCACCGATCATACAGGCCATCATCGGCATAGCCAATGGCTTCGGCCTGCACCTGCTGGCAGAAGGCGTGGAGACGCACTGCCAGATGCAGACCCTGCATGCACTGGGCTGCAACGAGATGCAGGGCTATCTGTTCAGCAGGCCGGCACCAGCCGAACAGATCGAGCAGATGCTGTGCCACACGATCTCACACACCACATTGCAATCGCCGGACTTCCTCACCCATCCGCAACTGCTCTCCCCTCTGCTCACTCAGGGCCTCCAGGAACGCCCCCTGGCTTGAACGATCACAGGTACGCCCGCAACGCATCACAAACAGCGTTATCAAAACAAATTTCTGGCTCGCCGCTTCTCCCCGAGCCTCGTCTCTTCCCTCCAGAAGCAAGGCATTATTCCTGCGCACAAGAGAAACTAAAACCAAATTATCAAAAACACATTAACCATCATCGTACACATCCTTTGCCCACACAACGCACAAACCGCTGCCGTGTAAGAAAAAAAACAAAGCAGCCTCAAAGTCGAGTGCGCCAGCGCACAAAATACGGACCAATTTTCATGTACAGACTTTTATACCCTTGACAGCGCAGAACATACGGTTTATGAAAGAACTCGCGCATAACACCTCTATGAAAAGGCAAACTCAGGGCAACCTGGGGACGCAAAGCCACGGGTCCGCAGCAGCGGACAGCCGGGACATCAAGAGAGGGCAAACATGGTTTTCTTAGCCCTTCTTCGCATCATCCAAAGAAGGGCTTTTTTGTGGCATTCACAATTCGCGACCATTACTGTCAACCCTGAACAAAATACTGCATGCCCTGACCGCATCGGTGACGTACTGATGCCGCTGCCAGGTCATGTCATCCGGTGAGCACAAGGAGGATCCATGGCGGGAAAGATCAAAGAAATGATTGATTTTGTTCTCAAGCAGAGGGCTGGTGGCAACCCAATGTTGGAGAAGATCATCAAGACCAAAATGATTCTGAAAGGCATCAATCCAGGCAAATTCACACCAGAGTCAGAGGACAATCCGGAGATAGTGCAGCAACTGGAAGGAATGTCGATGGAACTGGGCTACCTTTGCCCCGAAGCCAGCTCCAACGCCGCCTCGGGTTCCGAAGAAAGCGATTCGTCAACCGACAACAAACTGGTCAACAGGCTGGACATCGTAACGGCATATTCGTCACAGGACGATATCGACGACGTATGCAGCGAGTTATCAAAGCAATTTGTTCTCTTCGACACAAAGCTCGTGGTCTTTTTCGCATCTTCAAAATACGCGCCCGAAGAGATCAGCAAAAAAATGCAGGAGACATTCCCACACGCCTTGGTCTTCGGATGTTCCACCGCGGGGGAAATTGTAACCGGTTCGATGCTGAATGAATCCGTTGTGGCCATGGGATTCAACAACGAATCACTGCTGGATGCAAAAATCGAAGTCATTGAAGACATCAAAGACCCGGAGGGGGTCAAAAAGGCTTTTGACTCCTTTACCGACCATTTCGGAGTTGCCATCGCCGACATGCCGTCAAAAGAATACGTCGGGATCATACTGGTTGACGGGTTGAGCAGTGCCGAAGAAGGTATGATGGAGACCATCGGCGATTCGACGAATGTCGTTTTCATCGGCGGTTCCGCCGGAGACGATATGAAGTTCAAATCCACCTACCTGTATGCGAACGGAAAAGCCTACACGAACGCGGCTCTGCTGGCATTGCTCAAACCGGGAGCGGATTTCACCTTCATCAAGACCCAGAGCTGCCGTGATCTCGGAAAACCTCTTGTTGTGACAAAGGCCGATGAGGCACGACGCGTGGTCCTTGAATTTAACGGCAAGCCAGCGGCAACAGCGTATGCCGAGGCGGTTAACTGCGCGGTTGAAGACGTGACCAAACACTTCACGGACAACCCGGTAGGGCTGGTGATAGACGGCGACCCCTTTGTCCGGACTCCCCAGCAGATCAAGGATGATGGCGCCATGGCATTTTATTGCAGCGTCAAGGAAGGAATGGAGCTGTCCCTCCTGGAGGCGACCGACATCATTGAAGACACTCGCAACGCACTCCTCCAGGCACAAAAGGAATCCGGAAGAATAATCGGGGTCATGAACTTCAATTGCATCATGAGGAAGCTGGAGCTTGAACAGGGCAATGTGACCCAGCAATACGGTGACCTTTTTTCTTCGGTACCAACGGTCGGATTCAGCACCTATGGAGAACAGTACATCGGCCATCTGAATCAAACCGCAACAATGCTGGTATTCAAGTAACTCGATAGAATTCGTGCATTGCAAATGTACGTACATCTTCGTGCGAATTAAGTGACCGTTTAGCACGACAAAAACCATGGAGGTTCACCATGCCTGCAAGTATGGAGAACGTACGCGTTGCTGATATCAGTCCTTCATTGAATGGCAGCCTTTCCCTGACAAACGTAACGGATCTCATCCAATTCCTGGCTTCCAGCTACAAAAACGGGTTGATTCAACTGACCAAGCATCCCGAAGGGACGGACGGCAAAATCTTTTTTGCATCCGGAACCATTACCTGCGTATCCACAACCACCTTGTCAGGACTTGAGGCTCTCTCGTATATCTTGAGCTGGAACCAGGGAGAGTTTCAATTCAGCCCGGATGTCACCTCAATAGAAAAGAACGTTGGCTTCTCAGTGCAGCATTCCATCATGGAAGCCGCTGTACTGCATGACCAACGCAGCAATAGCGTTAACAAGGGAACAGCATCTAAATCAGGCATGGCTATCGATAGTGCCTTGGAAGAAAGGAGCACAATAATGTCGGCACCTGAACGAGATTCAACTACGGTTATGGGTGATTTGCTATTGATCCCGGGCATAGACGCGGTCGTCATTGTCGGGCGGGACGGATTCGTGATCGAATCGGCAGGCCACAGCAGCAGGGTTAACACGGATGAACTGGGAGCAGCGCTGGCTCATGCCACGAACGCCATCGAGGAAATGGGGGCAGAGCTGAAGGTAAACGTATTCCAGGATCTGTTCATCGAATACGGAAAAGCGGTAATCATGTGCAAACCAGTCGGTGACGCCATTGCCGCCGTCATAGCTCCCGATGCGTCCAAGCTCGGAATCATCAGGCATAAATCGAAAAAGTACTTTGAAGAACTTGCCCTACTATTCTAGGAGGCTGAACAATGTCACTCAAACGGGATTTCAGCTTAGACAATGAAACATTTCGCCATTATTTGAATGACCATGCCGTAGTAATGCATTCGCACCACTATCTTGCACTGATCACGAAACTTGCGGAAGATCTCGGCGATATCGGGGGACCCCAGCTGCTCAGAGACATTGTCGAGGAAAGCATGCTTCCGATCTTCAATGATTACATTGAGAAAAACGGCCTGACCACCCCGCTGCAAAAGATAAACGTAGGCAAAGAGTACTATTCGGTGTACGGCCTGGGCAAAATCAAGATCGGCGGAACCGAAGCGGGCGGCGAGGCATGCCTGGTACGGTCTCACATCGATGAAGGCTGGATCAGAAAATGGGGGCCGTACAGCAAGCCGATCAATCACTTCACCTGTGGCTTTGTTGCCGCCATGTTTTCGGCTGCCTTCGGCAAACCGGCCAAAAGCTATATCGTAACCGAAACGGAAGGCATGGCAGTCAATGGCAATGAGGGCACGTTTTCCGTTACGTTAACATGACCAGAAGGAGTCACTACCCATGACCGTAATGCGCGATACTGTTGTAAAATCGCTGGCAAAAATCTCTATTGAAGCGGATGAGAACGGGTTGATACCGGAGTACGACGTTCTGGTAAACCTCCTCCCCACCGCCCTCTTGAATGCAATGGCCGAGAAACTCATGGCAGCCGCGCCGCCTGAAAAGAAGCCGATGGTTGCCGAGGGGCTCGTGCGGGCAGCCTATGAATGCGGATACCATACCGGATGCGGCATCATCACCTCCGATACATTCAACGATGTCGTGATGCCAATGGTAACTGAAGGAGAAAAGGACATCCTGCGGGGAGCGTTCGCGGCCTTCACCGCCTGGGGGTGGGCAAAGTCGGGGATCGTTCAGCTCAAACCTGGCGAGAAGATGGTCATCCGCGCCAATGACTATTATGAAGCAGACAGCAATGGAGAAGGACTTCGGGCCTACATGCTCCGCGGGTTGTGCCAGGCATTTTTTGACCTGACATACGCCGATCCCTATCCCGACGGGATGGACACCTACGTGTGCCAGCAGGTCAAAGGCATCGAAGTCGGCGACCCGCACGGTGAATTCATCGTAGCCAGGAAATAGCCGCACGATGCGTATTCACGAGATCTGCCGTTCCACACAACGTATTCATCCAAGAAGACAGGAGAACCGGTTTGGCCAACATCATTTCAGTCATTAGTTCCAAGGGGGGGACCGGCAAGACCACCGTTGCCTTGAACCTGGCGGTTGCCTTGGCGGAGAAAGGCCACCCCACGCTCCTCGTTGATGTGGATCCTCTGGGCGCAATCGGCCTGTCCCTTGCCCGAAGTGACACCGAGTGGCCCGGGATCGCCGAGTACATCGCCGAAAAGTACTCCATCCGCGATTCCATCATCACAACGAAACTCCCCTCTCTTTCCATACTGCCGAGGGGCCGTCTGGACCCCCTGGACATCAGTCTCTTCGAAGAGGTCTGCTATTCCACCAGGGTGCTGGGGGAGATCCTCGCCAGCATCGAGGAAGAGTATCGGTACATCATCATCGACACCCCCTCGGGGTTGGGCATGATTACCCGCGCCGCACTGGCGACAAGCACCTACGTACTGCTCCCCCTGCAAGCGGAACCGCTTTCACTGCGCTGCATCACCCAGACCCTGCGGGTCATCAGCCATGTCAGAGAGCAGGAGAAACCGGATCTGCAACTGCTCGGGATTCTGGCCACCATGGTGCAACTGCAGCAGGACACCTCATTCCAGGTAATGAAGGCCGCCTGGGGATCACTGGGCGGCGTCCTGGAAACCTATATCCCACGAGCAGACGTATTCGCCCTTGCCAGCGACAAGGGATTGCCAATCTCGTTCCTGGGTGGCAGCTACCCCCCCGAAGCCCTGAGATTCGAACTACTTGCCACGGAAGTGGAGAACACCATCCGGGAACTGGGTGGTAACACAGGAGAACCAGATGGGCGACAACAGCGTGAACTCTTATGATCTGCGTCAGGCGCAGCGGATCCTGACGGCCCTGAAACGCTCCCCCTGTCCCGGATCACGACAACGGGACAGCGAGGCCGCGGAGACAGAACAGGCCCCCTACCTGTCCCTCTCCCGGCAGGGCATCACCAGCCAGAACCACCGGCAGCATACGCCTCCGGCACAGTCGGACCCGGGGGATTCGCGCCCTGAGGAGAACCCGCAGTCCTTCGAAAACTGGGAAAGCTGCATCACTTGGTGCATGACTCTCAGCCGGGCAGAGGCGGCCTTCGTGGTGGATTCCCAGGGCTTCGTCATCGCCTGCCGGGGCAGAATCCCCAGCCAGGGCTTCGAGGGAGCCGGAGCGGAACTGATCTGTTCCATCGAGCAACTGGAGCGCATCGCGCCCGACTCGGGAAAGCTCTCCTGCGTGGACCTGGAATTCGACAAGAAGCGGATGATCGGATTCGTTACCAGCATCAACGAGAACGAGCCCTATATCGTCGGCCTGGTATCACCTGATACGATTACCAACCAGACCAAACAGAGAATCCTGCACCAGATATCCAGCAACCTGCCAAACATGAACTGAAAGGCAGGTCCTCCGCAATGGGGGACCTGCCTCTTCACACGCCAAACAAACCGTTTTTCCATCAACATGCAATCAGAAAAGGGGGGAACGGATGTTGCCCGCGGCAAGCATCCGATCCCCTGACGTTTACAACCTGAACTGCTGTACGAGCCGCTGCAACTCACTGGCATTGTTGTTCAACTGCGCCGCGGCGGTAGCGGATTCCTGGGCGCCGCACGAGGTCTGCTGAACAACTTCAGTGATCTGCTGCATGTTACTGGCGATCTCACCGGTGGTGGCGGTCTGTTCCTCGGCAGCAGTGGCGATCTGGTTGACCTGCATGGCAACGTTGTTGACCTGCTCCAGGATATCCCGTAGCGCCTCGCCGGAACGGGCAGCCTCGATGGTGCCGGACTCCACCTGGCTCACCCCTTGCTCCATGGCAGCCACGGCATCCCTGGTCTCTCCCTGGATGGCCTTGATCATCTCGCCGATCTCGCGGGTGGCGCGGGTGGTGCGTTCCGCCAAGGCGCGCACCTCGTCGGCAACCACCGCGAACCCCCGCCCCTGCTCTCCTGCACGGGCCGCTTCGATGGCCGCGTTCAGCGCCAGCAGGTTGGTCTGGTCGGCTATGTCCTCGATGGTGCCGATGATGGCGCCGATCTGGTCGCTGCGCGCCCCCAGGCTCTCCACGGTCCTGGCAGACTCCTGCACCTTGGCGGCGATCTGTCCCATCACCACCACCGTCTTTTCAACCACCTCCGCGCCGTTCTGGGCCGAAGCCGAGGCGCGCTGCGCCCCCTCGGCCGCCATCTGGCAGTTCTGGGCGATATCGCCCGATGTGGCTGACATCTCTTCACCAGCAGTGGCAACGGTGCCGGCCTGGGCCGCCACCTCTTCGGCGCCGGTGGCGATCTGCTCCGCGGTGGCATGCAACTGGCTGGAGGCCGCCGCAACCTGGGACGAGGTCCCTGATACCTGGTTGATGATGTTGCGCAGGTTATCGACCATGACCTTCATGGCCTGCAGCAGGCGGCCGGTCTCATCCCCTGAGGTCACTCGGACGTCCACGTTCAGATCTCCCGCCCCGATGGCCGTGGCCACCCGGACCGCGTCATTGAGCGGCGTCGTGATCATGCGGCTGATGTACAGGCCGAGCAGGACGGCGATGACGATGTTGGCAGCGACAAAACAGACCATGAGCATAAAGGCGTTGCTCGCCGTCCTCTCGTTCTGTTCGGACAGCAGCTTGCCCTGCTGCTGCATATTCTCAATCAGTTTGTCGCTCAATTCCTGATAACGCAGGGCAGCCTGCTTGGCCTCGCCGTGCATGAGCGCCAGGGCCTCGGCGTCTCGCTTCTCGTTGTCAAGCCTGATGATCGTAGAGATGTGCCCCACATAGACTTTCCGGGCATCCTTGAACTGCTCGAACAGCTTGCGCTGTTCTTCGTCGGAAATACTCTTCTCAAAGCTCTCCACATTAGTACCGATGGTGCCGCTCAGCCTCTGAATCGTCTGCAGGGCGTTACGACGTTCATTCTCGTCAGTTGCGCCCACTGCATCACGCAGGTTGATGCGAACCCGCTGGAACGATTCGGCTATGACCGCCAGTTCCCCCAGGGGAACGGCGAGTTTTTCGTACATCTTCTTGTCAGCGTCCGCGATCTGGCGGTTCCTGGTTATGCCGATGACGCCCACGACGCCGCTGATCACGGCCACGAGCACGAATGCCGCCAACAACTTTGTCCCCACATTCAGATTGTTGAACATGACTTCCCCCCCTGTTTTAAGTCCTTTAGTGAACAGACTGTAATTTTCATCACATTGTACCAGAGACTATCACTTTGTCCGCTCCCTGCACATTAAGGCAAGAATGGCTGATTGCATAGTCTTGTCCCGGGTCATGCGCAAACATCCGGATACAAAGGCACTCCGCGCAACCAGAGGCTACCTCCATGACGACCAAGAGCGCCTGCGCCGCGGGAGCTGGCTCCAGACAAAATCATGACTGACCTTTAACCGACACAATCATGACGGTCAAGAGAATACACAACAAAGCATCATCGGGGCAACCGGCGTAAACCACCGGACAGTACGACACTCCGGCACCAGGAGGCGGTGCGCATAATCACAACAGCCGCATAACAGGAAAAATGAGTACTCAGACGATGATGCGCGCAAAATCTTCCAGGACCCTGAACCTGGCCGGAGTGTAGCCGATAAAGTCCCCGTCTACCTGCACCGGCTTGACGCCGCGGATCGCCACTTCCCTGGCCGTTATGCCCAGCAGCTGCCGGCTGGTCTGCGCCCTCCCCGAAAACAGGTCCCACGCCAAGCGCAGGTAATCCCTGCGCCGGTTGCCAAGGATGCAGACCACCATGAACTCCGGCGAGAACAGGTCTCCCCCGGGAGCGAGGACAAAGTCTCCGCCATACCGGGATGCCGCGCAGATGATGGCGCCGTGACAGGCAAGCGTGCGATCGGGGGTGACTACCTGGATCATCTCCCCTTCCCAGCGCAAGGCGTAACGCAGGGCTGAGAGCGCATAGGCCCCCTGTTTCAGCAGCCGCTTCTCCCCTGGGCGCACATCCCTGACAACCGCGCCATCCACGCCGATGCCGGCCATGAGCAGGAAACGATGGCTGGCCCGTTCCAGATCCAGGAGTCCCAGCGGCAACTGACGGCTCCTGCCGGCAATAATCCGCTCCAGTCCATCCTCCAGCGAACGGATGCCGATCTCCCGTGCCAGCACATTGGAGGTTCCCAGGGGAAGAATGGCAACCGTCGCCATACCGGGACGCAAACCATTCAGCACCGCGTTGATGGTTCCGTCACCGGCGGCAACAATGACCAGGGGATTCTCCTCCGCCCCATTGATCCTGCGGCAATGGACAGCCGCATCCGCCGGTGTTCTCACCTCCAGGAGCGTAGGCGTTAGCCCGCTTTCAGCAAGGCGGGTGACGATACGGGGGACGTGGCGCGGGTCATAGCTCCCGGAGAGGGGATTGACGAAGAGAAAGGATTGCATGGGAGTGAAACCTCCAGGAATGTGCGAAAGAGGGATAGCCCCCCTTCGGGCCGGAGCCCTGATTGCCGCCACAGTCTAGCCGCACTTGCGGGCCGCCGCAAGCATCCCGGTCATAGCCATGTTAAGATGGGAAGAAGAGGTAATGGAAAAACCGGGGGCAACAGCATGGAATTCCTGTTCAACGCATACGCCTTTGATGGCGAACTGGACCTGAACCGGCTGGCGCAGAAGCTGGGCATGACCCGAAAATACCGCTGGGAAGAGCCGATGAAGCTTAACCCGGTAACCTTCGCGCCGGTACCAAGCGCAAATGGGGAGCAGGCCTACCTCTACTACTTCGGCGGGGTGGTATTCCTGAACTGCTCCGCCGACCTGATCGCCCGCTTCCTGGACGCCATCCAGGGCCATGCCGGGCAGATGAAACGGCGCCACCAGTTCCCCTTTCACGAGGAGTACCGCCTGGAGATCGATCCGCAGCGGGAAACGGCCATCGCCAACAACTGCGCCGTCATGCCCCGCTGCGACCCGACCTTCCTGGACATCATCTGCTTCGTGATCGCCAAATCCGTGGCCCTGGAGCGCATCGAGGCCCGCATCGACCAGGTCTTCGACGAGGTGGAAGTGCTGATCGCCAAACTGGCCAGGGGCAAGCTGGAGCTTCCCGACCGGGACATGGCCCGCATGGCGTCATCCATCCTGAGCTTCAAGTTCACCTCCATCGCTCACATCATGGTCCTGGACAAGCCGGAGATAACCTGGGACGACCCCCAGGCCGACCGACTCTACCTGACCATGGCAGGACTGTTCGAGCTGAACCAGCGTTACCTGGAGATCAGGCACAAGTCCGAGACCCTGCTGGACATGACCGGCGTCTTCACCAGCCTCTCCCACGCCCGACGCTCGGCCCGTCTGGAGTGGATCATCATCATCCTGATCGCTATCGAAATCGTCCTGTACCTCCTGGAACTTTTCCGTCACTGACGGGACGAGGCAGGATACAGAGCCTGATCAGACAAGGAACAGGTGAACGGATGAATGAAACTGCGTTGAAGTTCATATCTGACAAAGCTGTTTTGCTGCTGACTCTTGTGCTGTTCTGCCTGCTGCTGCCCCTTTTCAGCGCTGCCGCCGGACCATTGGACGGCAAAAACGTCCTTCTGCTCCACTCCTACCATCAGACCTATATCTTTACCGACCAGGAAATGAAAGGGATCATGCGCGTACTGCGGGAGAACTACCCCGGCTGCATGCCCTATGTGGAATACATGGACTGGAAGAGATTTCCCGATGAACGCAGAATCCCGGCCTTCAGCGAACAGCTCCGCGCAAAGTACGCCGGCATCAGGTTTGACATGGTGATTGTCACCGACAACAAGGCGCTGGAATTTGCCGTCAAAAACCGGAGTCGGTTCTTTCCGGAGGCAGTGGTCTCCTTCAGCGGTATCAACGGCTTCAGGCCGGCCATGCTCGAAGGGCAGAAGCGTATCAGCGGAGTGGTTGAGGATGTGGACCCGGCCGGCACTATCGGGCTGATTATGGCAACTCTCCCGGAGACACGGGAAATCGTGCTGCTGATTGATGACACGGAGAGCAGCAACGAGGTGCTGACAGTTGTTGAAAAGGAGATTGGACAGAACAAGCATCTGCGGCTGAGCGTCTTGCGCAGTCCTGCACAGGCGGAGCTGATCTCGGCGGTTTCCGCACTCAAGCCGGGCAGCGTGCTGCTGCAGGGGAATTTTTCCCGCGACAGGACCGGGCACACCTATGAATTTGAGGATGTGCTGGCCACAATACTGCCGCACTGCAAGGTGCCTGTTTTCAGCCTGTGGGATTTCTTGGCGGGCAAGGGGATCATGGGGGGAAGTCTGCTGAGCGGAGAGCGGCAGGGGGAGAATGCCGCACGCATTGCGCTTCGACTCATGGCTGGCGAGGATGTGCCGGTAATGGAGAGAACGCCTCCGTTGAGGATGTTGGATTATCGTCAACTCCAGCGCTTCAATCTGGAAAAAAACACTCCTCCGGCCGGAGTGACGGTAATTAACCGTCCGCAATCGTTTTTCCGCATCCATTTCAAATATGTCATGGTCGGCGCCGTCATACTGTTCCTCCAGCTTTCCGCGATCATAGCGCTTATTGTCACAAACCGTAAAAAGCGTCGGGCGGAAAGGCTGCTGCGCGAGAATGAGGAGTGGTACCGCACCATTTTTGATATGTCCAATAACGCTATCTTTATCCACGATCCGCGGACCGGGGTCATTGTTGATGTAAACGAAAGAGTTTATGACATGTATGGCTACAGCCGTTCAGAATTGGCAAATGCCGACGTAAGCCTGATAAGTTCCGGCCAGCCTTCATATGGCATCAGTGATGCCAAGAAATGGATCGACCGTGCGGCACATGGCGAGCCGCAGCATTTTGAGTGGCTGGCCAGGCGTAAAGACGGCAGCCTGTTCTGGGTTGACGTAAGGATGCGCCGGGTCAGCATTGGCGGCAAGGATTGCCTCCTAGTAAACTCCAGCGACATTACGGAGCGCAAGCAGCAGGAAGAGGTGTCGCACGACTCGGAAAAACGTCTGCTGCAGATCATCGATTTTCTTCCCGACGCAATCATGGTCATTAACCAGCAGGGGCGTGTTATTGCATGGAACAGGTCCATGGAAGAGCTGACAGGCGTTGCATCGGAAAACATGATCGGCAAAGGTGATTATGAGTACAGCATCCCTATTTACGGAAGCAGAAGGCCGGTTCTGGTAGATCTGGTGTTCATGTCAGAGGAAGAACGTAAGGGGAACAAACATTATTCGAGCATTAAAAAGGTTGGTGATTGTCTCTATGCTGAAGGAGATTCGCTGGTAAGAGGGGAAAAACGCTCGCTCTGGGCGATTACGAGGCCCTTGTTTGACAGTACGGGCAATGCGGTCGGTGCCATTGAATCGGTCCGTGACGTTACTGAACGCAAGCAGGCCAAGGATCTGATTGTCAAGGCCAACAAGCAATTGGAGGATATCATCGAGTTTCTGCCCGATGCGACGCTGATCGTGAACAGCGAGAGAAAGATCATTGCCTGGAATCACGCCATGGAAGAGATGACCGGTGTTTCCAAGACAGAAGTACTGGGCGAAGAGCATTCCGTTACCACGATACCGTTCTACGGTTATCGCCGGCAGTACATCATCGACTATATCCTTGATCAAAACGAAGAGCTGCTTTCAAACTACTCCTGGTTCGACCACAGGGGTAACACCTATAATGCCGAGGCGTTTGCCCCGGCGCTTTACGGTGGCAAAGGCGCCCATATCTGGGTTGCGGCCTCTCCCATGTATGACGATCAGGGCAATATGATAGCGGTCATAGAATCTGTTCGTGATATTACCGACCGCCGGCGGGCGGAAGAAGCCCTGCGGCGCAGTGAAGCCAACTACCGCATGGTCATAGAGAATATTCAGGATGTCTTGTACCGCGGCGACGCCGAGGGCAGGCTGATCATGGTCAGTCCGAGCGCGCTGAAGCTTTTGGGGTGCGGATCCCTTGACGACTTCCTGGGCAAGTCGATTGCGGACACCTTCTACTTTCAGCCGGAAAAACGGAGCGAGTTCTTCGAACTGATCAGGCAGCATGGAAAAGTAACAAACTACGAAGTGGAATTGAAGAAACATGATGGCACACCGGTGATGGTGGAAACCAGCAGTAATGCCTATTATGACGAGAATGGCAACTTTGCCGGAATAGAAGGGCTTTTCAGGGATATAACCGAACGAAAGAAGGGCGAGCAGGAACGCAAAAAACTGGAAGAGCAGCTGATCCAGGCTCAGAAACTGGAGGCCATCGGAACACTGGCCGCTGGCATAGCCCATGATTTCAACAACATACTCAGCGGCATCATGGGTTATACGGAACTGTCGCTGAACAAGGTCAAGGAGCAGCCGAAGGTGTATCGGAACATGGAACAGGTGCTGACGGCCGCCAACAGGGCCAAAGACCTGGTGAAGCAGATACTGACCTTCTGCCGCAAGGCGCACCATGAAACGAAACCCACCTCTGTCATACCGATACTACAGGAGGTGGCCAAGTTCATGCGCGCCTCACTTCCTGCCACGATAGAGCTGAAGCTCCGGATCGAAACCGAATCGGACATCATTATTGCTGACTCCAGTCAGTTGCATCAGGTACTGGTAAACCTGTGCACCAATGCGGGGTATGCCATGAAGGATAAAGGCGGCGTTCTGGAAATATGCCTTGCAGATGTAACAGTCGACAGCCGTACCCTACCACAGGGTTCCACGTTTGCCGCGGGGCACTGCCTGGAGCTGAGTGTCAGGGATTCCGGCATGGGCATTGAACCGGAAAACCTGCCCAGAATCTTTGACCCCTATTTTACTACGAAGGGACCGGGAGAGGGCACCGGGCTGGGGCTGGCCATGGTTCATGGCATCATCAAGAGTCATGGCGGTGATATCAGGGTGTACAGCGAACTGGGCAAAGGCACGGTTTTCAGGATTTATCTGCCTCTGATGCGGTGGAACAAGGGACATGAAGAGCAGACGGCTCACGGCATTCCCCAAGGCAACGGTCAAAGCATTCTGCTGGTGGATGATGAGGAGATGCTGGTAGAGATGGGCAGGATCATGCTCGAGGAGCTCGGATACCGTGTGACCACAGAGACAGACCCGCTGAAGGCGGTTGAAACCATTAAGAATACAATGGGGGGCATCGATCTGGTGATAACCGACAAGACCATGCCTCACATGAGCGGGTTTGAACTCGCCGGGAAAATCCGTCAGCTGAGGAGCGAGTTGCCGGTTATTCTCTGTTCGGGATTTCATGAAATCAGTGATGTGGAAAAGAGCCGGGGCTTATGCATCAATCAGCTGTTACTCAAACCGTTTGATCTCGTTACGCTGGCCAATGCCGTCCATGCGGCTCTCAAAGAGCCACCTTTGCAAACGTTTCAAAACACGTGATGCAATCGGCCGCAATGAATGATGTGTCGACGGTATTACCGAAAAACTGCCCAATCACGTAGGGACTAGCTGCTCACTACAAACATTCAGCTTCTTTTTTCCGCTGCATTAGCAAACCTGTAGCCGTTCTTGCCGGATTTTTTAACTTCATACATGGTCTCGTCAGCCAGCATAACCAGTTTTTCTTCATCCGTACAATCGTGCGGAAATACGGCAATGCCTATGCTCGTGCCGACCCCTGCCTGCTGTCCCTTGTAGAGAAGAGGCTGAGTAACCGCCGCCATCAGTTTTTCCGCAATCTTTGTTATGTTATTCGCATGTTCCAGACCGGTCACGATGATGAGGAACTCGTCTCCCCCCACACGGGCAACAATATCGGTTTCACGCACACACGAAAGCGTCCGTTGAGCTACCTGTTTCAATACATAGTCGCCGGCATCGTGACCAAGAGTGTCGTTGCCCCCTTGAAGCCATCCAAGTCAATGAACATCAAAGTAACCATGGTTTTATTCCGACTGGCAACCCCCAGGGACATGGTCAGATGTTCTTTTGCCAAGTTCCTGGGTGGAAGGTTAGTCAGGCCGTCATGTGTTGCCATGTGTCGTATCTGCTCATCCGCCTGCTTGCGCTTAATAGGCACGTGCTCCCCCGCTCCCGGAAAAACCATTTGACAAGGAGGGCAAGAGCATGTAACGGCAGTAGCCCGAGCAGCATTCGATTATCGAGGAGGAGATGCACCGATGAATACCTGTCCCTGTGGAAGCGGCACGGCATATGAAGATTGTTGCCAGCCGATCATCAGCGGCGCACGACCGGCGCAAACGGCTGAAGAACTCATGAGGGCGCGCTACAGCGCCCATGTCAAGGTGGATGTCGACTTTATCTTAACGAGTACCCACCCGGATCACCGCAAGGGGTACGATCACCAGGGGACCAGGGAATGGGCCGAGAAGAGCGAATGGCTGGGGCTGGAAATCCTTGGCACCCAGCAGGGGGGAGCGCAAGACGAAACCGGCCAGGTGGAGTTCATCGCCCATTACCGTGATGGAGAGGGTTCCCATGACCATCACGAAAACGCCCTGTTCCAGCGCAAGAACGGAGTCTGGCTTTTCACCGACGGCGTACGGGTCCGCCCCAAGCCGTTAATCGTGGAGAAAATCGGCCGCAACGACCCGTGCAGATGCGGGAGCGGCCAGAAATACAAGAAATGCTGCGGGAAATAGCGCCTGCACACCAATGAAAAAGGGCGCCCTGGCCATGAAAGACCAGAGCGCCCTTTTTTTCATTACTGCTAGGAGTCTGTCGGGCTTAACGCATTCAGCCGTCATCTCCAGGGCGTTTTCAATTGGTTAACCTGCTGTATTTATTGAATAAGTCGTCAGCTTTAGCTTGCGTTTTCTTGGTGTATCCCGTATATTTGTCCGGTAATATCAACTGGTTAGGTATCGGGGTTGACTATGAAATCAAAGTTTATTGAAGTTGACCGGGAAACACCCTATCTGCTCCCGCCATCGCTGCAGGATTGGCTACCAGAAAAGCACTTGGCCCGGTTTGTGGTCGAAATTGTCGAACAGCTCGACCTGCGCTCTTTGAAAGCTACCTATGCCGGCCGAGGCTCGCAGCCCTATAACCCTGAGATGCTGGTAGCATTGTTGTTTTACGGTTATGCGACAGGCGTATTCTCCAGCCGGAAGCTTGAGCGCAGCACCTACGACTCCGTGGCATTCCGGTTCATAGCGGCAAACAGTCATCCTGACCACGATACCATTGCCACCTTCCGCCGGCGGTTTCTGCCGCAACTGAACAAGCTGTTTGCCCAGATTCTGCTGATCGCTCATCAGATGGAGGTGCTGAAACTGGGCAACGTTAGTTTGGATGGCAGCAAAATCAAGGCGAATGCCTCCAAGCACAAGGCGCTGAGCTATGAGCATGCCTGCAAGCTTGAAGAGCAGATCAAGGCTGAGGTTGGCGAACTGCTCAAAAAGGCCGAGGCAGCGGACCATGCCGATATTCCGGACGGCATGAACATCCCCGAAGAACTGGAACGTCGGGAAAAGCGTCTTTCCGCCATTGCCGCAGCCAAGGTCGAGATCAAAAAACGTGCCGCTGAGCGCCATGCTCGTGAACAGGCCGCTTATGAGAAGAAAGTCGCCGAACGGGCCAAGAAGGAGCAGGCAACGGGCAAGAAGGCCAAGGGGAAAGAGCCGAAACCGCCCAAATCCGGCCCCACTGCCAAAGATCAGGTCAATCTGACCGATGAAGAGTCGCGGATCATGCCGACCTCCGGTGGCGGATTCGAGCAGACGTACAACGCCCAGGCCGGTGTGGATACGGCATCAAAGCTCATCGTTTCGGCCCATGTTACCCAGAATCCCAATGACAAACAGGAGCTGACACCGACCCTGGAGAACCTGGCGGCGCTGCCTGAGAAGCTTGGCAAGGCAACCGATCTGGTAGCTGACAGTGGCTACTTCAGCGAAACCAATGTAACTGCCTGTGAGGAGAACGGGATAACTCCCTACATTGCCGTAGACCGGCAGAGTCACAACGTGCCACTGATGGAGCGCTTTGCCGAACCGCCGCCGTTACCCGAAGATGCCGATTCCGTGGCCAGAATGAAGCATCGCCTGAAGACACCTTCCGGCAAGGCGATCTACGCCCAGCGAAAAGTCACCTCGGAACCGGTCTTCGGCATCATCAAGGCGGTCATGGGATTCAGAAGCTTTCTTCTTCGTGGCTTTGAAGCAGTAAAAGGCGAATGGAACCTCGTCTGCATGGCCTACAACATCAAACGGCTGCATGTCTTGGCCGGATAGAATGAGAAATAGCGAAAATCAGCCTGTAATAACCGCAGTCATCGCTGAAAGGGCTGAATTAACCAGGTTGCCGGTGGGAAGACGAACACATACGGAACTTTTTTAATCGGCTTGGCCACAAAAGAGGGCGCCCCTGAGGTCAAGCCCGACAGACTCCTAGATGCTTCAGTACAGTCCGGCGGAGATCTTCGCCTCCTGGCTGGCGAGCATCTCCCCTCCCAGATGTGTCGCCCTGTGGCAGGCGCCGCAGGTCAGTCCCTCATGCACCCGTATCCAGAGAACCCGGTTCTCGGTATCACACCATTCGCAGTTCCAGCGGTAGTAATCCTCATCGATTCGTATCTTCATACAACCTCCATTTTCTCTCCGTGTCTGCCTCTACCATAGACCAGGATTATTACGATACAGTTGCGATCACCAAAAAGGTGTGTGAAACATCACCGGATCCTATCAGTGCCCCCCCCAGACGGCCTGTCAACCAAACTTCTACGCACTATTTTACAAATCGACACAGAGTTGTAACATTCCTATGTTACAAGCTCATGAATCGTACACGGATACAGTGTGTCAGATCACGACCACCGAGGAGTCACCCATGAAACAGAGGATCCTGATCATCGAAGACGAGCGGGACCTTGCCGAGCTTTTGGCCTTCAACCTGGAGAAGGAGGGGTTTGCGCCCCGCTGCGCCTTTGACGGCATTTCAGGGCTCGAGGCGGCCCGCGACAGCAAGCCCGACCTGATCGTCCTGGACCTGATGCTGCCCGGAATGCTGGGCACCGAGGTCTGCAAGGCCCTGCGCAAGGACACGACCACCAGCCGCATACCGGTCCTGATGGTCACCGCCAAGGGGGACGAGATCGACCGGGTGGTGGGGTTCGAGCTGGGGGCCGACGACTATATCGTCAAGCCCTTCTCCATGCGGGAACTCTGCCTGCGCATCAGGGCAATTCTCAGGCGCTGCGACGTTGAACAGCCAACCGGATCGCCGCTTCTCACCCTGGGTGATATCGTCATCGACCGGGAGCGCCACCGGGTGGTCAGCGCCGATGCGGAAACCGACCTGACCTCCACGGAGTTCAAGCTGCTGCTCTACCTGGTGGAGCGCCGCGGCCGGGTAATCAGCCGGGACCAGCTGCTGCAGGACGTGTGGAGCTACCATGATGTGGGGGATACGCGCACCGTGGATACGCACATCACCCGACTGCGCGGCAAGCTGGGCGCTCCGGGAGAGCAGATCAAGACGGTTCGGGGTTTCGGCTACAAAATCGAGGAGAACTAGTCCCATGACATTCCGCTGGAAACTGATGCTTTCCTACCTGCTGCTGATTCTCTTGCTGTCCGGCTCCTATTACCTGAGTTTCGATCACAGCGCCCAGAGCTACTTTCTGGACGAGAGCCGCGAGAACCTGATCAGCCAGACCAGACTGGCCAAGCTGCTGGCCGAGCAGGAGAGGGATACGATGCCGCCCCAACAGCTGGCCGAGAGGATCGGCTCCGCCATCAAGGCCCGCGTCACCCTGATCGACCGCTCGGGCCTGGTCAGGGGCGACTCCGATGTCAGCAAGGTCGAACTATCCCATCTGGAAAACCACCTCAAACGTCCGGAAGTCGTCCAGGCCATGCAGGGTGGGATCGGCAGCAGCCTGCGCTATTCCGAGACCCTGAAGACCGACATGCTCTACACGGCCCTTGGTTACGAGAGCAACGGCCACTACGGCTTCATCAGACTGTCGCTCCCCCTGGAGCGCCTCTCCAGCGCCACGGCCGCCCTGCACCGCATGACCGCAGGCTCCGTGGGCATGGCGCTCCTGGCCGCCCTGGCCTTCAGCCTGCTCCTCTCCCGCGTCACCTCCCGCCCTTTGCGCGAAATGGCGGAGGTGGCCGCCCGCATCGGCAGAGATGGCGAGTACAGCCGCATCCCGGTCGCCTCCCAGGACGAGATCGGCGCCCTGGCCTCGGTCCTGAACGACATGGCCGAGCGCATCGACGCTCAGATGCACGGGTTGGACGCGGAAAAGACCCGGCTGGACGCGATCCTGCGCGGCATGGGCGAGGGGGTCATGGTGGCCAGCGCTGACGGTGCCATCACCCTGGTCAATCCCGCCTTCAGGAAGATGTTCGCCATGACGGACGGGGTAGAGGGGAAAAAGCTGATCGAGGTATGCCGCAACCCCGACCTGCAGGCTGCCTTCCATGACCTGGCTCGTTGCGGGGGAGAGCTGAGCCGTGAGATCCGCATCCAGCCGGGTGATGTCACGCTGCTGACCCATTGGGTGCCCCTGGCCATGGATGGCGCCGGCCAGGGGGTCGTGGCGGTGTTTCACGACATTACCGACATGAAACACGTGGAGGAGATGCGCCGCGACTTCGTGGCCAACGTATCCCATGAGCTACGCACCCCGGTCTCGGTCATCAAGGGATATGCCGAAACCCTCATGCAGAATGACATGCTCGTCTCCGAACCGGAGCACGCCACCCGCTTCGTGGAGATCATCCGCAGGCATGCCGAACGGTTGACCACCCTGATCAACGACATCCTGACCCTCTCCTGCCTGGAGGCCAGGAACAGCGCCCTGGAGCTCAACGCCATGGATGTGGGCACGACCATCGCCAAATCCTGCGCCCTGCTCGCCCCCCGGGCAGCGGAAAAGAAGATTTGCCTCCATAACGAAGTTGGCAACAATCTTCCCCGGACACTTGTCGACCAGGGTCGGCTGGAGCAGGTGCTGGTGAACCTGATCGACAACGCCGTCAAGTACACTCCCGAGGGGGGCACGATCCGCCTGTTTGCGGAACAGGGAGAAACGTTCCTCAGAATCTCCGTGCAGGACAGTGGCATCGGCATCCCGCCCAGGGACCTCCCCCGCATCTTCGAGCGCTTCTACCGCGTGGATGAGGGACGCAGCCGCGAGCAGGGGGGCACCGGCCTGGGGCTCGCCATCGCCAAGCACATCGTCCAACTCCACGGCGGCGAACTGACGGTCACGAGCACTCCGGGCAAGGGCTCGACCTTCTCCTTCACCCTGCGCATGGCCACAAACAGCTGAGTTTTCACACACTGTTTCCCCTTCTGTGACAGAATCGTAACAGTGCCGTGCTAGGGTAACAACCATTGAAAAGCACCACCCACATCTCAGGAGGATTCCATGATTAAGAAGGCAATTGTCACAGCTGCGTTACTGGCCCTGTCGGTCGCATCGGCGCAGGCAGCGCCAACTCACATCGATGCCAAGATCAAGACGTACACTCCCGTCGCCGGTGTTGCCGGCAACCTCAACAGCATCGGGTCAGACTCCCTCAACAACCTGATGACCTACTGGGCCGAGGGCTTCAAGAAGAAATACCCCAACGTGAACCTGCAGATCGAAGGCAAGGGCTCCAGCACCGCCCCTCCTGCGCTGGTTGCCGGCACCGCCCAGCTTGGCCCCATGTCCCGGGAGATGAAGGGGACCGAGATCGAGGCGTTCCAGAAGAAGTACGGCTACAAGCCGACAAAAATAGGCGTAGCCCTGGACTCCCTGGCCGTATTCGTCAACAAGGACAACCCGGTCAAATCCCTCTCCCTGGACCAGGTGGACGCCATCTTCTCCAAGACCCGCAAGAGCGGGCACGCCGAAATAACCACCTGGGGCCAGGTGGGGGTAACCGGAAAACTGGCCAGCAAGCCGATCAGCCTCTACGGTCGCAACTCGGCCTCGGGAACCTACGGCTATTTCAAGGAGCACGCCCTCAAAAAGGGTGACTTCAAGAACACGGTCAAGGAACAGCCCGGCTCCGCCTCGGTGGTGGAAGGGGTTGCCAGGGATGTGGCCGCGGTGGGCTACTCCGGCATCGGCTACACCACCTCGGGCGTTCGCGCAGTGCCCCTCTCCGTCAAGGACGGCGCCCCGGCCGCCGCAGCCACCTACCAGAACGTGCTCAGCGGCACCTACCCCTTAAGCCGCATGCTCTACATCTATGTGGCCAAGAAACCGGGCCAGCCGCTGCCCAAGGTAGTGTCGGAGTTCCTCAAGTATGTGCTCTCCAAGGAGGGGCAGCAAATTGTCGTCAAGGATGGCTATGACCCGCTAACCGCAAAGTTGGTGGACAATCAGCTCAAGAACCTGAAATAGACCAGGCGGCGTTCCACCCATCCCCTCCCGGCAGCCCCTGATGTTCCGCCGGGAGGAGATCCTTTTGCCCCAGCATACGGCACCCAGATAAAGACACCCATGAAAACAGACCTCTCGAAAAAATCCCGACGGCAGGACCGGCTGGCCGAATGGTTCATCAGGATAGGCGGCATACTGGTCATCGTATCGGTTGCCTGGATCCTGGTGATGATCGCCCGGGTCGCGCTGCCGCTCTTCAACCCGCCCAGGGCCGACATCAGCTCGTCATGCACGCTCCCCTCTCCCCTGAGGGGACAGAGGATGGTGACCAGCGGCGTCGACGATAGCCTGTCCCGGGTCTTCCTGATGGACGAGAAAGGCTCGCTCCATCTTGTCCAGGCATCCAGCGGCCGGCTGATGGAGTCGCTCACGGTGCCCGCCATCCCTGCCGGCGCAACCAGGATCGTCTCCGTTGACCATCTGGGAGCATCGACCTGCAACCTGCTCTGGGACAATGGCGCCGTAAGCTCCGTCACTATCTCCTTCACCTCCTCCGGCGTAGGCTCTGACAAAACGGCTGTTTCAGCGACCCTCACCTCCAATGACGAGCTGGCCTTTCCGGCAGCGAAGCCGGTGGAACGGACCTTCGTGCGCCGGCAGGACAATGGCGCCCTGAGAGTCGATCAGCTAAAGGATGGGCGCTTCGGCATCCATCAGCGCCTCGTGGAGAAGGACCTGCTGGACAACGAAACCACCCGCGACCTCTTCGGGGAAATTACCGACAAGCTGCCCGGAACGGTCACGGCAGCCATACTGGACCAGAAAGGGCACTACCTGTACGCCGGAACCGACAACGGCTGGGTCATGCGCTGGGACCTGTCCGACGTGGCCGTCCCGCGGCTGCTCGACACGGTCTCCGCAACCGGAGGCGCGGCCATAACCGCACTCAACCTGGTTTTGGGCGATGTTTCCCTGGCCATCGGCGACGCACGTGGCGGCTATGCCACCTGGTTCCCGGTCTCCTCCGCCGGGAGCGGCCAGGACAAGCGCCTGACCCGCATCCACACCCTGCCGCAACAGGCGGGCGCGGTGACCATGATCGCCCCCTCTCCGCGCAACAAGTCGCTGCTCTCCCTGGATAGCAGGGGAGTCGTACGCCTGGACCACACCACCTCTGAGCGCACCCTGGTCACCCCCAAGGAGAACTCGTCAGCAGTACTCCAAGCAGCGCTCTCTCCCCAGGGAAATGTCCTGACCGTTCTGGAGAGTTCGGGAAAGCTCACCACCTGGAATCTGCACATACCGCACCCGGAAATCACCCTGGGAACGCTGTTCGGCAAGGTCTGGTACGAGGGGTACGACAGGCCGGAGTACGTCTGGCAGTCATCCAGCGCCAACGACGATTTCGAGCCCAAGATGAGCCTGATGCCGCTTCTGTTCGGGACCATAAAGGCGACCCTCTTCGCCATGCTCTTTGCCATCCCCCTGGCGCTGTGCGGCGCCCTCTACACCAGCCAGTTCATGGCCCCGGCGCTCAAGTCGCGGGTCAAGCCGGCGGTGGAGATCATGGCGGCCATCCCCTCGGTGGTGGTCGGCTTCCTGGCCGGCCTCTGGCTGGCGCCGCTGGTTGACCATTCCCTGCTGGCGCTGTTCCTGGCCATGGCCATCGTTCCGCTCCTGATCATCATCTTCCTGCTCTTCTGGAAGCGGGTCAAACCGGCCTCCCGGCTGGATCAGTTGAGCCGTGGCAAGGAGTTCATCATCCTGATCCCGCTGGCGCTGGTGGGCATACTCATCTCCTGGCAGCTGGGGGGACTGGTGGAGGTCTCGCTCTTCGACAGCGATTTCAAGCAGTGGCTCTACAGCGTCCTGGGAATCCGCTACGACCAGCGCAACAGCATCATCATCGCCATCGCCCTTGGCTTCGCGGTGATACCGATCATCTTCACCATCGCCGAGGACGCCATCTCCAACGTGCCGCGCAACCTGACCGCCGCCTCCCTGGCCCTGGGCGCCAGCCGCTGGCAGACCGCCTGGAGGGTCGTGCTCCCCTCGGCCCTGCCGGGGGTCTTCTCGGCGGTGATGATCGGCTTCGGCCGGGCCATCGGGGAGACCATGATCGTGCTGATGGCCACCGGCAACACACCGATCATGAGCTGGAGCATCTTCAACGGCCTGCGCTCCCTGTCCGCCAACATCGCGGTAGAGATACCGGAAGCCCCCCTGGATGGCTCCCTCTACCGGGTGCTGTTCCTGTCGGCGGTGCTGCTGTTCATCTTCACCTTTGTCATCAACAGCGTCGCCGAGGCGCTGCGCCAGCGCTTCCGCAGGAAGTACGGCCGGTACTGATCATCCGGCAGGTGGAGCTGTCCGTAGAGAGCGACTTATCCCTGATCCGTCGTGGTTCCCGGCGAACTGGAGCGACAAGCAGCCGGACTGTTTGAGTCTGCAGGCGAGTTTCCGGCTGCCGCGGACATGAGCCGTGGAACCACAGGATCAGGGATCCGGAGCAAACGAAGGACGGCTTGACCTGCCGAATCCGGAATTTATTGTTGATGTACCGCACCACTGCACAACCATGAGGTTTGACCCGATGAAAACCTATCTGAAAACCGGCGAACCGTTTGTCCTCCTGACCGGAGCGGCCCTGGCCCTGGTGCTGCTCATGACCATGACGCTGATCGGCGTGGTCATGACCAATGGCCTGGGCTACTTCTGGCCCCGCGAGCTGGTGCGCTACGAACTGAAGGACGGCAGCGTCGCCCTGGGGCAGCTGGTTGCCAGCGAAAAGAACCCGGACACCGGCGGCCACCGCCTCCAGCTCAAGGTATCCAACCGTGACGTATTCGGACAGGATTTCCGCTGGATCGACGAGCAGGAGATCAGCAGCCGAAGCATCCCCAAGAACGCGGTGTTGATTGAGCGCAAAGAACATGGCAACTATGTCGGTTTTCTGAAAAACGTCCAGGCTGAAGGCCTTGTATCCGAAACAACAGGCGACCCCTGGGAGCTCCTTACCCGGGCCAGGAGTGCCCTGCAGCCCAGGGTCGAGGCCATCGCTGAACTGAAGGAGAAGATGTCCGACCTGAACCATGAGGCCGAGCAATTGCGCCTGAAGATCCTCAAGCTCGAGTACAACGGGCGCCAGCAGAACGCCGCCAGTATCGGAGAGTTGACAGCCACCAGGGAGAACATCCTGACCAGGTTCGACGCGCTCAACGAGCAGATGAGCGCACGGCAGACCGAGCTGGCCGCGTTCAAGGCTGAGCTTGTGGATGCCGGCGGGGGCCTGAAAGAGGTGGAGCTGACGGAGATTGTCCGGGTACAGCGGCCCAACTCCATGTCCCTTGCGGCCAAGATAGCCGCCTACGCCGAACGGATTCGCGAACTACTGCTGGACGACCCGCGGGAATCCAACACCGAGGGGGGGCTCTTCCCGGCCATCTTCGGCACGGTGATGATGGTGCTCCTGATGAGCGTCTTCTCCCTCCCCTTCGGCGTCATCGCCGCAGTCTATTTGCGGGAATACGCCAAAGACGGTCTGCTGACCCGCATGGTGCGCATCGCGGTCAACAACCTGGCCGGCGTCCCCTCCATCGTCTACGGCGTGTTCGGTCTGGGCTTCTTCGTCTACGGCATCGGCGGTAGCCTGGACCAGCTCTTCTTTCCTGAGCGACTGCCCACGCCCACCTTCGGCACCGGCGGTATCCTCTGGTCCAGCCTGACCCTGGCGCTTTTGACGGTCCCGGTGGTAATCATCGCCACGGAAGAATCCCTGGCCTCCATCCCCCGCGGCATCCGCGAGGGTTCCCTGGCCCTGGGAGCGACCAAGTTCCAGACCCTGACGCGAATCCTGCTCCCCATGGCCACTCCCGGCATCATGACCGGCCTGATCCTCTCCATGGCCCGGGCAGCGGGTGAAGTGGCGCCGCTGATGATCGTGGGGGTGGTCAAACTGGCGCCGACGCTCCCCTTCGACGGCTACTTCCCCTTCTTCCACATGGACCGCAAGTTCATGCACCTGGGATTCCACATCTATGACGTGGGCTTCCAGTCACCCAACGTGGAGGCGGCCAAGCCCATGGTCTATGTCACCACCATGCTGCTGATCGCCATCGTGATCGTCGCCAGCAGCCTGGCGATCCGCTTCCGCACCAGGATGCGCAAGCGCTACGTAACCTCCAACTTCTGAGAAAACAGGGATGAACACCATGACACACACCCACACCCCGGCGGACGCCATCCTGTCGGTCAGGGACCTGAACCTGCACTACGGCGACAAACACGCGCTGAAGAACATCAACCTGGACATGGCCCGTAACCAGGTGACCGCCTTCATCGGCCCCTCGGGCTGCGGCAAGTCCACGCTTTTGCGCTGCTTCAATCGCATGAACGACCTGGTGGACAACGTGCGCATCCAGGGGAGCATCACCTTCGAGGGGGAGGAGGTCAACACCCCGGACATGGACGTGATATCCCTGCGCCGCCGCATCGGCATGGTCTTCCAGCAGTCCAACCCCTTTCCCAAGTCGATCTACGAGAACATCGTCTACGGCCTGCGCATCGCCGGCGTCAGCGACCGGGCGATTCTGGACGAGACGGTGGAACGCAGCCTGAAGAACGCAGCCATCTGGGACGAAGTCAAGGATCGCCTGCACGACTCGGCCCTGGGGCTGTCCGGCGGCCAGGCCCAGCGCATCTGCATCGCCCGCGCCATCGCCGTGAACCCGGACATCATCCTGATGGACGAGCCCTGTTCGGCCCTGGACCCCATCTCGACCCTGAAGATCGAGGAGTTGATCGACGAACTGAAGCGCAAGTACACCATCATCATCGTCACCCACAACATGCAGCAGGCAGCCCGGGTGTCGGACGTGACCGCCTTCTTCTACCTGGGGGAACTGATCGAGGCCGGGGAGACCCGTTCCATCTTCACCAACCCGGAGAAGAAGCAGACCGAGGATTACATCACCGGGCGCTTCGGGTAGCGAAAAAAACGGCGATGAGCAGGCACTAGTGTGCGATAGTGCGCCGTTATTCCAAACCAAAAGCATGGAACGCGGATCACATCTGAAAAAGCGGAAGATCAGGATACGAATCAGGCCGAAAGGCTCAAATCCGACCCTATCCGTTTCATCCGCCTTTTCCGCGTTCCATTGGCATCGATTTCCGGGTTTCACCATTACATCACATACGATTCGAGAGGAAGATATGGAAAGAAGAGAGCACATCAGCGCGACATTCGACCTGGAACTGGACGAACTGCGCAACAACATCCTGGCCATGGGGGGCAAGGTGGAGATGATGATCGCCGATTCGGTGGCTGCCCTGGCCAACCGGGATTCGGCCCTGGCCGAGCGGATCATCGCCATGGACCGCGAGGTGAACGGGCTGGAGGTGGCCATCGACGAGAAGTGCCTGCAACTTTTGGCCCTGCGCCAGCCCGCTGCCCGGGACCTGCGCTTCATCACCCTGGCGCTGAAGATCGTCACCGACCTGGAGCGCATCGGCGACCAGTGCACCAGCGTCGCCAAACGGGTCAAGGAGCTGAACGAGGAGCCGCCGCTCAAGCCGTACATCGACATCCCCCGCATGGCCCACTGGACGGAGACCATGGTCAGGGAGGCGCTGGACGCCTTCGTGCGCGGCGACGTGGATCTGGCCATCAAGGTCTGCACCGACGACCAGACCGTGGACGACCTGAACGTCCAGATCCAGCGCGAGCTGCTGACCTTCATGATCGAGGAGCCGGCTACGATCTCCCGGGCCATCAAGCTCAACTACATCTCCAAGTGCCTTGAGCGCATCGCCGACCACGCCACCAACATCGCCGAGATGGTGATCTTCATGGTCAAGGGGAAGGACATCCGCCACACCATGCCGTAGGATTTCCGTTTTCCACCCTTCCGGCCGGTTTTCCATAAAGCCGTCCATTCGTCACGCATGCCCCCCGACAGCCCAAGTCTCTGCCGGGGGGCATTCCTCCCCCCGCTCCTTTCCGGATACCCAACAGGGAAAAACCATGGTATGTATCCAGCGCTGAGTTCATCGCGCCACAGGGGCGCGCCACGGTTCACACAACTTCCATCAGGTGAAGGCATGGGCGAGAAAAAGCAGACAGCAGGCCGGTCATCCTGTTCGGTGGGGGATTTCTTTCGACTCGCCTGCGAAGAGCATGGCGCGGCGATGCTCCTGGTCGATCCGGCACATGGCGCCATCGTCAGAGCCAACCAGCAAGCCTGTGTCCTCCTGGGAGAGACCGGTTCAGAGTTGGAGGGAAAGGGAATCACGGATATTTTCCTGCCGAATGGGGATATCAGTCCCCCCCGTGACCTCGAAACCAATCGCACCGGCCTGCGCAGAGACACAAACGGCGAGGAGCGACCGATTGAGATCCTGCCCCGACGCCTGCCACTGCGGGAGGGAGACATCCTCTTCTGCGTGCTGCGCGACATGACGGAGCCGACCGGGTTTCGGCATGAACGGGCGGAGCAGGATAACGTCAGGCGCCAGCTGGAAATCGTCGTGGAGGAGAGGACAGGGCAGCTGAACGAAACCATGGAGGCACTCAGGCAGGAAACAGCCAGACGCCAGCAGATCGAAACCAATGTGACCACCATGCGGGAAAACCTGGAAAACCAGGAACGCGCGAGGGTGGCCCGCGATATCCACGACGGCATCGGCCAGACCCTGCAGGCGATAAAACTGCAGCTCAAGATACGTCAGGCCCGCTGCAGGGAAGGAGAGCCGTGCGGCGGTCAGGCACTGAACGAGATTATCGGGGAGCTGACGTCGGCCGCCACGGAACTGCGTGAAATTATTTTGGCTCTACGGCCGCTGTTCCTGGAGGACACCGACCTGGACCTGGCGGTCAGGTCACTGTGCGAGCGGAGCGCGAAACGGACCGGCCTTGACGTGCGGGCGGAGTGTCAGGGCTCATTCCGCGGTCTCGGTTCCTCCTTCAAACTCTCTATCTTCCGCATCTGCCAGGAGGCACTCACCAACATCGTCAAGCATTCCGGTTGCCGTTCGGCACTCATCCGCCTGGAACGCGAGCCGCATACCATGCGCATCACCATCCGTGACGACGGCAGAGGAGGGGTCTCCTGCCCGACCATCATCAGCCAGGAAGGATCGGGACTGGCTATCATGCGCGAACGGGCCGAACTTCTGGGCGGCGCTTTATCCGTCATCTCGCCACCCGGCATGGGCACCGCCATCACCGTGGAGGTACCGTTGCAATGATCCGGGTTCTCATCGCCGACGACCACGTCATGTTCCGCCAGGGACTCATCAACCTGCTGACAACCGCTGAAGACATCCATATCGCCGCCGAATGCGGCGACGGCGCCACGGCCCTGGAACTGATCCGCTCCCTGGAACCGGACATCGCCGTGCTGGACATCACCATGCCCAAGCTGGACGGCATCTCCATCACCCGCGCCATGGGGAACCTGGGGCTGGCGACGAGGGCGATCATCCTGACCATGCACGATGACCCCCTGATGTATGGCCGGGCCGTCAGCGCCGGGGCGCACGGCTTCATCCTCAAGGACGATGCCTACGAGGAACTCCTGAGCGCCCTGCGTACCGTGGCCGCGGGAGGAACCGCCATCAGCCGTGCCATACAGCATGCCGCAATCGAGCCGGAGCCGCCCGTGGCGGAGCTGACGGAACGGGAGAGAGAGATCCTGGGGCTGATAGCCCACGGCTGCACCAACCGCATGATCGCCCAACATCTGGGCATCAGCATCAAGACCGTCAACAACCATCGCACCAACCTGATGGGCAAGCTCAACCTCCACTCCACTGCCGAACTGGTCCGCTACTCCCTCCTGACCGGTGGCCTGTAGCCCCCTCCGCGCTCCCCTTCCCCGCCTTGCCAGCAACGCTCCCGGCGCCCGTCTCCGACCCCAGAGGCGCGCATGGCGCTCCTTCTAGGGTGTTCATCCTATTGTCACTTCCCCCCGAGAGAGGTATGCATACAAACTGGATGTTTGTCGTACCCGCGCTCCCTGGCCGAGTTCACGACAGTTACCCGCCGGCAGCGCCCCCCAACCCCGCGACACCGAGGAGAGGAAGATTATGCAACGCCATACGATTTCCCCCCCATCCAGGCACCACGGCAACAGCACAGCTCCGGAAGCGCTTCCGGCGAATCGGAGTCAGCAGCCGAACCTGGGCAGCGGACTCCCTCCTTTCGAATTGCAAGCGGGGCCACACGCCATCCACGGCCGGGAGAAGTCATATTCCCGGAGCTACATTCAGTTCCGTCGCCAGGGGGAGCTGCAGGCACTGAACAAGGAGTTGCAGGCGGCCACCAGCGACTTGCGGGAGGCGAACCGGAAGCTCGGCCAACGAGTTTTGGAGCTGGAACGGAGGAATCGGGAATCAGCCCATCAGGCCAATGGGTACCTGCCGGGAAATGACCGGAGCATAGGCAGCATCATTATCGACCCGCACCTGCGAATCGGCGTCTTCAATCCGGGCTGTGCCCGACTCTTCAGGCTGCGGCCTGAAGATGTGGGCCAGCCTGTAGACCGCCTCACCCGCACCATCTGGGACCGGGATGAGTTCTTGAGCGACATCCTGGCGGCATTCCAAAACGGTCTCCCCATCACGCGGGAAACCCGCCGCGGCAGGGAGTCATGGTTGTTGGCCCATCTGGCCCCCGCATACGACCTGAAGGGCCGGGTGGAGGCGCTGATCGTCTACTTCAGCGACATTTCCCCATTCAAACAAGAGCAGGAGCGCAACCGGCTCCTGGCGCGGATGTTCCAAGAGAGCAACGAGGCGCAGCTCATAACCGGCGCCGACGGCCGGATCATGGGCAGCAACGACAGCTTCAGCCAGCTGACCGGTTACACGGGTGAAGAGATTGTCGGCCGCACCACCCGGCGACTGCTGGCTGGCCAAAAATCGAAGGAGCTCTTCGCGACGCTGGCCGAAGCGCTGCGCAGTGGAAACCCCTGGCAGGGAGAGCTGCACATCAGAAACAAGGACGGAAATGTCCTTTCCACCTGGACAACCGCAACCCCCCTGAGAGACGAACGACGGAAAACAATCAACTACACGGCCACGTTACTCGACGTTGCCGCTCGGGCAGGACGCGAACAGGACAACGAGTACCGGGCCAACCACGACGCACTGACCGGACTCCTCAACCGCTTCAGCCTGATGCAGCGCCTGGCTCAATCGCTGGAGCAGGCCAGGAGCGACGAGCACCACTTTGCGGTCCTGTTCATCGACCTGGACCGCTTCAAGGAGATCAATGACTCCCTGGGGCACCACATGGGGGACCTGCTGCTGGTCGAGGTCGCCGCCCGCCTGGTTGCCGCGGTACGCGCCTCCGACATTGTTGCCCGGCTGGGCGGTGACGAATTCGTGGTAGCGATGCCCCACATCCGGTCCGCCATCGATCCGGCCTTTCTGGCGGACAAGATACGGCGCGCCATCTCGCAACCTTTCCTGCTGGAGGGACACGAACTCCTCACCACCCCCAGCATCGGCATCAGCGTGTTTCCCGATGATGGAGGAAACGTGGAGGAATTGCTCAAGAATGCCGATACCGCCATGTACCACGCCAAATCCCGGGGGCGGAACAACTACCAGTTCTTCATGCGGGAGATGCACGCCATCACCCGGGAGCGCCTCCTGCTTGAACATGACCTGCGCCTGGCGGTGGAACGCAACGAGTTTATCCTGCACTTTCAGCCGCAGATTGACCTTGCGACCGGTTTGGTGATAGGTGTGAAGGCCATGCTGCGCTGGCGGCACCCCCTGCGCGGCATCATCACCCCCGACAGGTTTATCTCCACTGCCGATGCCTCGGGACTGATCCTGCGCATCGACCATCTCAGCCTGGAGATGGCATGCCGTCAGCTGGCGGCCACCATCTCCCTCGCCCACAGCATCGGCACGCAGGTTGCCGCCAAGGGGATCGAAGCGGAGGCTCAGCTGAACCTGCTTGCCGCTCAACGGTGCGACGTGGGACAGGGATACCTTTTCAGCCGTCCCCTTGCGGCGGACAGAATCGTGGAATTTATTCGCCGCCATGCCGGCCGGGCGGTGTGGGAGCGAAACGGAACACCCCCGGGGATGGTGGCTGCTCCGTTTCTGGCGGAAACAGCGCCAGCAACCTTCAGCTCAGGAGAGTAGCATGCCAGCAGTAGATCCGATCAGTGAAGAGACAACCTCGCCCACCTGCAGCTACATCGTCGGCATCGGCGCCTCCGCCGGAGGGCTGAACGCCCTGGAGCAGTTTTTCGACAACATGCCCCCCACCAGCGGCATGGCGTTCGTGGTCATCCAGCACCTTTCGCCGGACTTCAAGAGCCTGATGGACGACCTGCTTTCCCGCCACACCTCCATGTCCATCCACCGGGTGACCAACGGCATCGATCTCAGACCTGACACCGTTTACCTGATCCCCCCCAAAAGCCAGATGACGGTCAGGGAACAGAAGCTGTACCTGACCGAAAAGACCTCCAGCCAGCACCTGGAACTCCCCATCGACATCTTCTTCAAGTCACTGGCCGAAGACGTGGCCGAGCGGGCCATCGGCATCATCCTCTCCGGCACCGGCTCCGACGGCTCCCGCGGCATCAGATCGATCCATAACAACGGCGGCCTGGTGCTGGCCCAGTCGCCCGAGTCGGCCCAGTTCGACGGTATGCCGCGCAACGCCATAGCGGCGGGGGTATGCGACCTGATCCTCCCGCCGGACCGTATGCCGCGCATCCTGGTGGAATACGCCGCCAATCCCCTCCTGATACGCGGCAAACTGCGCCATGACCTGGATGTGTTCGAGGACGAAGGGGAGTTCGCCGAGATTTTCGCCCTCCTGCGCCGCAGCTACGATCTGGATTTCTCCAAATACAAGGGCTCCACCGTGGGGCGCCGCATCAGGCGCCGCATGGAATTCCGCCAGATTCCCGAGGTAGCGGATTACGCTTCGATCCTGTCCGGCGACCATGGAGAGCTGGAATCGCTTTACAAGGACCTGCTGATCGGTGTCACCGAATTTTTCCGCGACAAGCAGGCCTTCCGCCATCTGGAGCAGGAGATTGTGCCCAAACTGTTCACCAGGCTGCAGGCAGGAGAAGATCTGCGAGTCTGGTCAACGGGCTGCGCCACCGGGGAGGAAGCCTACTCTCTGGCCATCCTCCTGGCCGAGCGGGCCGAGGACATGGGGTTCATGGGCAAGATCACCGTCTTTGCCACCGACGTGCACCGTTCATCGCTGGATATTGCCTCCCAGGGAATATACGAACGGGAACGCCTGACCAACGTCAGCCCGGCGCGCCTGGAGCGTTTCTTCAGGAAGGAGGGGGGCAACCTGTTCCGGATCTGCGCGGAGCTGCGCAAGATTGTGGTCTTCGCCCCCCACAACCTGCTCAAGGACCCTCCCTTTACCCGGCTGGACCTGATCTGTTGCCGCAACCTGCTGATCTACTTCCAGCCGGCCGTACAGGAAAAGATCATCTCCCTGTTCCACTTCGCCCTCAAGACGGACGGCATCCTGTTTCTGGGGACCAGCGAGGGATTGGGCGCGTTCGCCGACGACTTCGAGGTTGTCGCCGGCCAGCACAAGATGTTCCGCAAGATCCGCGACCTGAAACTGGCTATCACCCTGGACACGGTGCGCTCCGACAAGGAACGCTCCCAGGCGCTGCCGCTCTTGCAGCCGACCCAGAGCAAGATGGTCAACCTGGACCGGCAGCTCCTGTTCGACTACGACACCCTCATGCGCAGGCACATGCCGCCCGGAGTGCTGATCAGCGAGAACCGCCAGATCATCCACTACTTTGGCAACGTGTCGGAATATCTGCGCATGCCGGAGGGGCGCATCGAAAACGATATTCTGCAGTTGGCCGAGGACAACCTGCACATCGCCCTCAGCACGGCGCTGCTGCGGGTCACCAAGTCCCGTCAGAGCGTCAGAACCCGCAATGTGCGCGTCAAGCGGGGTGCGGAAGAATTCCTGGTGGACCTGAGCGTGGAGCCGATACCGGATGACAAGAGCCGCACCAGCCATTACCACATCTTTTTCGAACGGGTCCGGACGACGGAGACCCCCGAGAACATCGACGAGGGCAGCTTCGACAGCAACCAGCAGTTCCGGCAGCACCTGCAGGACCTGGAGATGGAGTTGCAGTCGACCCGCGAGAACCTGCAGACCACCGTGGAGGAGTTGCAGACCAGCAACGAAGAACTCCAGGCGGCCAATGAGGAACTTCTTGCGGCCAACGAGGAGTTGCAGAGCACCAACGAGGAGCTGCATTCGGTCAACGAGGAGCTGTACTCGGTCAACTCGGAGTTCGAGCGGAAGAACATCGAGCTGAAACAGCTCAACACCGACCACGACAACCTGCTGGCCAGCATCGACATCGGCACGATCTTCCTGGACAACCAGATGCGCATTCGCAAGTTCAACCAGGCCATTGTCTCCTTCTTCAGACTGCTCCCCCAGGACATCGGTCGGCCCATCGATCACATCGCCTATCACCTCTCCCGACAGGAAGAACTCCTGGCCGACATCCAGCGCGTCCTGAACGAAGGAATCTGCCTGGAAAACGAGGAAACGACCCGGGACGGCACATGCCTGCTCAACCGCATCGTCCCCTTTCGAACCGAAACCGGCCAGATCGAGGGGGTGGTAATCACCTTCACGGATATCTCGCGGGTCAAGGAGGCGGAAATAAAAGTGACCCGCCTCAACGAAGAGCTCACCGGGCTGAACGCAGACCTGGAGAACAAGGTGGCCGAACGGACCCAGGAGCTGCGGGAAGAGGTCCGCGAGCGCCAGAGCGCCGAGGAGGCCGTGCGGGAACAGGACCGGTTCACCCGTTCATCACTGGATGCGCTGACCGCCCATATCTGCGTGATCGATGAATCGGGCAGCATCATCATCACAAACCGTTCCTGGTCCGAGTACGCCACAACCAACTGTTCCCGTAAATGCGCCGACGACAGCTTTGTCTGCAGTCTGTACCTGCTGTGCGAAAAGAAGAAGTTCAGCCATGATTCGGGGAACGTCTCACCCTCTCCGCAGTTCCTTGCGACGGCAAATCCGAAACCGGAAGGCAATTCAACGAAGTTTTTCGAAGGGGTCGCCGCGGCCCTGTCCGGCGAACAGCCCGAGTTTGTCATGGAGTACACCTGCAGTTCGACTAAGGGCCGAAAATGGTTCATTGTCAGGGTGAACGGGTTTACCTCGAATGGGCGCCGCTATGCGGTCATAGCCCATGAGAACATCACTGCCCGGAAGCAGATGGAAGAGGAATTGTCCCATAACCAGGAACAACTCAAAGAAATCAACCGTTCACTGGGGGAGCGTATAGACGAGTCCGTACTGGAACTGCGCAGAAAGGACCAATTCCTGATCAGCCAGAGCAGACGTGCCGCAATGGGAGAAATGATCGCCCATATTGCCCATCAGTGGCGGCAACCGCTGAACGCGCTCAGCCTGATGCTGGCTGATATCGAAGGAGCGCAATCTTACAATGAGCTGACACCGGAATACCTGCAACAATCCCTTGTCGACTGCAATATACTGATCCAGAAAATGTCTTCCACCATCGACGATTTCCGTAATTTTTTCAAACCGGACAAGGAAATTGTCGCCTTTTCCGCGCAACAGCAGATCAATGCCGCCATCTCGTTGGTAGCCCCGGAGTTCCGGGGCAGCAACATCGATATCCGTTTCGATGCGCCGCATGATGTAACCCTGCTGGGGTTTCCCAATGAATTTTCCCAGGTGCTGCTCAACCTGATTTCCAACGCCAGGGAAGCGGTCAGCTCCACGGATTCGGATAAAGGGTTGATTGAAATAGAACTAAAGGAAAGCAACGGACAGGGGTGCGTCGTGGTGCGTGATAACGGCGGCGGTATACCAAACGAAATTCACTCCAGGATTTTCGAGCCCTATTTTTCAACCAAAACTCATGGGACCGGCATCGGTCTGTCCATGTCAAAGATGATTATCGAACGCAACATGGGGGGAAACCTCGAGGCGCGCAACATTGAGGGGGGATCGGAGTTCCTCGTCACAATCCCGCTTGCAAACAGCAATCAGTAAATGCACCGGGCCACATACCTGGCCAGACACCATCGCAGAGGGAAACAATTTGTTATGACAGTTTGTAACGAGCGGGAGATAAAAACAATTCTCCACGCCGAGGACGACGATCTTGTGCGTAAATTAATGGCAAAAACGCTGTCACGTATGGGATACATGCTGATACCGGCAGTGAACGGGCAGGACGCGGTTGCGCAGTTCATCACCCACAGACAGGAGATCCAGTTGCTGGTGCTGGATCTGATCATGCCGAAAATGAACGGCTTGGAAGCATTAAATGAAATCAGAAAACTACAACCGGAAATCAAGGCCATATTTTGCAGCGCCTGCCCCGAGGCCATACTTCAGACCAGGGACAGCCTGGGTGACGGAGTCGCCATATTTTCAAAGCCCGTCAACATGATTCAGCTCACAGGCAAAATCCGGGAAATGCTCGGATAAAGGGCGTGGAATGCCCCATTAAGAGCGCACAGCAAGGCGGGCTGAAAGCTGTCGTGACTTCACGGTATCCAGCGCTGCTGATACGCCCGTACCAGGAAGTTCAGGCAAACCTGTGCAGAGCAAATCTGCGCTGACAATGAAAGAGAGCCTTCTGATGCAGGGTGAACACGCAAAGAGCCGCCACCCCTTGCCGGGTGGCGGCTCTTTCATGTCTCGCTGCGGGAGGCTCCCGCCCGATCGTCAACCCTATCCTACTCGTCCGTGACTCTCGTCAGCACCTGGTTGGAGAGTTCGCTCTCCACCAGTTCACCGTTGGGCATCTTCACGACGCTGCGGGCGGCATAGAGATAACTCAGCCTCCTGTCCAGCGTGCCGTCCAGATAGCGTGGTCCCCTGACCGGCTCCGGATTAAGCGGAACAGAGGGCAGACGTTCCCCCTGGACCGCCCGGTAGATGTTGTACCCCGCGAACGTCCCCTGTTCCACGGCACCGGGAGCCATGACCAGCTCGATCTGGATCGGATCCGGAACCGCCGTAAGCCCGGGCGGTGGAGGTGGCGCAACCATGGTCGCCGTAACCCGGGGGGAGGCCTGCCCTTCGGTACCGTCGGCAGTGAATGGTGTTACCGTATAGCTGTAGGCCTCGCCACCCCTCACGTCGCTGTCCAGGAGCCGTATCTGGCTGCCGGTGCGCTGTACGTCGTTTCCGGACAGCGGCTCAAGGTACAGGGTGCGGAAGAGGGCAAAATCCTCCGTGCAGGCGTTGCAACCGACCTCCTGGCCCGCGACCGTGACCCGCCTGAATATCTTCACCCCGGACAGATCCTTGAGCTCCCGGCCAGCCCGGTCCTTCCGGGGCAGCGTAAAGGAGAGCCTGATGGCCTGGCCTGCCTGGCGGGCGCTTACGGCAGCGGGTTGCGCCGGCACCAGCATGTCGGGATAGATCAGCGCCCCCCGTTTGCCACAGGCGGTCAGGGCCAGAGCAACAATGAACAGCAGGATTGCACGTATGCGCATACAAGAACCTTTCGGGAAACATGGAGTTGGCATGGGACGCAGCCTTAACCGCCCGGCAATGCCATAAATTACTCTTTCATGCGGCCGGAGAGCGCTACTTCCCCTTCCGGCAGCGGGCGATCTCGCCCTTGACCTGCTCCCGGGCCGTGCCGCCCGGCACGTTGCGCGCGTCGATGCAGGCATCCACGGTGATCGCCTCGAAGATGTCCTGCTCGAAACGGGGGGAGAAGAGCTCCCACTCGGTCAGGGTCAGGTCGGTGAGCTCCATCTCGTTCTCGACGCAGTAGGCAACAGCCTTGCCCACCGCCTCGTGGGCGTCGCGGAAGGCCACCCCCTTGCGCACCAGGTAGTCGGCCACATCCGTGGCAGTGGAGAAACCCTGGCCTGCGGCCCGGCCCATGGCCTCGGGATAGATGCTCATCTCCCTGATCATGTCGCTGAACACCTTCAGGCTCCCCTTGACCGTGTCGATGGTGTCGAAGAGCGGCTCCTTGTCCTCCTGCATGTCCTTGTTGTAGGCCAGGGGCAGGGACTTCATCACTGTCAGGAGCGCCATCAGGTTGCCGTAGACCCGGCCGGTCTTGCCCCGCACCAGCTCCGGCACATCGGGGTTCTTCTTCTGGGGCATGATGGAGGAGCCGGTGCAGAAGCCGTCGGACAGCTCGATGAACTTGAACTGGCTGGTGGACCAGAGGATCAGCTCCTCGGAGAGGCGGGACAGGTGCATCATCAGGATCGACGAGGCGGAGATGAACTCCAGGGCAAAGTCGCGGTCTGAGACGGAATCCAGGGAGTTGCGGGTGATGGCCGGGAAGCCGAGTTGCTCGGCCACGTAGTCACGATCGATGGGAAAGGTGGTGCCGGCCAGGGCGCCGGCGCCCAGGGGGAGCACGTTGACCCGTTTCAGGCAATCCTCCATGCGGCCGCTGTCCCTTTTAAACATCTCCACGTAGGCCAGCATGTGGTGGGCGAAGAGGATCGGCTGGGCGGTCTGCAGATGGGTGAAGCCGGGCATGACCACGTCCACGTTCTCCTCGGCCTGGGTCAGCAGCGCGTCGATCAAGAGGTCGATGTAGGAGGTGATCTCCACGATCTCGTCCCGCAGGTAGAGGCGGATGTCCAGGGCCACCTGATCGTTGCGCGAGCGGCCGGTGTGCAGACGCTTGCCCGCCTCGCCGATCCTGGCCGACAGGCGGGACTCGATGTTCATGTGGATATCTTCCAGGGAGATGGAGAAGTCGAAACTCCCCTCCTCGATCTGCAGCAGGATCTGCTGCAGCCCCTCCACGATGGCCTCCACATCCGCCTGGGGGATGATCCCCTGCTTGCCCAGCATGCGGGCATGGGCGATGGATCCCCGGATGTCCTGGTGGTACAGGCGCTTGTCAAACTGGATCGAGGCGGTGAACTCCTCGACAAAAGCATCGGTGGGCTGGGTGAAGCGGCCGCCCCAGAGTTTATCCTTGGACATATCTTCTCCTGTTGGCTTTCAGAATCAATCTCACAATCCCTGAATTCCCCCTCCCTTCAAGGGAGAGGATAGTGCATTACTGCCCCGGCGCCCGCGCCAGCTCGTAGCCCGAGGTCGAGCCGCCAACCTTCAGCTTGTGCCAGACACCGGTATCGTCCACCCCCATGACCGCATGCACCTTAAGGGAGATGCGCGACGTGCGCGGATCAAGTTGGTGCTCATGGGGAAGGTTGAAGTACAGAAGCCGCGTCCCCCTACCGAAGCGCAGCCGGCAAAACGGCGCACCGTCGAAGTCGTCACTGGAAATTTCCGGCAGCGCCACCCGCGCCAGGCGGTGCTTCCGGTTGATCACCACCGACGAATTGCCGAAGCCGTTTGCCTGGGGGATGTCCTCCATCCAGCTCTCGCCCGAGGCATTGCCGAACACGGTCACGGTCTCGCGAACGCCCGGGGTTTCCTCCAGGTACTCACCGTAGAAGCCGCTCAGCACGTCGCGATAGGCGCGGTGCTCAGGCTTGGGATTGCACTGGATCACGAACAGTGCGTTCAGCCCCTGGCGGGTCTTGAAAAAAAGCGTGTCGGCATGGTCGATGATCTGCCGGATGTTGGACGCGTACATGTCGCGGTAGAGGTAATCCAGGCAGATGATAGCCATGAAGTTGAAGCAGGCCGGGTACGAGCGGAATAGGTAGAAATGCCGCCCCCGGTAGAGATCGTGGAACTTGTCGATGTACTCCTCGCCATGGAAGGGGTGGCTCTTGGCCTCCAGGAACACCCGAAGATTGCCGTCGCTCTCCTTGATGGCGATGCAGCACCAGTTGACCGGCATGTCCAACACATCGCCCGAATCGATATCCCTGTCCACCAGGGCGAGCGCCTGGGCATTGTCCTCGCGGAAGCGCTCCAAGAGAGCCCGGTAGTCGCGCAGCCGCACATGCTCCACGCCGAAGATGGTCACCGTATCGGGGCGAAAACTCCTCGCGATGACCCCCAGCATGTCGTCGAAGCGGGCCATGGGCAGACAGGTCTCGGGAAAGAGCAGGATGTGCAGTTTCTTGAAGTTCCCCTCGCCGGCTGCCACCAACTCCAGCACCGACGAGACCATGCGCCAGGCATCGTCCGGGTCAACCACCGCGAACCCGGTCGCGGCCCGGGCAAGACGGTTGGGCAGTTGGGCGATCATGCAGTGCAGGTGATGCCCCAGGGGGAAATCCAGGTTCACCTTCGCAGGGATGATCTCAGGCATGTGCGCTACCCGAAACGCCGCTTTTCCGGAATTTTGGAATGACCTTTTCGAGGATGAAGCCGGCCCCCTCGGCCAGGTGGTAGCCGGCCAGGTCAGGGAAGGCTACCCAGGCAACCTCGCTGACCTCATCCTCGTTATGGACGATGCTGCAGGAGAGCGGGCGGCAGAGGTAGTAGATGATCACGAAATGATACTTGTCCTCGCCCGGCGTCACATGCTCGAAGACATCGATCAGGTCGTCCACATCCACCTCGATGCCCACCTCTTCGCGCACCTCGCGCTTGAGCGCATCGAGAATGGGCTCTCCCAGGTCGATCTTGCCCCCCGGCATGACCCACAGATTCTTGAAGGGGGGAATGCTCCGCCTGGTCAGGAGTACCCGTTCTTCCTCGTCCACGATCACCGCCACCACGGAGGTGACGATGTGCTCTTTCTTGAAGCGTTTCTTTTTCATCGGGAGAGCGGTGGTTAAAAATGTATCCGGGAATTGGGGGGCCGGGATCAGGAAGAGTGGCATGCTGAACCTGCCCATTCCCCTCATATCCCACAGGCCTGCCGCGAGGGGGAGCGCAGAGACCTCCCCCTCGACAGCAGGATCACCTTACTCTGTACCTCTCACTCCTCACTTCTTCTTGGCCGCCTGCATCATGGACCTGATGCGCAGGCGGAGCGAATTGATCCTGATGAACCCTTCGGCGTCGGCCTGGTTGTAGACCTGGTCCTTCTCGAAGGTGGCGAAATCCTGGTTGAAGAGCGAGTCAGTATCGGACTTGCGCCCCACGGTGCGGCAGTATCCCTTGTAGAGTTTCAGGCGGGCCACGCCGTTGACGCACTTCTGGGAATCGTCGATCAGCGCCTGCAGCATCTCGCGCTCCGGCGAAAACCAGTAGCCGGCATAGACGAGGCGGGCGTACTCGGGGATCAGGCCGTCGCGGATGCGCATGACCTCGCGGTCCATGGTGATCTGCTCCACCGCCATGTGGGCCTCGCGCAGGATGGTGCCGCCCGGCGTCTCGTACACACCGCGGGACTTCATGCCCACCGAGCGGTTCTCCAGCAGGTCCACCCGGCCAATGCCGTGCTGTCCACCCAGGTAGTTGAGGTGGGCCAAAAGCTGGGCCGGGGTCATCTTCTCGCCATCCACGGCAACGGCGTTGCCGTTCTTGAACTCGATCTCCACGTACTGCGGCTTGTTGGGCGCCTTTTCCGGAGCCGTGGTCAGCACGTACATCTCCTCGGGCGCCTCGGCCCAGGTATCCTCCAGGATGCCCCCTTCGAAGGAGATGTGCAGCAGGTTGCGGTCCGAGGACCAGGGGCGCTTCTTGGTGACCGGCACCGGAATGCCGTTCTTCTTGGCGTAGTCGATCAGGGCCTGGCGGCTGTTCAGGTCCCAGGTGCGCCAGGGGGCCACGATCTTGATGTTGGGATTGAAGTGGTAGTAGCCCAGCTCGAAGCGGACCTGGTCGTTGCCCTTGCCGGTGGAGCCGTGGGAGACCGCGTCACACCCCTCTTTGGCGGCGATCTCCATCTGGCGCTTGGCGATCAGCGGCCGGGCGATGGAGGTGCCCAGCAGGTAGTGCCCCTCGTAGATGGCGTTGGCGCGGAACATGGGAAAGACGAAGTCGCGCACGAACTCCTCGCGCAGGTCGTCGATGTAGACCACGTCGGCACCGGTGGCCAGTGCCTTTTCGCGCACCGGGTCCAGCTCCTCCCCCTGCCCCAGGTCGGCGGAAAAGGCCACTACCCTGCAGCCGTACTCGTTCTTGAGCCACTTAAGGATGATCGAGGTATCCAAACCGCCCGAATATGCCAGGACGACGTTTTTGATGTCCATTTTCTGCTGTGTCATGCGCTTCTCCTTACCATGTTGAATGTGTCGCAAAGCCCTGCCGCGGCCGGTTCTCTCCCCAGGGGAGGAGGGGCACGGGAAAGGCCCTACTCTCCGCCCATCAGGGTGGCCATGATCGCCTTCTGAGCGTGCAGCCGGTTCTCGGCCTCGTCCCAGACCCGGGAGTTGGACCCCTCGATGACCGAATCGGAAATTTCCTCGCCGCGATGGGCGGGCAGGCAGTGCAGTACGATGTGGTCCGGATGGGCCAGCCCTGCCAGTGCGTCGTCAAGGCAAAAGCCGCCGAAGGCCTGCTCGCGCACCTTCTGCTCGGCCTCCATGCCCATGCTGGCCCAGACGTCGGTGTTGATCACATGGGCACCGCTCACCGCCTCTTTGGGGTCAGCCGTGAGGGTAACCCTGCCGGGCGCCCGCTCCGCGGCCCAGGCCATGACCTTGGCATCCGGCTCGTACCCCTGCGGGCAGGCAAGGGCCAGGTCGAAGCCGAAGATGGCGGCAGCCTCGATCCAGGTGTTGGCCATGTTGTTGCCGTCGCCGACCCAGGCGAACTTCAGCCCGGCGTAGCCCCCCTTATGCTCCATGACCGTCATCACGTCGGCCATGATCTGGCAGGGGTGGAACAGGTCGGTCAGGCCGTTGATCACCGGCACCGTGGCGTAGGCGGCCAGCTCGTCCACGATCTCCTGCCCGAAGGTGCGGATCATGATGCCGTCGCAGTAGCGGGAGAGCACGCGGGCAGTGTCCTTGAGCGGTTCGCCGCGCCCCATCTGGGATGTGCCGGTGGAGATGAATAGACCGTGCCCCCCCAGCTGGTAGATGCCGACCTCGAAGGAGATGCGGGTGCGGGTGGATGATTTGTCGAAGATCATGGCCAGGGTCTTGCCCTTGAGCAGATGATGTTCGCCCCCCTGCTTCTGCTCCTGCTTAAGCTCGATGGCCAGCGCCAGCAGCCGGTCCAGTTCTTCCTTGGTGTAGTCGTGCAGCGAGAGAAAGTGTCGCGCCATAGTGCACCCCCTTGTTATGCCTCGACCTCGGCCAAGATGCCGTCGAGAATGAAAATCATCTGATCAACTTCCTGTTTGGTTACGATCAGCGGCGGCACGAAACGCAGTACCGTGTCGTGCACCGCATTGAGCAGCACGCCCCGTTCATGCCCCTTCCTGACGATGTCCCCCGCCGGAATGGAGAGGGGCATGCCGACCATCAGGCCGATGCCGCGCACCGGGCCGGCAAAGGGATACGTCTGCGCCAGTTTTTCCAGCTCTGCCATGAGATAGGCGCCGGTTTCCCTGGTGCGGGCAAGGATATCCTCGTCCAGCATGACGCGCAGGGTCGCCACGGCGGCTGCGCAGACCAGCGGATTGCCCCCGAAGGTGGAGCCGTGGGTGCCGGGGGTGAAGGAGGCGGCGATCTCGTCCTTGGCCAGCATGGCGCCGATGGGCGCTCCCCCTGCCAGGGCCTTGGCCAGGGTCATGATGTCCGGGGTGCAGTCGAAGTTTTCGTAGGCGAAGAGCCTGCCGGTGCGTCCCATGCCCACCTGGACCTCGTCGAAGATGAGCAGCAGGTTGTACTCGTCGCAGATGCGGCGCACCTCCCGGAAATAGTCCGACGAGGGGATGTTGACCCCGCTCTCCCCCTGGATCGGCTCCAGCATGATGGCGCAGGTGGCCGGCGTAATCGCCGCCTCCAGCGCCGCCGGGTCGTTGAAGGGGACGTGGCTGAAGCCGTGCAGCAGCGGATCGAAGAAGCGCTGCACCTTCTCCTGGCCGGTGGCGGAGACGGTGGCCATGGTGCGGCCGTGGAATGAGTCGGTGGCGGTGATGATGGCGAACCGCTCCGGTCCAAAATTGTCACGGCTGTACTTGCGGGCCAGCTTGATGGCCGCCTCGTTGGCCTCGGCCCCGCTGTTGCAGAAGAAGGCCTTGTCGGCAAAGGAGTTCTGGCAGAGCAGTTCAGCCAGTTCGATCTGGCGCGGTATCTGGTACAGGTTGGAGCAGTGGATCATCTCGCCGGCCTGGCGTCTCAGTGCCTCGACAACCTTGGGGGGGCAGTGCCCCAGGTTGTTGACCGCGATGCCGCCCAGGAAATCCAGATATTCCCTGCCGTCGGCATCCCACAGACGGCATCCCTCGCCGCGCAGCGGCACCAGCGGGAAACGTCCGTAGTTCTTCATGATGTACCTGTCCGATTTTTCGATCCACTGTTCAGAATTCATGGTTACCTCGCTGTCACTTTTGTATCTCGGTCCCGATGCCCACGTCGGTGAAGATCTCCAGCAGCACCGCGTGTTCCACCCGGCCGTCGATGATATGGGCCTTTTTCACCCCTTCTTCCAGGGCGTCGGCGCAACAGACCACCTTGGGGATCATGCCACCGGTGATGGCCTCCTCGCGGATCAGGCGATGCATGTCCGCCACGGCAATGCTGGAAAGGAGCTGCCCGGCCTTGTCCTTGACCCCTTCGATGTCGGTCAAAAGGATCAGTTTCTCGGCATTGAGCGCCGCCGCCACCCGGCCAGCCACCAGGTCGGCGTTGATGTTGTAGCTCTCCCCCTGGGGGCCCACCCCCACCGGCGCGATGACCGGGAGATAGTTGCCGTTTTCCAGTGCCTTGAGCAGGTCGGTGTTGACCTTGACCACGTCCCCCACATAGCCCATGTCCACCTGCTCCGTCGTGCCGTCATCACCGACCACATCCTGGAGCAGCTTTTTGGAGAGGAGCAGCGTACCGTCCTTGCCGGACAGACCGACGGCCCTGCCACCGTGCTGGTTCAGGTAGCCCACGACCTCCTTGTTGACCTGCCCCACCAGCACCATCTCCACCACCGCCATGGTCTCGCTGTCGGTGACCCGCATCCCTTTGACGAACTGGGAGACGATACCATAGCGCTTGAGGGTCTGGTTGATCTGCGGCCCACCGCCGTGGACGATGACCGCGTTGATCCCCAGCGACCTGAGCATGATCACGTCCAGGGCAAAAGACTCCTTCAGCTTCTCGTCGGACATGGCGTGGCCGCCGTACTTGATGACAAAGGTTTTTCCGGCAAAGCGCCTGATATAGGGGAGCGCCTCCATCAGGTTGTTTGCCTTCTCAATCAGTTTTTCCATGGGGTAGTCCTCTGCTGCAACGTTTGAAATTCGTCAGGTGACAACCGACTGCGTTCGTGCGGACGGGCTCTTTCTGTAACTCCAGGATTATTTCGCTACAGCCGATAAACTCGCCCTTCGGGCTCAGACAGTATCGGCTGTTGACGCTTCATTTCGCCAGGAATTACGACGAAAGAGCCCTGATGCACTCACTCCGGCGGTTGTCACCTGCCCTTTTCAGAATACAGCAAACCTGTATCGGGGTTGCCTGACTCCCGGCGCCGAAAAAAAAAGCCATCCGCAAAGGTGGCAGTCTAACGCAAAATAAACAAAACCTCAAAAACTTATTGCAGGGGAAGCACGATGGTGACGGTCGTTCCCGACCCGGGTTCGCTCTCCAGGGTGATTGCCCCTCCGTGCAGAAGGACGTATTCCCTGGCGTAGAACAGTCCCAACCCCAGGCCGCGCACCTGTCCGGTGCCGTCCGGATCCACCTGGTAGAACTTGTCGAACACCTTTTCCTGCTCCTCACGGGGGATGCCGGAGCCTGAATCGACGACAACGATCTTGATCTCGCCGTTACCCTGACAGAGGGCGACGGACACCCGGCCCGGCTCTGGTGAAAACTTGTAGGCGTTGTCGATGACCTGCTGGAGGGCGAAGGCGATCTTGCGGAGGTCGAGGTTCAAGGATTCTAGGGTGCTCGGTTCAAAAAACGTCTCCACACCCGGCTTGGCCTGGGACTCGGGTGACTCCTGCAGCGCGTTGGCCACCAGGGAGACGAGGTCGACCTTCTCAGGCCGCACCTCTTCTCCTCCCATTACCTGGCTGAACAGCAACAGCTCATCCACCAACCGCCCCAGATAGGAGGCTTCCTCACCGGCTGTGGCAATGGCCTGGCGGCAGCCGTTCGCGCCCGAGCCGCAGACGCTCTGATCGAGGTATTCCAGAATCAGCGAGATATTGGTGATCGGCGTGCGCAGCTTGTGGGAGATGAGGGAGAGGAAACCGCTTCTCAGGCACTCCAACCTCTTCTTATCAGCCGCCTCCGCCCGCAGGATCTTCCTGAAAAGCACCTTTTCAATGGATTCCCGCAGCTGCAGCTGGATGAACTGCTTGCAGATGAAGTCGTCCACCCCTTCCCTCAGGGACCTGAGCACGGTTTCCTGGTCGGCGCAAGCGCTCATGATGATCACCAGCGCATCGGGCTGAAGTCCCTTGATGCGCCTGAGCAGGTCGATGCCGCACTCACCCGGAATCTTCGCATCGGTCAGGACGAGGTCAACCGCTTCGTTCTCGAACATTTTCAGGGCTTCGGTACAGTTCCGCGCCTGGAGCACCCGATACCCTCTCAGCACCCGGCCACAGAGGGCGAGGATGGCGCTGTCGTCATCCACGACCAGAATCGTCCTCTTTTGCCGATGATCTCCTCTGTCGTTCCGATGGCGTCGTTTCACGCACCCTCCCACAAGACACCCATGGGCGCTGCTACTGCTCAGCCAGCACCTGTCTCGCGGCAGCCAGGGCCTCGGCCAGGTTTTCCGGACGGGAACCGCCCGCCTGGGCCAGTTCCGGTTTTCCGCCGCCGCTCCCCCCCACCAGGGGGGCCAGCTTCTTCACCAGATCGCCGGCCTTGACGGTTCCGCTCAGTTCCCTGGTCACCGCCACCAGCAGGTTGGCCTTGCCGCCGATTGCCGCCCCCAGCACGATCACCCCCTGGCCGATGCGCTCCTTGAGGGTGTCGGAGAGGTCGCGCAGCGCCTTCACATCCTCCACCCGCACCTCGGCCGCCAGCAGTTTGATGCCGCCAACCTCCTCCACACCGGAGAGCAGGTCTCCCGAGGCTGCCGCGTTGAGCTTACCCTGCAGCGACTCGATCTCGCGCTGCATCTCCCTCTGGCGGGCCAGGAGCTTCTCCAGTCGCTCAGGCAGGTTGCCCCCCTCGGCCTTCAGCAAGCCGGCCAGGGCCCGCTGCTCGTCCTCCATCTGGCGCACGAAGGAGAGCGCGCCGCCTCCGGTTTGTGCCTCGATACGGCGCACGCCGGCGGCTATGCCGGTCTCGGTAATGATCTTGAACAGCCCGATTTCGCCCGTGGCACGCACATGGGTTCCGCCGCACAGCTCCATGCTCACCTCACCGGCCCGCACGACGCGCACATTATCACCGTACTTCTCGTCGAAGAGCGCCGTGGCGCCGGCTTCGATGGCGCTGGCCATATCCATCTGGGTGATCACGACCGGCTGGTTGTCCATGACAAACCCGTTGACCAGTGTCTCGACCCTACGAATCTCCTCTGTGGTCATGGCGGTGAAGTGGATGAAGTCGAAGCGGAGCCGGTCAGGGGAGACCAGCGAACCGGCCTGTTTGACATGTTCTCCCAGCACCCTGCGCAAGGCGGCCTGAAGCAGGTGGGTGGCGGTGTGGTTGCGCGCCGTGGCGCTCCGCTCGGGACGCGAGACCCTGAGGTCGGCCCCGTCTCCCTTCCTGATGATGCCCTCCCTGACGGTTGCGTGGTGCACGATCAGGTCGCTGTAGGGGCGGCTGGCACCGCTCACCTCCAGGTGGCTGTTGCCGGTGGAGATGGAACCACAATCCCCTTTCTGGCCTCCCGACTCGCCGTAGAAGGGGGTCGATTCCGTTACCAACTCGATGGTCTCCCCCGCTGTTGCGCTCTCCACCTCCACGCCGTCACGGATGATCGCCAGAACCGGCGACAGGGCCGACAGCCCGTCATAGCCGACGAATTCTCCGCGGATGCCGCGGGAGTACAGTTCCTTGTAGACCCGGCCGATCCCCTCGGCACCGGATCCCTTCCAGTGTTCGCGGGCCTGTTCCCGCTGGCGCTCCATGCACTGCTCGAACCCGGCTTCGTCGATGGTGAATCCCTCGCTCTCCACGATGTCAGCGGTAAGGTCGATGGGAAAGCCGTAGGTGTCGTAGAGCCTGAAAAGCACATCCCCCGGAATGACCGTCGATCCGGCCGCGCGCATCCTGGCCACCTCGTCGTTGAGCATGGCCAGCCCGCGGTCCAGGGTCTCGGCGAAACGCTGCTCCTCGGCCAGGATGACCTTTTTGATGTATTCCTCGCGTTCCACGAGCTCCGGATAGGCAGCCCCCATCATGTCGCGCACAGCGTCCACCATGTGGCAGAGCATGGGGTCGGCGAGCCCCAGCATCTTGGCATGGCGGGCGGCGCGGCGCATGATGCGGCGCAGCACGTAGCCACGCCCCTCGTTGCTGGGCAGGGCACCGTCGCAGATCAGAAAGGTCACCGCCCGGGCGTGGTCGGCGATAACCCGCATGGAGACGTCGTCCCGCTCGTCCTTCCCGTATGTCTTGCCCGAAAGCCGCTCCACATGGCGGATGATCCCCTGGATCAGATCGGTGTCGTAGTTGCTGGTCACCCCCTGCATGACCGCCGAGATGCGCTCCAGCCCCATGCCGGTGTCCACCGACGGCTTGGGAAGCGGCGTCAGCACGCCGTCGGTCGAGCGGTCGAACTGCATGAAGACGTTGTTCCAGATCTCCATGTAGCGATCGCAGTCGCACCCCACGGTACAGTCGGGACTGCCGCAGCCGGCTGCCTCCCCCTGGTCGTAGAAGATCTCCGAGCAGGGGCCGCAGGGGCCGGTGTCGCCCATGGACCAGAAGTTGTCCTTCTCGCCGAAGCGGAAGATGCGTTCCAGCGGCACCCCCTCCTGCTGGTGCCAGATATCGGCGGCCTCCTGGTCGTCCGTGTAGACGGAGACGTAGAGGCGGTTTTTGTCCAGCTTCAGGTCCCGGGTCAGGAACTCCCAGGCAAAGGCGATGGCCTCTTTTTTGAAATAATCCCCAAAGGAGAAGTTCCCCAGCATCTCGAAGAAGGTATGGTGGCGTGCCGTGCGGCCGACGTTCTCCAGGTCGTTGTGCTTGCCGCCGGCCCGCACGCATTTCTGGGAGCTGCAGGCCCGTGTATAGTCACGTTTTTCCATGCCGAGGAAGCAATCCTTGAACTGGTTCATGCCGGCATTGGCGAACATGAGCGTGGGGTCGTTCTTGGGAATGATGCCCGAGCTGGGCACGATGGTATGCCCCCGCTCCGCGAAAAATGTCAAAAACCGTCTGCGAATCTCGCTGCCTGTCATCTGGTAGTCCTTACATTGCATGAAAGTAGTGGTACGGCTATGCGTTCCTCATGGCTCGCATGACCGTGGAAAAGCGGAAGCCGCGGCGTTGCAGAAATCCGGCCACGCGGCGTTTTTCGTGGTCGCCGGATGCCGCGAAGGTGAAAGCGGGAAACCGTTTGGCCAGCATCTGGCACGCCTGTTCATCCTCGTCATGATCAAGGCAGAGACGGGCCAGCTGCTCGTCAATCAGCTCTTCGGGCACCCCACGCCGGAGCATTTCCTGCCTCAGGCGCACGCCGACGTAGCGGCCCGAGGTCAGCGCCGACTCGGAGAAGCGTTCGGCAAAGCGGCGGTCGCTGAGCCACCCTTCCTCTTCCAGCCGCGAAACCACCTGCTCCAGATCCTCCTCCCGCAACTGCCTGGCACGAAGCTTCTGTTTCAAGGCGGCAACCGTGTAGTCGCGGCCGGCCAGGAGTCTCAGGGCGTACTGCCTCCCCTGTTCGGGAGAGGATGGGTCAGTATTTTTCGATCTCGATCTTGTCGTCAACTTTGACCGGCTCGGAAGCGTCATCTTCCCTGTGCTCGAAACCATCCCAGGAGGAATCGGAAGTGGACGAGATGCCGGAGATCTTGAGGGCAAAGTCATCCGGGTTGGAGCACTGCCTCAAGGCCTCTTCGTAGGTGATCATCTTGGAGCTGAACAGCTTCATCAGCGACTGGTCGAAGGTCTGCATGCCGTAGGAGATGAAACCCTGGGCGATGGCGTCTCCCAGCTGCTTGGTCTTGTCCTTGTCGTCGATGCATTCCCGCACGCGGGCGGTTCCCAGCAGGATCTCCACCGCCGGCACGCGTCCCTTGCCGTCGGCCCGGGGCACCAGGCGCTGGGAGATAACCCCCTTGATGACCCCGGCCAGTTGCATGCGAACCTGGCGCTGGTGGTAGGGGGGGAACACACTGATGATGCGGTTGACCGTCTCGGCGGCATCCAGGGTGTGCAGGGTGGACATGACCAGGTGGCCGGTCTCGGCCGCGGTCAGGGCGGTCTCGATGGTCTCGTAGTCGCGCATCTCGCCCACCAGGATCACGTCCGGGTCCTGACGCAGTGCACCCTTGAGCGCTCCGGAAAAGGTTGGGGTATCCGTACCCACCTCACGCTGACTGATGATGCTCTTGTTGTCTCGGTGCAGGAACTCCACCGGGTCTTCGATGGTGATGATGTTGCAGGTGCGGCTCTGGTTGATGGTATCGATCATGGCCGCCAGGGTACTGGACTTGCCCGAACCGGTGGTGCCGGTAACCAAGATCAGGCCGCGTTCCTCCATGCACATCTTTTTGATCACCGGCGGCAGGTTGAGACCATCCAAGGTGGGGATGGCGAAGGAGATGGCGCGAAAGACCATGGCAACGGTGCCGCGCTGGCGGTACACGCTGACCCTGAAGCGTCCCAGGCCGGGCACGGCATAGGCCAGGTCCACCTCGGAACTTTCCTCGAAGATGCGCCGCTGGCGGTCGTTCATCATGGACTGGGCCATGTTTCCCACGATATCGGGTGCCAGCCGGGGGGCATTGGGGATGGGGTGCAGCCTGCCGTCGATGCGCACGATGGGGGGCAGGCCGGTCTTGATGTGAATGTCGGAACCCTTGGCCTTGACGGCAATGGTGAGAATCTCGTTCAGATTCATGGCAAAGCTCCCCCTACTCGTTGGTAACGGCCGGCCCCCTGAGCAGGTCCATCAGTTTTCCCTCGATATCCGCCAGCACCTCGGGATGCTCGGTCAGAAAGGTGCGTGAGTTCTCCCGTCCCTGGCCGATACGCTCCTTGCCGTAGGAGTACCAGGCGCCGCTCTTCTCGACGATCCCCTTGTCCACCGCCAGGTCAAGCACATCGCCGGTGCGGGAGATACCCTCGCCGTAGAGGATGTCGAACTCAACTTCCCTGAAGGGGGGCGCCACCTTGTTCTTGACCACCTTGACCTTGGTGCGGGAGCCGATCACCGCGTCCCCCTGCTTGAGGGTGGCGATCTTGCGGATGTCCATGCGCACCGAGGCGTAGAACTTGAGGGCGTTGCCGCCGGTGGTGGTCTCGGGGTTGCCGAACATGACACCGATCTTCATGCGGATCTGGTTGATGAAGATCACGCAGCAGTTGGACTTGGAGATGATGCCGGTCAGCTTGCGCAGGGCCTGGGACATGAGCCGAGCCTGCAGTCCCATGTGGGAGTCGCCCATGTCCCCCTCGATCTCGGCCTTGGGCACCAGCGCTGCCACGGAGTCGATCACCAGCACGTCGATGGCGCCGCTGCGCACCAGGGTTTCGGCGATCTCCAGGGCCTGTTCGCCGGTATCCGGCTGGGAAACCAGCAGGTCATCGGTCTTGACCCCCAATTTGCGGGCATAGCCGATGTCCAGGGCATGCTCGGCATCAACAAAAGCAGCGATGCCCCCCTGCTTCATGGCCTCGGCAACGATGTGCAGCGCCAGGGTGGTCTTGCCGGAGGATTCCGGGCCGTAGATCTCCACGATCCTCCCCCGGGGAACACCGCCAACTCCCAATGCCATGTCAAGGGAGATGGAACCGGTGGAGATGGCCTCAACGCCGGGCAGAGCCTCGTCGTTTCCCAGGCGCATGACGGCACCCTTTCCGAACTGCTTCTCGATCTGGCTGAGCGCCAGATCTATGGCCCTGTTTTTTTCCGGGGAGCTGGTTTTATCCGACATGGCGTGGGTCTCCTGGCTGGGTTTGTGCGTTCAATATAATGCTCTTAAGTAGCATACATGCGGCTTTAGCCGCAAGCGATTATCCGACTGGGCTTTATCCCCCATCGTCCTCCCCCCCAAACATCAAGGGCGCGTTACCGTGCGGTTTAACCGTCGGCAACGCGCCCTTGAAGGGTGGTATGTACCTGTGTCTAGATTCCCGCCATCACCCAGTGGAAGATATTGGGCAGCAGCATGAACAGTGCCAGGGCCAGGGTACCCAGGAGCGCTCCGCCCCAGGTCCAGCAGAGGCAGGTGGCGTTGGCTGGCTGCTCCACGGTTTCGGCGTCGGAGCGGAACATCCGCAGCACCACGCCCAGGTAGAAGAAGGTGCCGATGTAGCTGGCAACGAAGGCCAGGACGGCGGCGGTCAGGTGACCGGAGGCGATGACGGTCTTGAAGACGAAGAACTTGGCCAGGAAGCCTGGCAGCGGCGGGATGCCGGCCAGGGAGAGTACGCACAGGGAAAGCAGGATGGCGGCCACCGGCTTCTTCCTGAAGATGCCGTTCAGGTTGTCCAGGTTGTCGTCCTCGCCGCTCAAGATGCTGAAGCAGGCGCAGGCGGTGATGGTGGTGACGGCGTAGACGGCCACGTAGTACAGAAGCGCCTCGGTTCTGGCTCCGGTGTTGTCAACCAGGGCGAACATCATGTAGCCGGCGTGGGAGATGGAGGAGTAGGCCAGCATCTTCTTGAAGGCGGTCTGGTGGATGGCGGTGATGTTGCCGTAGAACATGGAGAGCATGGAGAGGAGCGCAATCACGGTGACCGCTTCCGGGTTGAGTACGGCGTTGCCCAGGATGCGCACCAGGCCCAGCACCACGGCGGCCTTGACGATGGAGGCCAGGAAAGCCGTTACCGGCAGACGGGCGCTGGAGTAGGCGTCGGGTGCCCAGCCGTGGAAGGGGAACACGGAGGCTTTCAGGAAGAAGCCAGAGAGGATCATGACGCTGGCGGCCAGGTTCTGCACGCCGCCGGTGGCGACGGCTGCGGTGAAGGAACTGATGTTCAGGTTGCCGGTAGAGCCGTACACCAAGGAGAGTCCGAACAGGACCAGTGCCGTGGCCACGGAGGAGAGCAGGAGATACTTGATGGAGCCTTCGGAGGCGGTTGATTTACCGTTGTTCAGGACCATCAGGGCGAAGCCGGGGAGCGAGAGGATCTCGATGCCCATGAAGAGCGAGATGAAGCCGGCGCTGTCCAGGATGATCATGGCGCCCAGAAGCGATGAGGCGATGAGGATCCAGTATTTGTGCCCCGCTTCGCTGGAGAGGGAGTAGACCCCCAGGATGGCGCCGCAGCTTACGATGATCAGGCGGCCGATCTCGGAGAAGCGGTCGATGCGGATCTCATTCATGACGATGTCGGCAGTGTACCCGGTTTGAAGCTGCATGACCAGGACGCCGGCGCCGGCCAGGAGCGAGGCGATGAACAGGGCGCTGCCGGCACGCTTGTCAACGCTGAGTATCTCCAGCAGCATGAGGACCAGGATCAGGCCCAAGAGGATGTGTTCCGGCAGAAGGCCGTACAGAAGATCAGTGGCCATTGGCGCCTCCCTTGACAGATGGTGTGGGCGCCGCGGGTGACGCCGCCGGTTGTGCCGCCGCCGGTTGGATCTGGGCGTTTGCCGGCTGGGTGCCAAGCGCGCTTACCGCGGTGGTTACCTTGTTCATGATCGGCATGGGGTTGACGCCGATCCAGATGATCATGACAAGCAGCGGGATGAAGCCGATCCCTTCCATGAGGCTCATGTCCTTGACCCCTACCCCCTCTTTGGTCTGACCGTAGAGGATGGCCCGGCCGAAGCGCAGCATGTAGGTTGCGCCAAGCACCATGCCGGTGGAGGCCAGAAGCACGCTGGTGAGCATGGTGGCTCCGGCGTTGGCCTGGAAGGCGGCGATGCCCTGCTGGAAGGCGCCGAACAGGATCAGGAATTCGGAGGTGAAGCCGCTGGTCAAGGGCAGCGCGACGGAGGCCAGGATGAAGAGCATGAGCATGACCGCAAGCCTTGGCGCATGGGTGGAAAGGGCGGTCAGGTTCAGGTACTCCCTGCCCAGGCGCAGTTCCAGAAGTCCCAGGAGCAGGAACAGGCCGGCAACGGCGACGCCGTGGCTCAAGATCTGGAACAGGGCACCGTGGATGGCGGCCTGGTGGAAGCTGAAGATGCCCAGGACGATGTAGCCCATGTGGGACAGGGACGAGAAGGCGACCAGCTTCTTGAAGTCGGTCTGTTTCAGGGCGATGATGGCGCCGTAGAGGATGCTGATCACGGCAAAGAGCATGACCGTGGGTCCGAAGGCCCGGGCAACGTCGGGGCACAAGGGTAAGGCCAGTTTGATGATGCCGAAGGCGCCCATCTTGGACAGGGCGCCGGCCATGAGGGCGGTGCCTGCCGGAGGAGCTTCGTAATAGGCCAAGGGCAGCCAGGAGTGGAACGGGAACAGCGGGCACTTGATGGCGCAGGCCAGCATGACGGCGATGAAGACGAACAGCTGCGTGTTCCAGTCAAGTTTCAGGGCCATGAGATGTGCGAATTCGAAGTTCCAGGCACCTGTCTGGTTCAGGCTCTCCATGCCCATCATGATGACGGCGGCCAGAAAGAGGATACTGCCTGCCATGGTGTACATGAAGAAGGTGAAGGCGGCGGAGCGCTTGTTCTCACCGCCAAAGGCAAGGACGATGATGAACATGGGGATCAGGACCACTTCCCAGAAGACGAAGAAGAGCATCAGGTTCTGGGCCAGGAAGGTGCCGAGAAGGGTCGCCTCCAGGAAGAGCGCCATGGCGACAAACAGGTTGTTCTGGGTCTCCGGCCGTTTCCAGCAGCAGCCCAGCACCACCGGGAAGAGCAGTCCGGTGAGAAGCAGCAGGTAGATGTTCAGGCCATCCACGGCCAGGTGGAAGTTGATGCCAAGGCTCCCCACCCAGGGGATGTTCAGGTCAAGCAGGGAGGCGGGCAGGCAGGGGGTGCCGAAGCCGGCGAAGATGCCGCCTGCCATGACCAGCACAGCCAGCATGCAGAGCATGCCCCACATGCGGGCGATTTTACCGTTTTCGCTTGCGGGCAGAAACGGTACGGCCAGGGCGCCCACCAGCGGCAGGCAGAACAGGGCGAGGATTAGAAGACCGTTGCTAGGCATTGGCCACCCCCCACCAGATGATCAGGGCCAGCCCGGCCAGGGCGTAGAGCACATAGGCCTGGACGTTGCCGCTCTGCATGCGGGAGAGGAGGTTGGCGCTGTAGCGCGCTGTGGCTCCTGCTTTGACGATGGTGACGTAGTTCAAGAGTTTCTCCGCTATGTTGTAGAGTACTGAGTCCGATAGCGTGTCCAGGGATTTGACGATGACTTTCTCGTAGATGGCGTCGAAGTAGTATCCCTGGCTGATGGTAGTGTAGATGCAGCCGGCTTTCTTCTTGATGGCTTCGGGCAGGGCCGGGTTCAGGCCGTAGAAGACCCATGCCAGGAAGATGCCGCCCAGGGCGATGGCGATGGAGATACCCATGAACATGAGTTCGGTCTGGTGGGTGACGCCCGCTTTCAGGGCGTGGTGACCGAAGACCGGTTCAAGGAAGCTGAAGAAGGGGGAGCCGAAGCCAAACTTGTCGGCCAGTACCTGGGGCAGGCCGATGAAGCCGGCAGCGACGGAGCTTACGCCTAAGATGATCAGGACGATGGCCATGCTGAAGGGGGGCTCGTGGATGCCGTGTTTCAGTTTCGCGGGCACGTTGTCTTGACCAAAGAAGGTCATGATGATGGCCCGGAACATGTAGAAGGAGGTCATGCCGGCGGCGACTGCGCCCACCAGCCACAGGGCGGTGGAGCCGCCGTGGGCCGAGGCAAAGGCGCTCCAGAGGATCTCGTCCTTGGAGAAGAAGCCGGCAAAGGGGGGCACGCCGCACAGGGCCAGGCTGCCCGCCAGGAAGGTGACAAAGGTGAGGGGCATCTTCTTGGCCAGGCCGCCCATTTTCCTCATGTCTTCTTCGCCGTGCAGGGCGTGCAGGACGGCGCCGGCGCCGAGGAACAGGCAGGCTTTGAAGAAGGCATGGCTGTACAGGTGGAACATGGCGGCGGAGAAGGAGCCCAGGCCGCAGGCCATGAACATGTAGCCGATCTGGCTCATGGTGGAGTAGGCCAGCACTTTCTTCAGGTTGTACTGGGTGAGACCCATGGTGGCGCCCACAAAGGCGGTGAGTGCCCCGCCCCACATGACGACCTGCATGGCGCCGGGGGCCTGCAAGAGGACACCGTTCATGCGGGAGAGGAGATACACGCCGGCGGTGACCATGGTGGCGGCGTGGATCAGGGCCGAGACCGGGGTGGGGCCGGCCATGGCGTCGGGCAGCCAGACATGGAGCGGAATCTGGGCCGATTTGCCGCAGGCGCCGATCAAGAGCAGGATCCCGATCAGGTTCATGGTGGAGACCGGAAGCCCGGCCGTACCGAAGTAGGCGTTTATCCCCTGGAAGTCAAGGGTGTGGGAGTAGGAGAAGATCAGAAGCGCGGCCAGGACAAAGCCGGTGTCGCCTACGCGGTTGACGATGAAGGCTTTCATGCCGGCGGCGGATTTCTCGTCGTCCTGGTACCAGAAGCCGATGAGCAGGTAGGAGGCCAGACCCACCCCTTCCCAGCCGGCGAAGAGCATGATCATGTTCTTGCCCAGGACCAGCATGAGCATGAAGAACAAAAACAGGTTCAGGTACGCGAAGTAGCGCGGCTGGTCTTCGTCATGGGACATGTAGCCCACGGAGTACAGGTGGATCAGGGTACCGACCCCGGTGACCACCAGGCACATGACGGCGGAGGCCTGGTCCAGGTAGAAGGCCACGTCCACGTTGAGCGGATCCAGGGCCACCCAGGTGTAGAGGGTCTCGGCTATGGGCTGGCCCGTGGCGACGAGGCTACTGTACAGGACCAGCGTGACCAGGAAGGAGAGCGCAGGCAGCCCGCAGGCGATGGTGGAGACCACCCAGCGGGGAAGACGGTTGCCGAAGAGGCCGTTGAACAAAAAGCCCAACAACGGCAGGAGCGGTATGAGCGTCAGTTTGATCATTGCCTACCCTTTCAGTTCCTGGTGTGCGCCCAGATCCAGTGAACCGCGGCGTTTGACAAGCAGTACGACGATGGCCATGGCCAGGGCGATTTCGCAGGATGCGGCGACGTAGATGAAGAAGGTCATGGCGATGCCCGGCAGGGTCTGGCTTCTGACGGCGAAGCCGACGAAGCTTAACACAACGGCGTTGAGCAGGATTTCCAGGCACATCATGACCACCAGCAGGTTGCGGCGAAGGACGACTCCCAGAAGACCCAGGGAGAAGATGAGTCCCGCAAGGGTAGTCAGGAATTGATACCGATCCATTAGAGCCCCTCCTTGACCGCGGTCCAGGCGGCGACGACGCCGATCAGGAGCAGCACGGTGGCAAGTTCGAAGTGAAACCAGTAGTACTTCATGAACGAAAGCGAAAAGGCGGCGAAGGTGAAGGGGTCGACGGCCGGCGCGGCAGCGGCGGGCTGCGCGGGCAGGTAGCCGATGGCGGCCCAGACAACGGCGGCGAAGCCCAAGCCAACCACGACAGCCGGGACGATCTTCCGGGCATAGGGGTGGCGGTAGGAGTCGTCGCGGTCGTCAAGCAGCATGATGGTGTAGACCATGAAGACCATGACGGCGCCGACGTAGATCAGGACCTGGAACATGGCGATGACATGGGCGCCAAGGGCGGCGTAGATGCCGGCAAGGCAGATCATGTGGCTGACCAGGGCCAGGGCGCAGCGCATGGGCTGACGCAGTGTCAGGACCAGAGCGGCGAAGATGACCGCCAGCAGACTGAAGAAGGCGATGAAGACGTCGATCACGGATGAACCTCCTGATGGGCCTGACCGGAGCCGGGGTAGCTCTTGGCCGCGTCACTCGCAGGCTGCCAGTTCATGAGCAGGTCCTGGGTGGCCCACATGTTCTCCCGGTCGAAGCCGGGGAAGTTGGGCGTGTCCTTGGACATGCGGATGGCGTCTTCGGGGCAGGCTTCGACACAGAAACCGCAGAAGATGCAGCGCGAGTAGTCGATCTCGAACCGGTCCGGGGACTTGGGGTGGAACGGGTCGTTAAAGTCGGCGGCGGACTGGATCTCGATGCAGTAGGCAGGGCAGACCGTGGCGCACATGTTGCACGATACGCACTGTACCTTGCCGTCGGCACGCGTGGTCAGGAGGTGCCGGCCCCGGTTGGCGCTGGAGTAGTCGGCCCGCAGTTCTTCCGGATAGTAGGCGGTTAAGGCACCCTTGCGGAAGGTGAGCCATTTCCACATGTTGCCGAAGAAGACCGATCCGGTGATGCAGAGCCCGCGGATCACCTCGAAGATGTAGAGGCGATCCCACAGATCCATGGTTGGCTTATTCCAGTACTCTTTCTTCATATCATCCTTTCAGCGTGAACCAGCGGACACATGCCGTGGCAACGAGGTTCAGGGCGGCCAGGGGAAGCAGGAACTTCCAGCCGAATCGCATGAGCTGGTCATAGCGGAAACGGGGCACGGACCAGCGAATCTGGATCTGGAAGCAGCCGATCAGGAATACCTTCACCAGGAAGGTGACTATCTGCACAAGGACAACAGTTGCATGGGACAGGGCGATGGTTTTGCCCATGGGGAGCACGAACCCGGCGTCGGTTAAGTACGGCAGGTTGTAGCCGCCCAGAAAGACGGTGACCAGAAGCGCCGAGACGACGACGATCTCGATGAATTCACTGAGCATGAAGATACCCATCTTCATGGCGGTGTATTCGGTGAAGTAGCCGGAAACCAGTTCCGATTCACATTCCGGAAGGTCGAAGGGGACGCGTTTGTTCTCGGCGATGCAGGCGGTGAGGAACAGCACAAAGGCCAGGGGCTGCAGGATGATGCCCCAGGCGGGAAGTACGCCGAAGAGCAGGCCCGACTGCCAGACCACCATGTCGTTGAGATCCAGGGTGCCGTAGGTGACCACCAGGCTGATTAAAGCCAGACCCATGGAGACTTCGTAGGAGATCATCTGCGAGGCGGCGCGGGCGGCGCCCAGCAGGGAGAATTTGTTGTTGGAGGACCAGCCGGCCAGCATGGTGCCCAGGATGCCGATGCCGGAGATGGCCAGGATCACCAGGATGCCGGCGTCAAGTCGGGCTACCTGCATGACATAGCTCTTGTCCCCGAAGAAGTTGACCATGATCTGGGAGAGCTGGGGGAAGCTGGCCGGGTCGATCAGTTTGCCCGGGACAAGCGTCCCGCCGAAGGGGATGGCGGAGAAGACCAGGAGCACCGGGGCGAGGGCCAGCCAGGGGGCCAGGTTGTAGCAGAAGCGGTCGTAGGTGGTGGGGGTGAAGTTCTCCTTTAAGAGCATCTTGCTGCCGTCGGCGATACCGTGGATGAGGCCCCAGGCAACGATCTTGACGTTGGTGAAGGGGATGCGCAGGTAGCAGCGGTTGGCGCCGATGCGGTCGGCCATGATGGCCGACTGCTTGCGCTCCACCCAGGTGAAGATGGTGGCGACGCCGGCCATGACGGCGATGGCGTAGCCCATGAAGATGAGGTAGACGATCAGGTCCTGTATCATGCGAGCCTCCCGAACAGTTCGCCGGCATGCTGGACCAGCTCCGGTTTGTCGAACACTTTGTCAAAACAGTTCGCCGTGCCTTCGAAGTTGGTGAAGCTCCCGCTCCGCTCCATGAAGGTGGAGATGGGGATCAGGATGTCGGCGTTTTTGTCCTGGGCGTTCTCAAAGGAGGACAGCTGGATGACGGTGGCGCTGCCCAGGTCGGAGAGTCTGACCCCTTCGCCCCAGACGATGACCAGGTCGTGGCCGGCCTGGCTGTAGGCCTGGCTACCGAACAGGTCTGCCACGCCTCTGCTGTTGGGGTTCTTGTCACCCTTGATCAGGACGTTGTCTTCGACGATCTCCCCTTTCTCGGGGCCTGCGTCCTGGCGGGTGTAGACGGTGAAGCGCTCGCCCAGGTGCTGTTTGAAGGCGGCCAGCTCTTCGTTGGAGGCCCACGCCGAGACCAGGATGGCCGGGCTCGATGCCTGGGAGATGAGCCGTTTGGCTTCGCCGATGGTTTCTTCCAGGCCGACGAAGGCGCCGTGCACCAGGGGACGCAGCGCCCTGGGGCGTTTCATGAGTTCTTTGGGCAGGTCGAAGCCTTTGTTGCAGATCCAGGGACCGTTGATCTCCGGGTTGTCGCACGGCGTGACCCTATAGACCATGCGGTTTTTCTCTTCGCCCAGGGCGCGCAGATGCCAGTGGTGGGCCCGTTTCCAGATGTTGATGCTGCAGCCCCTGGCGCAGCCGGGACAGACGGAACGAACCGGCTCCAGGTACCAGACCCGGCTCTTGTAGAGGAAGTCGCGGGAGAGGAGCGCTCCCACGGGACAGATGGTGGTGACGTTGTCCGAGTAGGGGTCGTCGAAGGTCCCCTGGTCCAGGCGCTCGACCCGGGAGTGGCTGCCCCGCTCGACGATGCCCAACTGGAAGGAGCCGGAGACTTCGCGGGTGAAGCGCACGCAGCGGCTGCAGAGGATGCAGCGCTCGGCGTCGTAGACGATCCTGTCGGAGAGGTCGTAGAACTTGGGCTTGTGGTGCTTGGCATCGATGTTGAACGGTTCATCCGCCCCGTACTTCATCTGGTATTCCTGCAGCCGGCACTCGCCCGCCTTGTCGCAGATGCCGCAGTCCACCGGGTGGTTTAAGGTGATGAACTGCATGACGGCACGCCGGGCGGCCCGAACCGGTTCGCTGTCCGTTTCGATCTCCATTCCCGGGGTGATGGGCAGGTTGCAGGCCGGCATGAGTTTGGGACGACCGTTGACCTGCACCAGGCAGATGCGGCAGTTACCGGCGATGGAGAGGCAGGGGTGATAGCAGAGGTGGGGAATATGGATGCCGTGCCTGAGCGCCGCTTCCATTACGGTTTCGCCTTCCTGCGTCTCGATGACTTGGTTGTCGATCTTTAGTTCAATCATGGCGCCTTCAGATTTCCAAACGACCGTCGTTCATGGAACGACCGTGTTCGATGTAGTAGTCGAATTCCGCTCTGAATTTCGTGATGAAGTTTATGACCGGCATGGAGGCGGCGTCGCCCAGGGCGCAGACGGTGTTGCCCATGATGCCCTTGGTGATCCGCTCCAGACTCTCCAGGTCTCCCTTGACTCCCTTGCCAGCTACGATGCGGCTGATGATGTCGTTCATCCAGGCGCTTCCCTCGCGGCAGGGGGTGCACTGGCCGCAGGATTCGTGGGCGTAGAAGCGGCTTAGCGTGTGCAGCAGTCTGACCATGCAGACCCCTTCGGCGATGACGATGACCCCGCCGGAACCGAGCATGGTGCGGTAGGTGGAGAGGCATTCGGCATCCAGGTTGGCGGTCTCCACGTCTTGGGGCAAGAGAATCGGGGTGGAGGAGCCGCCCGGGATGACGGCTTTGAGCTCTTTGCCGTTCAGGATTCCGCCGCACTCCTCGAAGATCAGTTTCTTTAAGGGGTAGCCCAGGGGAAGTTCATACAGGCCCGGTTTTTTGACGTGGCCGGAGACGCCGAAGATCTTGGTGCCGGGGTGCTTCTCGGTGCCCATGGCGCTAAAGGCCTTGGCGCCGTTGGTCATGATCCAGGGAACGTTGGCCAAGGTCTCCACGTTGTTGACGACGGTGGGGGCTTTGTAGAGGCCCTGCACGGCCGGGAAGGGCGGCTTGTTGCGCGGGTAGCCCTTGAAGCCTTCGATGGATGTATAAAGGCTGGATTCCTCGCCGCAGACGTAGGCGCCGCCACCCTGCATGACCCGGATGTCGCAGGAGAAGGAGCTGCCCAGGATGTTCTCGCCCAGGTAGCCGGCTTTGTAGGCCTCACTCATGGCGTCCATGAGCCTTCTGAAGGAGAGGTCGAATTCACCCCTGATGTAGATGAAGGCGTTTCTGACGTTAAGCGCGTAGGCGGCCAGGATCATCCCTTCGATGAGCTGGTGGGAGTTGTGCTCGAAGATCCAGCGGTCTTTGAAGGTGCCCGGCTCCCCTTCGTCGGCGTTGCAGCAGAGGTAGACGACGGGGGCCTTCTTGTTGACGAAGGACCATTTGCTGCCGGTGGGGAAGCCGGCGCCGCCGCGGCCACGAAGACCCGATGCCATGACTTCCTTCTCCACGTCGATGGGCTGCAGGGTCTTGAGGGCGTTCTCAAGGGCCTGGTAGCCGCCACGCCCCTGGTACGCTTTAAGCGTATGGGAGTCGGCGGTTACGGGGAAATTGAAGAAGATTCTCTCGCTTGTCATGAAAGCCCCTTCAAGATCTGATCGATTTTTGCTTCGGTCAGTTGCTCGTGATAGGTGTCGTCGATCTGCATGACCGGGGCGGTGCCGCAGGAGGCCAGGCATTCGACGAGAAGCAGGGTGAAACGGCCGTCAGCGGTGGTCTCGCCCGGTTTGATACCCAGTTTCTGGGAGAGGTGGTCGATGATCCGCTCGGCGCCCATGAGGGAGCAGGCGATGTTGCGGCAGACCTTGATGACGTGCGTGCCCACCGGGTGGCGGTAGAACATGGTGTACCAGGTGAGCGCTTCTTTGACCTGCATGGCCGGAAGACCCAGGTAGTTGGCGATGAAGACGGCGTCGCTCTCGCCAAGGCTCTTCTTCTCGTCCAGCATGATCCTTAAGAAAGGCATGACCAGGGAGGAGTTCAGCTCCTTGGGGTAGGTGGCGCGCAATTGGGCGAATTTCTCTTCTATACAGCTCATCGGTCACACTCCCCGCCGATCATGTTCATGGAGCCGAAGGTGGCGATGACGTCGGCGACTTGATATCCCTCCAGCAGGGTGTGCATGCCACCCATGTGCGCGAAGCTGGGACTTCTGACATGCAGTTTGTAGGGACGGCCGCTGCCGTCGCTGATCAGGTAGAAGCCGAGCTCGCCGTTGGGCGCTTCGTGGCTTACGTAGATTTCGCCGGCAGGTACCTGGATGCCGTCGATGACCAGTTTGAAGTGGCTGATCAGGTATTCGATCTTGGTGTAGACCTTGTCTTTGGTGGGATACATGATCCGGCGGTCGTCGATGTTGACCGGGCCGTCGGGAAGTTTCTTCATGCACTGCCTGACCATGGAGATTGATTCGTCGATCTCGCGCATGCGCACGTAGTAACGGTCGTAGTTGTCCCCCTTGATACCGACGGGGACTTCGAAGTCAAGGTCGGCATAGGCGAGATACGGGTTGTCTTTCCTGATGTCGATCTTGGCGCCGGTGGAGCGCAGGATCGGGCCGGTGTAGCCCCAGTTGAGCGCGTGCTCGGGACTCATGGCGCCCACGTCGCGGGTACGGTCGATGAAGATGCGGTTACGGTCCAGAAGCCCGTGGATGCGGCCGCAGTACTTCTCGGTGAACTGCAGGATCTCTTCCAGCCGCTCCAGCCAGCCGTCGGGCAGGTCGTTCTTTAAGCCGCCGACACGGGCAAAGGAGTAGGTGAGGCGCGCGCCGGTGAGCTGATTCAAGTGCTCGAAGATATAGTCGCGGATGGTCATCAGGTACAAAAACGCGGTCATGGCGCCCATTTCCATGACAGTGGCAGCAACGCAGGTGACGTGGTCGGCGACCCGGTTGTATTCGGCCAGGAGCGTGCGCAGGTAGATGCAGCGCGGCGTGAGTTCGATGCCTAAGAGTTTCTCCACACCTTCCACGTAGGCGAAGTTGTTGTTCAGGGCCGAGCAGTAGTTCAAACGGTCGGTGAAGGGGATGATCTTGTGGTAGGTGTGGTGCTCCGATTCCTTCTCGAAGCCACGGTGCAGGTAGCCGCAGTGGATGTCGGCTTTGGCGACTCTCTCTCCGTCCAGGGCGGCGATGATCTGTATGGTGCCGTGGGTGGCCGGATGGGAGGGACCCATGTTGACCAGAACATGGTTCGGGTCGGCGGTCTGTTCCAGGTTTGATCGTACCGGGGATTTGTATTCCACGCTGTTCACCTATTTCCGATATTCGACGATGGGTTGTTCCCTGTCGATGGGGTAGTCTTTACGCAGGGGATGGCCTTCGAACCCTTCGTACAAAAGGATCGGACGAAGGTCGTCGTTGCCGATGGAGACGATGCCGTACATCTCGTGCACTTCGCGCTCGATGTAGCGGGCCGAACCGTACAGGCCGGTTAGGGTCGGGACGTTGGGCTCGGCTTCCGTGACCGGTACCTTGATCCTGACCCGCACGTTGTTGCGCGGGCTGTACAGGTGGTAGACGACGTCGAAGCGAGGGTCCCGCTCGGGATAGTCCACGCCGGTTATGTCCAGAAGAAGATCGAAGTAGAAGGAGCGCTTCAGGCGGGTGATCAGGGGAAGGATACGGCCGGCGTCGGTCTCAAGGACCAGCATGCCGTGACTGTCCCAGGATCGATCGTACAACTCACTGACGGTGGTGCGTATTGTCTCGTTGACCATGGAGTTCTCTCTTATGTCCGCAAATAACGGTTCAGGTACCAAAGGAGGAGACGCCTAAGGCGCAAAAACCCTCCCCTATGTCGTAACTCTCCCAGTCCGGCAAAACGCCGGAGAGGAAAGCGTGTATCTGCGTTGATACCGCGGGGTAATGCGGGGGATCAGACCGGTACCGGGTTCTGTTTCTCGTACGGGAAGATCGGGTGGCGCTCGCCGGCTATCTTGTCCTGCAGTTTCATGATGGCGTCGATGACCATCTCGGGGCGCGGCGGGCAGCCGGGGATGTAGATATCCACCGGGATGATCCGGTCCACACCCTGAAGCACGGTGTAGTTGCGATAGACACCACCACTGGTGGCGCAGGCGCCAAACGCCATGACCCATTTGGGATCGCACATCTGGTCGTAGACTCTTTTAATGACCGGGGCTTCCTTGTGGGTGATGGTGCCGACTACCATCAAAAGGTCGGACTGACGGGGGGTAAAGCGGGGAAGCGCGGCACCGAAACGGTCGGTGTCGTACAGGGTGGAGGCAACGGCCATGAATTCCATGCCGCAGCAGGCGGTGACGAAAGGATAGGGGAAAATACTGAACTTGCGGACCCAGCCGATCAGTTCGTCCTTACGGGTTGTCAGATACTCCATCATCGCCATTCAAGACCACCTTCCTTCCAGATATAGATGAATGCCAAAGAAAGCACGCCCATGAAAAACAGAAACGAGAACAACGAGAGCGTGGCCATGTCGCGGTTGCCGGCGGATACCGCCCAGATGAACAGAAGCACGGCTTCCAGATCGAACAGAAGAAAAAAGATGGCGATGGGGTAGTACTTGATGGACAGCGGACGGACGTTGCGCTGTTGCAGGGGGTTGGAACCGCACTCGAACGGCTCCAGCTTGATGGCGCTCGGCTCGCTGCGCGGACCCAGAAGCGCGTTCAGACCGACAATCAAACCGACAAAACCGACCGACGCCAGAAGAAACAGAAAAAACGAAAAGTACGGGCTCATATCCATATCAGTCACTCATCCTTGCCGTTTAAATCTCAGCCCCGACACAAACCGCACAAAAAAGAAATGCGGTTTCAGCGATCACAAAAAAACAAAGAAAACACCAGCCAAAAAGCGGAAACAGTAATACACATTATCAACGGACAAGTCAAGCAACTATTAAAAAGCAGTACCCTTTCCGACACAAACCGCACTCACAAAACAACCAATCCACACGGTGAAACAACTACACAGGGGGAGGGAGAGACTGTGCCGGTACCCGCTGGCCATGGCCCATGCGCCGTGACGGACAGATGCGGGCAACATGAATTCACGCTCGAAGGAACGCGGCATGAAATATCCTGTTGCCTTGTTTCCGCGACTTCATGTAGATATGCTTCCACCATGATCTCCAACCAAACATTGACCACATTCCGGCTCAGGGGGGCGCGACTCCTTGCCGTAGCAGGAACAGCCATCCTGTTTTCGGTTACGCCCTGCAACGCGGATTCCCGTGAAAACGCACGCACGGCGCTATCCACCCTGCAGCGGGCCGCCATTTCCCCGGAACGATCCGGAGAACTCGCCAGCATCACGGAGTCATTCACAACTGCCGAGGAGTATCAGCAGAGCAATAACCGCGACATGGCAGAGCGCTACTATCTGCTCTGCATCCAGAAGAGCCGAGTTCTGTTCTCTTCCCTGGCAGAGCGGGGACAGAAGAACGCCCCTTTACCCCCGCCTGACCAACCTCCCGCCCAGGCAGACGACAAGCAGCTTTCTTCTCCAGAGCCCACCGGTCAAGCCGCCGCTGAAGCAGATGCGAACAGGCCGGCGGAAAACGATTTCATCCCGGACAGCACCGTATCCAAACACCTCGTCGGCCGCACGTCACTCTACACCGTCAGGAAGCACGATACGCTCAGGCTGATCTCCTCCAAACTGGGCGTGAGCCAGCAGCACCTGATCAGGATGAACAGGCTTGCGTCGGCAACGACAGTCAAACCTGGGCAAAAGTTGAAATACAACAACCGCAAGATCATTCCCCGCCGCATGTCCCATGGCATTGTCATCAATATCCCCGATCGCACCCTGTACTACTTCAAGGAGGGGAAGCTGACCACGTCCCTCCCCGTTGCGCTCGGGCAGCCCCAGAAGGGAGCAACCTACGACTGGATGACGCCCACCGGAAAATTCAGGGTCGTGGCCAAGCAAACGGATCCCACCTGGTACGTACCGCGCTCGATCCGCTCGGAGATGGAGGCCAGGGGAAAGGACGTAAAAACCGTCGTCCCCCCCGGCCCCCGCAACCCGCTGGGAAAATACGCCATAAAAACCTCCCTGCCCGGCATCCTGATTCACAGCACCACCAGGCCGGGCTCGATCTACCGCTTTGCCAGCCACGGCTGCATCAGGGTTTATCCGGAGCAGATGAAGGATTTTTTCAACGAGGTCAGGGTGAATACGCCGGGCGAGATCATCTACCAGCCGGTCAAGCTGGCGGTCACCGAAGAGGGGCGAGTGTTTCTGGAGGTGCACCACGATGCCTACGGCAGGGGGGTGGAGTTGCATGCGTTGGCACGGCAACTGATCGAGCGACGGAATATCGCCGACCTAGTGGACTGGAACAAGGTGGAATCGGTGGTCAAGCGCAGGGAGGGACTGGCCGAGGATGTGAGCCTCTGAGACGCGGCCGCGCACCGACCGGTATGCCACGAACAGAAACGGGCGCCCTTTCGTGGGCGCCCGTTTTGCTTTCTTACTCCGGATCCAGACAGAGGGGACGCGGAGCCTCAGTCACCGTCATAGCTGGACGGTTCGGCGCCCTTGACGAAGCACTCCATGATGGCGCCCGGCGTTCCCTCCCGGGCAAGCCTGCCGGTGCGCGGGTTTATCAGCACGAAGGTGACATTCTCCGGAGCCTCAAAATCCTCCACTGGCAACTCGGACACCGCCTTCTGCATGAATTCCGCCCAGATGGGGGCGGCTGCCTGACCGCCCGACCCTCCCGCCCCCAGGGAGCGCTCCTGGTCATAGCCAACCCAGACCCCGGCCGCCAGTTGGGGGACATAGCCGACGAACCAGGCATCCTTGGAGTCATTGGTGGTGCCGGTTTTACCGGCCACCGGCCGGCCGACGATGGACGCGCGGTGCCCGGTCCCGCTGGACACCACGCTCTGCATCAGGTTGGTGATAACGTAGGCGTTCTCGGGTGACAGGATCGGAGTCGCCACCGGAACCGAATCCTGCTGCTGGAGCACCACGCCGTCATTGTCCGTCACCTTGGTGATCACCGACCTGGGCAGGGAGACCCCCTTGTTGGCAAAGACAGCGTAGGCGGATGTCAACTCCAGGGGAGAGACCGAGGCTGCTCCCAGTGCCAGGGCCAGGTTAGCGGAAATGGGGCTGGTAAAACCGAACTTCCTGGCATAGTCGGCGGCATAGGAGGCGCCGATCTGATCCATGATCTTGACGCTGACGATGTTGATGGAATTGGTCAGGGCCTCGCGCATGGTTACCGGCCCCCTGAAGGTGCCATCGTAGTTCTTCGGCTTCCAGATGCCACCGGAACCGTCCGGATATTCAACCTCCACGTCCTCGATCACCGTGGCCGGCGTAAAGCCCTTGTCCAGGGCGGCAGCGTAGATGATCGGCTTGAAGGCCGAACCGGCATTACGCCTGGACTGCATGGCCCGGTTGAACTGGCTCTTCCTGAAGTCATAGCCGCCGACCATGGCCTTGATACCGCCGCTGCGGGGATCAATGGCCACCAGGGCCGCCTGCACATCGGGAGTCTGGTCCAGGCTGAACTGGGCACCCTGCTTGTCGATCTCCGGCGAAACCACCGCCACATCGATCACCGAACCGAGACAGAGGGATTTACGCCCCTTGCGGGGCTGGTCATAGCCGTTGACCAGAGCCAGTCGGCCAGCCCAAGCCATGTTCTTTCTACTGAGAATCCCCGTGCGTTCCCCCACCCTGACCCTGGCCTCTCCCCTGGCCGGGTTCACGCCCACCACCACCCCCTGGTAGGTCTCGCCGGTCTTGAGCACGGCCGAATCGATCCCCGCCTCCACATTGGCGCAGAAAGCATCCACCTCGTCCGCCTGGAGATACTTCTGCGGCCCGCGGAACCCCTGGCGTTTGTCCACCGCCTTGAGGCCGGCCCGCAGGCTCTCGTAGGCGGCACGCTGCATGGCAGCATTCATGGTGGTGTAGATTTTCAGCCCCCCCTTGTAGAGCTGGTCCTCGCCATAGCGTTCCTCCAGCTGGATACGCAGGTATTCCAGGAAGTAGGCCGACTGTTCATTGTTGACCTTCTTCATGGGATGGATGGAGAGCGGGGTGTTCCGGGCATGTTCCGCCTCGGCTGGCGTGATGTAGGCCTCTTTGACCATCCGGTCCAGGACGTAGGCTTGGCGTTCCCGGGCTTTTTCCAGATGCTTGATGGGCGAATAGGCGTTGGGCGACTTGGGCAGACCGGCCAGCATGGCCATCTCGGCCAGGTTGAGATGATCAACATCTTTTCCGAAATAGGTCTCGGCCGCGGCCTGCACGCCATAGGCCCCCGCACCCATATAGATCTGATTGAGGTAAATATAGAGGATTTCGTCCTTGGTGAGCTTCTCCTCCATGCGCTTGGCCAGGATGGCTTCCTTGATCTTGCGGGAGAACTTCTTCTCGGAGGTCAGCAGCATGGACTTGGTCACCTGCTGGGTGATGGTGGAGGCGCCCTCCTTTTTACGCATGGAGAGGACGTTCTTGAACGCGGCGCGCAGGATGCCGAAGTAATCGATCCCCCGGTGGGAATAGAAGCTGGCATCTTCGGCGGCCACAAAGGCCTGGATCAGCTTGCGCGGCATCCGGTCCACCGGGACTACGATGCGCCGTTCCAGATAGAACTCACCCACCAGGCTGCCATCGTCGCCGAACACCTGTGACACGATGGGCGGTTTATAGTCGGCCAGGCGGTCGACCCTGGGAAGGCGGGAAAGCAGATAAAACAGATACCCGCCCGCCCCCAGGGCGGATATGACGGCCAAGGTGGCGACACACAGCAGGACCACCTTGAGCAGGCCCTTCCCGCCGCCGGATGACGGCGCTCTTCTCTCCATGTTCATATCCTCTCGTGTTCCCGCGGCACTGTTTCAGTGCCTGCATGGGAACCTTCCGGCACTCGTTGCCCGGGAAAAATAGCGCAGACCGGCGGACGAATTCAAGCAGAATACGATTTCGCCCCCTCCGCCTGCCAGGGACAATGGCCAGGAACTGGCACGGGGCAAGCCGAAAAGGGCTACAGGGGCGACCCCTCCAGGTATTCCAGCAGGGCGGCCATGTCCGCCGGCATATCAACGGAAAACTCCAGGTAGTTGCCGCTGGCAGGGTGGATAAACCCCAGGGTGCGGGCATGCAGCGCCTGCCTGGCCAGGGTCGTGATCAGTTTGCGCAACCTGGGGTCGGTTAGGTTGTTGAAGCGCCCGCCGTCGGGGTAGAGCGGGTCGCCCAGCAGCGGAAAGCCGGCCTCGCTCATATGCACCCGGATCTGGTGGGTCCGGCCGGTCTCCAGCCGCAGCTCCATCAGGCAAATTCGGCCGTAGCGACCGCGCACCCGCCAGCGGGTGACGGCATGCTTCCCCTGCCGCGCCAGGCCCGAGCGCCGCAGCCGGTCCGTGGGATGGCGGCCGATCTGCCCCTCCAGCCTCCCCGAGTCCTGTTGCGGGCTGCCGTAGACCAAAGCCTGATAGATGCGCTTGATGGAGTGCACGCTGAACTGGGCCGACAGCGCCTGGTGGCTGCGGTCGTTCTTGGCGACCACCATCACCCCGGATGTCCCCTTGTCCAGACGGTGCACGATGCCGGGGCGCAGTTCCCCACCAATGCCGGAGAGATCCGTGCAGTGGGCCAGCAGGGCATTCACCAGCGTGCCGGAGCTGTTGCCCGGCCCCGGATGCACCACCATGCCGGCCGGCTTGTTGATCACGATCAGATCCCCGTCCTCGTAGAGCACTTCCAGCGGTATGGATTCGGGCAGCGGCCTGGCAGCAACCGGTTCCGGCAGCTGTATCGAGATGGATTCGCCCCCCTTGAGCTTGAGCGAGGGGCGCACCTCTCTGCCGTCAACCATGATGTTGCCGGATTCGATCAGGCGCTGAATGGTGGAGCGGGTCTCGCTGGCCAACTGGCTACTGAGAAACAGGTCTAGCCTGACCGGCTCGGAATCCACGGGGAATACCAGGTTCATTACATCCATCCTCTCTGTCTCGAATCAGCACGATACGCCCCCCGGGCAGTGGAGGCACGCATCGCGCTACAAGGAAAAAACTGTCACATCTGGCGGAAAAAGGGAGAAACACGTTTGCCCCCGCCTGGAGGGGAGTGTTTTTTCGCCTGCCGCACCTGCCATTCCGGACACCACGGAAGAGGAGCCCCCCACCTGGTGTTGAACAGAAAAGGCGCACCCCACGCAGAGGTGCGCCCCTATCCATGTGCCGCGGGAATCGTTGCCCCGGCTACCAGATGGACGATTCGATCTTGCCGGCCCGCTTGATCAGCACGTCCACCACCGCCAGATCAAAGATCTGCTCCGGCTTCAGGTCGGAAGAAACCCGCGAGAAGAAGTGCTGTCGTCCCTCCTCCAGCTGTTCCTGAAGCGTTTCAAAAATATCGTCGTTCTTGATGCCGCTCTCCACCTTCTCCTTGTTGTAGATGGCAACATCGGAGATGATGGCTCTCGCAAGGCGCTTGGCCTGTTCAGGATTGTCGATCAAGTTCATGGCTGCTCTTTCCTTGTGCGAAATTAGTGATGCACGGCTGCTTGCACTATCTGCTCTTCAGGGCGAAATAGATGCTTGAATCGCCCCGACGGACAAGAATGATCAGGGTCCCCCCCTGGGCCTGGCGAATCGCCTTCTGGTACTCGGCTGTAGTGGCAATCCGTTTGCGGTTGATGGAGACGATCAGGTCTCCGGGGCGGATGCCCACATCGGCGGCACTACCGCCATTGATCACATCGGCCACCACCACGCCTGCGCCATCCATATCCTCCACCACCAGCCCCAGCGGATCGGCCTGGACCTGGTGCCGCTCGCCGCCAGCGCCTCTCCTGGCCTGGGCTGCCGACTCGGCCGCCACGAGCGTCATGCTCAGCTCCAGCGACCTGCCGTTGCGGAACAGGGTAACCCTGACCGGCCTGCCGATGCCCGCCTCGGCCACCAGGCGCTGAAGCTGGGCGGGGTCCTTGACCTCGGTGCCGTTAAAGGCGGTGATGATGTCCCCCTGGCGCAGCCCCCCCTTGTCGGCTGGGCTGCCCGCCACGACCCCGCTGATCAGAGCGCCCTTGGCCTGGTGCAATCCGAAGGACCGCCCCAACTCTTCGGTGACCGGCTGGATGGTCACCCCCATCCACCCCCGGCTGACACTCCCCTTGTTGATCAACTGGGTGAAGATCGGCTTGGCCATGGCCACCGGTATGGCGAAACCGATCCCCTGTCCGGCGGCCACGATGGCGGTATTGATGCCGATCACCTCGCCATGGACGTTCAAGAGCGGCCCCCCCGAGTTGCCCGGGTTAATGGAGGCGTCGGTCTGGATGAAATTCTCGTAGGTCTCGATACCCACGTTGGAGCGTCCGGTGGCGGAGATGACGCCGACGGTCATGGTGCGGTCCAGGCCAAAGGGGTTGCCGATGGCAACGGCCCACTGCCCCACCTCCAGCTTGTCGGAATCACCCAGCACGGCAACGGGAAGATCGCCGGCATTGATCTTGATCACGGCAATGTCGGTCTTCTGGTCGCTGCCCACTACCCTGGCGTCGTAGACCTTGTCGTTGGAGAGCTTCACCTGGATGCTCTCGGCGTCGCGCACCACATGCTCATTGGTGACGATGTAGCCATCCCTGCTGATGATGAAACCAGAACCGAGGCTCTTGTTCTGACGGTACTGGGGGCCGCCGAAGAAGTCCTCGAACAGAGGCGACATCTGGAAGAAAGGCTGGACAGCCATCTTCTTGCCGACGGTGGAGACGTTGACGACGCAGGGAGTGACCTTCTTCGCGACCTGACTGAAGGCCTTCTGGGTGGCCAGCATATCTGCCGGCACATCCTTGACCGGGGCCTCGGCCTCCCCCCCCTTGCGCTTGGACTCATAGAAGAGCGGCCCGTCACCATCGCCGGAACAGCCGGCAAGAGCGGAAACCATCAGGGAGCAGATGACGATGCGGAGTACGGTTCGTAGAAAAAGCTTCATGTTCTCGGGACCGGAATGGGGAAGTGGCGCAGCTTAAACCAGCTGAAAGATTAGCCAAACTCCACGGTTATGTCAACGGATATAATCCCGGCACAGACCCGGGGGAGCCCCCCGGAAAGCCGAGGACCGTGGCTGGCGTCCGTTCAGGACTGGCGCCGAGAGGATTCCGTCATCTCCCGCAGCGTCCGCACTCGCTCCACTGCCGGTGGATGGGAGTAGTAAAACCAGGCATACAGGGGGTGGGGGAACAGGTTGGAGAGATTCTCCACCGACAGCTTGACCATGGCCGAGGCCAGGTCGTGCGGCTTTCCGGTCAGATCGGCGGCAAAGCGGTCCGCCTCCCGTTCGTGTCGGCGCGAATACCAGGCGCTGAGAGGCTCAAACGGGAACAGCGCCAGCGACGCCAGGAAGCCGACCACGACCATTCTGGCCGGCAGCGAAATGGATAGGGGCAACCCCAGCAGACCGGGCAATCCCGGCCAGTTCAGCAGCTGAAAGAAGAGCCATGATCCGGCCAGCGCCATCAGTTCCGCCCAGAGCAGGCGCTTCCACACATGCCCCTTCTTCCAGTGGCCGATCTCGTGGGCCAGGACCGCCACGATCTCGCCATGACTCATCTGCCGGATCAGGGTGTCGTAGAGCACGATGCGCTTCACCTTACCGATGCCGGTGAAATAGGCGTTGGAGTGCCTGCTACGTTTCGAGGCATCCATCTGCATCACCCGCCCCACCTTCAGCCCCGCCTTCTCCATCAGGCTGCGGATCTCGTCCTCCAGCCCCTCTTCCGTTACCGGCTCGAACGTATTGAACAGCGGTTCGACCACATAGGGGGAGATGAGCATCATGAACAGGCTGAAAACGGCCATGAAACCCCAGACCCATACCCACCAGCGGCCGGGGCTCCACTGGATCAGCCAGAAGACAGCACCCAGCAGAAACACCAGCAGCAGCGTGCCGATGGCCTGGGACTTGAGGAAATCCACCAGCCAGAGCCGCGGGGTGGTGGTGTTGAAACCGTAGCGGGCCTCGATGCGGAAGGTTCCGTAGAGGTCGAAGGGGATGTCCAGCACCGCCTGTCCCCATACCATGGCCACGAAAAAGAAAATGCCGTGGGTCATGAGCAGGGGGGTCAGGCCGGCCACGAAACCATCCAGCAGCGTCAGCAGGCCGCCGAACAGGAAGAGGATCAGCAGCAGGTTGTTGAAGAGCGACTCCCACAGCCCCAGGCGGCTGGAGTCAAGGGTGTAGGAAGTGCTGGAGCGGAGTTTCTCTTCGTCGATGGCCCCCTCGAACCCAGGGGGAACGGCCATGCCGTGGCGCTTGAGATGCTCCAGGTTGATGTGGCGCAACCAGTAGGCAAAGGCGGTCTCGACAACGAAGAGAATGAGCAGGGCGAACGTAGTCAATGGCTGTTCCCGTGAGCAGGGCCGCCACGGTCTGGCGGCCCCTTCCTCCGCTGTTCTAGGAGATCATGTTGACGATATCGTTCACACACTTGCCGATACCCTCGTGCACCTGGGAGATGCGGTTGGCCAGCATGTAGGCCGGGGTGGTGACGATCATCTTCTCGCAGTCGACGATGACGCCGGTCACCGGGCACTCCTGGTGCACGGCCCCGGTCTTGCTTATCTCGGCTGCGGTTCCGGCGTCGTTGCCGATGGTGACGCTGGGGGCCAGCTCCTTGCCCAGGACGGCCGCGATCACCACCGGGGCGATACAGATGGCGCCGATGGGCTTTCTGGCAGCCGCCATCTCCTTCAGCAGGCGGGCAACCTGGGGGTTTACCGTCGCGGCGGCCCCCTTGACGGCAAAGTCGCACAGGTTCTTGGCCGCCCCGAATCCGCCCGGCAGGATCACCGCATCCAGGTCGGTCGCCTTGACATCCTTGATGTCGCGGATGTTGCCGCGGGCGATGCGTGCCGACTCCACCAGCACGTTGCGCATGGCGCCGGTCTCCTGCATGGTCAGGTGATCGGTCTCGGGGAACTCCACGTTGGGTGCCATGCAGACCGCCTCGGCACCGCACCTGTCTATGGCCAGCAGGGTCAGGACCGCCTCGTGGATCTCGCTGCCGTCGCGTACGCCGCAGCCGGAAAGGATAACGCCAATCTTTTTCATGTCAGATGCCTCCTTGTGAGCAGTTGAATCAGCCCGCCATCAGCGGCGGGCGGTGGTGAGAAAAACCGTGTAACCGAAACAGCCCCCTCCCCCTGAAAGGGAAGGGACGTGAAACCGAATGTTGCGCCCCTACGACTTCAACTCCGCCAGCGCCCTGGCCACAGCCTTGTCATAGGTGGTGAGCGGGATCGCCAGAATCTGGCGGATTGCGTTCTCGCGGCAAACGACCTCGTTCTTCAACCCCTCGATGAGCGGCATGGAGACCGACGGCGGCACCGGGGTTATCAGGGCGACCCAGTAGGACGACAGCTTGGGGGTCAGCACCGGCACCGCCAGGATGTACAGCCGCTTCCCCAGGATGCGGGCGAAGCGCTCCATCATCTCCCGGTAGGTCAGCACCTCCGGACCGCCGATGTCAAAGGTCTTGCCGGCGGTCCGTTCGTCCTCCAGGCAGCCGGTGAGATAGGCGATCACGTCGTCCACGGCGATGGGCTGGCAGCGGGTCGTCACCCAGCGCGGCGTGATCATCACCGGCAGGCGCTTCACCAGATAATGCACCATCTCGAAGGATGCACCGGAGGCGCCGATGATCACCGCTGCCCTGAGAAAGGTGGTGGCAAACGTTCCCTTGGCCAGGATCCGGGCCACCTCCAGGCGGCTCCTCAGGTGTTCGGACAGCTCGTCACCGGTCTCGCCCAACCCTCCCAGGTAGATCACCCGCCGCACCCCGGCCCGACTGGCCGCTTCCACGAAATTTTCGGCCGCCGTGCGATCGCGCTGTTCGAAGCCGCTCCTGCCGGCGGTCATGGAGTGCACCAGGTAATAGGCGGTGTCGATTCCCGCCAGGGCGGCGTCAAGGGTCATAGGCTCCAGCATGTCGCCCCGCACCTGCTCCGCCTCCCGGGGAAGGTCTGGAGCATCCCTGCGCAGCATGCAGCGCACGCTGTACCCCTGTCGCACCAGCGCCACTGTCAGCCGCCTGCCGATGAAGCCGGTCGCGCCGGTAACCAGAATTTTCCCCGTTGTTTTTTTCATAGAAGACAAGTGTGCCATACCCCCAAGGGATGACAAGGATACGGATGAATCCGGCATACCGGACAGGCACCCATGAGCAGACGGACTTCTGACGCTATTCCGATGCGTTACCCGCGACCGGCCTGCCATGCTTTTTGCCTGCCCCTGCCTGCATCCAGGAGGGCAAAGGTCAGGGCCATGAGGAGGTACCCGGCTGCCAGATGCCAGACCAGGGGCGATGGCGGCTGCAGCGGCGAGAAGAGCGCGCCGCTGGGGAGCGGCGAATGGATGGCGCCACACAGGGTAAGCAGGGCGCAGACCAGCAGATACCCGGCCGCCCGGCCGGGACAATGGTCCAGCACATGGGCGAAGGCCGCCCCCCACAAGAGCGAGGTGACGATGAAGCCGTTGCCCAGGACCGTGGTGGCGGTGTAGCTGACCAGCAGCTCGCCGGACAAATCGGAGACGCTCTTCCCCAATCCGGACAAGAGCTGGTTGAACTGGATGGAGACCAGGCAGGCCACCACCGGGATGAAGGAGATGGCAACGGCCCGGAAATGCTGGCGCGGCGTGGCCTCGAAGGCCTGGGCCATGATCTCGATGCCGATGAAGATCAGGATCGGCGCCACGGCAGCCTCGGGAAGGAGCCCCACGAAGAAGGAGAGGTAGCCGCACACCGCCCCCAGGCCGATGAAGAGCGCCGTGGCAATGGTGTAGCCGGCCCGTCCCCCCATCTCCTTGTAGGCCGGGTGGCCGATGTAAGGGCAGGACTGGATCACCCCGCCGCACATGCCGGCCACAAGGGTGGCGAATCCCTCCACCAGCAGGATGTCGCGGGTGTTGTAGTCGTCGCCGGCCACCGCCGCGCTCTCGGTCACATCCACCCCGCCCACCACCGTGGCCAGGGCAAAGGGGATAGCCAGCGGCAGGTAGGTCAGTCCGCGGGTCATGCCGGCCAGGAATTCAAACGTGGGGAGCGGCAGGTGGAAGGCCAGTTCCGGCGGGGGAGGCAGAGCCTCCATCCCGTGGGGAAGCAGGCCGAAGGCGCCCAGCAGGTAGTGGGCGACAACGCCGCAGAGGATGCCGGCCAGGGCGCCGGGCAGGCGCAGGGGCAGCCTGAAGCGGGCCAAAAGCGAGATGAAGACGATCCCCAGTGAGAGGAAGCCGACCACCGGCGAGGCGAACAGCTTGAGGAACGGCAGGTAGGCGATGAGCAAAAGCGCCACCGCAGCGATGCTCCCCAGCAGGCCGGCCCGGGGGATCAATCGCCGCAGGAGAGGTCCAAAGAAGGAGGCAACTATCTTGAAGAGCCCCATCATGACGATCACCGCCATGCCTACCTGCCAGGTCAGGAGGGGATCCTTCGTGGCCAGGTAGCAGGGGCCGATGACGCCGAAGGCCATGCCGAAGGAAGAGGGGGTATCCAGCCCCAGGGGCATGGCGGTCACGTCGTCTCGCCCGCTGCGCTTGGCCAGGCGCCAGGCCATCCAGGAGTAGAGCAGGTCCCCGGCCAGCACCCCCATGGCGCTTCCCGGCAGCATCCTGCCCAGCACCAGGTCGCGTGGCATGCCGAAGACGCCGGTAAGGATGGCCGCCATGATCACCAGGTCGCTGAGATTGTCCAGCATCAGGCCGAAGAAGGCGTTGATGTCACCGATGGCGAACAGGCGGGGTGTGTAGGGCACGGGCGGTTCCTCCGGAAGTGGGGGAAACGTGCCATAGGGGAGGCGTGAATGCAATATAAAATCGGGCAGATGATGGGGCAACTACATGAGGCTATGCCAAGCATCGAAAGTATGCTATGGCTTGAGCGTCCCACAGGGGCGGAAGACAGCAGAGAACAGCCATGCCGTGTCAATGACTCAGATGCTTGAAGATGAGGCAGCAAAGAAAACAAATATGTAGAGGAGCATCTGCGGGTCAGACTGGACATTTGGACATTTGGACATTCGCTGACAAATGCCCACCTGCCCCCTTTGTACTCCCTGGATTTGGAACAGAGAACATGACCATCACCACCATCCTCTTCGACCTCGACGGAACACTCACCGACCCGAAGGCCGGGATAACCGGCTGCATCCGGTTTTCCCTGGAAAGGCTCGGCCTGACCCCGCCGCACGAAGACCATCTCACCTGGTGCATCGGCCCGCCCCTCAGGGACTCCTTCTCGCGCCTGATGAACACCAGCGACGACGCGCTCCTTGACCAGGCCCTGGCCCTTTACCGGGAACGTTACTCTCACACCGGCATGTATGAGAACGAACTCTACCCGGAGAGCATCCCCGCCCTGGAGAAAGCCAGGGACGCGGGACTGCGCATCTTTCTGGCCACAGCCAAACCCAGGGTCTTCGCCGTGCCGATTCTCGACCACTTCGACCTCACCCAATTCTTCCATGGCGTGCACGGCAGCGAACTGGACGGCCGCTTCACAAACAAGGGGGAATTGATCGCCCATATCCTCCACACCGAGAATCTAGACCCGAGAACGACGCTGATGGTCGGCGACCGCTGCCACGACATATTGGGCGGCAGGGGTAATGGTATACTGACGGCAGCGGTCACCTACGGCTATGGCAGCCGCGAAGAGATCGAGGAAGCGGCACCGGACATGGTCTTCGACGCGCTCCCGGAACTGACCGCGTTCCTGGAATCAAGGGCGCTGCCGTAACGGTAGCCGGCACAAAACAGATTGCCGTATTCGCGTCAGTTGCCAAAAATGCTCCAACTCCGCTTCGAGTTGTACCTTTCATCCGGCTGCGGCTGGTGTCCGCAGAGAGTTTTCAAGGGGCAGCATCAATGCACCTGATCCAGATCCTCCTGCCGTTGTACGACAACGGCGGCAACCCCTTTCCCCAACGGGACTACAGCCGTGTGCGGGACGAACTGACCGAGCGTTTCGGTGGCATCACCGCCTACCTCCGCTCGCCGGCCGAGGGGCTCTGGCGGGAGACCCCCTCTCAGACCATCCGCGACGAGATCGTGATCTACGAGATCATGAGCGACACCCTGGAGCGGGAGTGGTGGCAGACCTACCGGAAGGAACTGGCCAGACGCTTCCGCCAGGAGATGCTGATCATGCGGGCGCTGGAGATACAACTGCTGTAGCGTCCATTCTTTCAGGTCCACAGAGAACAATCAGGGAGATGGAAGTCCCCATGAGCCCACACAATTCACACCATGACGCCCCGTTCTGGATCGAAACCCTCGCTCTTACCCGCCACCCGGAAGGGGGCTGGTTCCGGGAGACCTACCGCTCGGCCGAAACCATCCCCGCCCCTGCCCTGCCGGAGCGCTTCGGGGGGGCACGCTGCTTCGCCACCGCCATTCTGTTCCTGCTGCAGCGGGGGGAGATATCGGCCCTGCACCGCATCCAGTCCGACGAGATCTGGCATTTCCATGAGGGAGCCGCGCTCTGGGTGCACATGATCACCCCCGAGGGGGAACAACGCCGGATTCTGCTCGGCCGCGATGCGGAAAAGGGGGAGCTTTTCCAGGCCGTTGTCCCGGCAGGTTGCTGGTTCGGCGCAGAGACCCTGGGCGACTTCTCCCTGGTGGGATGCACCGTGGCGCCCGGATTTGACTTCGCCGACTTCCAGATGGCCGATCGGCAGGAGCTGTCAGGCCGCTATCCCCGGCACACGGCGCTGATCCAGCGGCTGACCAGATAGACCATGTTCCGCTCCCGGCCACAGACGATCGCCTGCCAGCAGGTGCTGGAGGAAGACTCCTCAGTCTTCTCCATCCAGTGGAGCGTCTTTTCCCCTGACATCGCCCGCGGCCTCACCCCCCGGACCATCCAGCAGCGCTACCTGGAATACATCCGCTCCTGCACCCTGACCCTGATCCGGCCGACAACCACGCCGGCAGGAGTGGAATTCCGCCTGCTCAACAGCGCCATCAGCCTGATCAGCTTCCTCCCTCAGGATGACTCCCACGAGGGGCTGTCGATGCTGCGCATCCGCGGCGGCGTACTGGTCCAGCCCCACCAGTGCCACCGGGGCGAACTGCGCTTCGGTGTGGAAGACACCCCCGAGGGGATCAGGGTCTCCCTGCTCCTGTGCGACTTCTGTCCGCTGATCCTGGGCGGCCCCTCCCCTTCCCCTGTGCGCTTCTGGCTCTACCGCCTGACCCAGGCGCTGATCCACCGCCTGGTCACGGTGCGCTTCCTGACCCTGCTCTACCGCGACCTGGCCGGTTCGCAGGCTCCGGTGCGACTGGTCAGGAGCCAGGTCAGAGAGGGACGTCCCCTGTAATCGTTTACTCTTTTGAATTGTGGCCAAAAACATGCTAGAGTTTTGCGACCGGCGCGCTCGGCCCGAAGAATGCATACCCGAGACGACAGGCGTGTATCCCCCACGGTCAGTCCAGGCTCCCGCATACTGACGGGAACCAGCGTCATAATCGCCCCCGACAAACCGGTACACCGCATAACAATCAATCAAAACATTACATACGCACACCAGGACCCCCTATGCCCTACACCGACATGGAACTACCCGAAAAGCTCCCCGTTTTCCTGCAGAAAGAAATCGTCCCCTTCCCCTACATGATCTTCCCGCTCTTCGTGGACGAGCGTGACATGCTGACCTTCTCCATGGCCAGCACCCAGGAGAACCTGGTGGCGGTCGTCCTGCGCAACGGCGATGCCACAGGCAACGGCCAGACACTCGATTACCGTTCCATCGGCACCCTCTGCCGGATCACCAAGATCACCAAGATCGGCGACACCAAGTTCAAGGTAACCATGGAGGGGCTGAACAGGCTGCGGATCCTGGAACTGGACACCTCCGGGACGGTTCCCCAGGCCCACTGCGAATTGGTGCGGGAATTCGTCGAAAAGGGCATGGTCTCCGACGCCCTGGTGCAAAGCCTGAACGCCCTCTTGAAGATCTCCCTCTCCCACGGCAAGCCGCTGCCCGACGACGTGATGAAGATGATCGATTACATCGACAACCCGGCCCGCCTCTCGGACCTGGTGGCACTGTACGTCAACCTGCCGCTGGAGGGGCTCCAGGAGCTGCTGGAAACCACCGATCCCCTGGAGCGACTCAAGAAGGTCTACGTCTACCTGACCAACGAGGTCCAGCGCCTGCAGGTCAAGAGCGAGATCAACACCGAGGTCAACCGCAAGGTCGGCAAGAACCAGAAGGAATACATCCTGCGCGAGCAGATGAAGCATATCCAGGACGAACTGGGCGAGGAGGATGCCCGCACCGCGGATATGAACGACCTACGCAAACGCATCGAAGAGGCCGGCCTTCCCGAGGATGTGCACAAGATAGCCGTCAAGGAGCTGAAACGGCTGGAGCGCATCAACCAGGCCTCCCCCGAGTACACCGTGTCGCGCACCTACCTGGACTACCTGGCCGGCATGCCCTGGAACAGCTCCACCATTGACAGTCTGGACATCATCAGGGCCGAGGAGATCCTCAACGAGGACCACTACGACCTGAAGAAGATCAAGGAGCGCATCCTGGAGTTCCTGGCGGTACGCTCGCTGAAGGACGACATGAAGGGGCCGGTGCTCTGCTTCGTCGGCCCGCCGGGCGTGGGCAAGACCAGCCTGGGCAAGTCCATCGCCCGCTCCCTGGGCAGAAAGTTCGTGCGCATCTCCCTGGGCGGCATGCGGGACGAGGCCGAGATCCGCGGCCACCGCCGCACCTACATCGGCGCGCTCCCCGGCCGGATCATCAAGGAGATCTTCCGCTGCGGCAGCAACAACCCGGTGTTCATGCTGGACGAGATCGACAAGCTGGGCCAGGACTTCCGCGGCGACCCGGCCTCGGCGCTCCTTGAGGTGCTGGACCCGGAGCAGAACTTCTCTTTCCAGGACCACTACCTGGACGTCCCCTTCGACCTGTCCAAGGTCATGTTCATCACCACCGCCAACCAGCTGGACCCGATCCCCGGCCCGCTCAAGGACAGGATGGAAGTCATCCGCCTGGCCGGGTACAGCACCGAGGAGAAGCTGCACATCGCCCGCAACTTCATCGTCAGGCGCGAGATCGAAGAGAACGGGCTGAAGGAGATGCAGCCAGAGTTCCTGGACAACGCCATCGTCAAGATCGTCTCCGACTACACCAGGGAGGCGGGAGTGCGCAACATGCAGCGCACCATCGCCACCATCTGCCGCAAGGTGGCCAAGGAGATCACCCAGAAGAAGCCGCTGCGCACCCCCATAACCCCCGAGGTGGTGGCGGAACTGCTGGGGCCGCGCAAGTTCCACAATGAAGTGGCTGCCGAGAACGACCGCATCGGCGTGGTCACCGGCATGGCCTGGACCGAGTCCGGCGGCGACATCCTCTTTGTGGAGGTCACCAGCATGCCGGGCAAGGCGGAGCTGATCCTGACCGGCTCCCTGGGAGACGTGATGAAGGAGTCTGCCCGGGCGGCCCTCTCCTACATCGAGGCCCATGCGGTCGATTTCGGCATCGAGCCATCCGCCTTCGAGAACCGGGGCATCCACGTCCATGTCCCCTCCGGTGCCATCCCCAAGGACGGCCCCTCTGCCGGGGTGACCATCGTCACGGCACTGGTGTCGCTTTTGACCGGAAAGCCGGCCAGGCGCGACGTGGCCATGACCGGCGAGATCACCCTCACCGGCCGTGTCCTGGCCATCGGCGGGTTGAAGGAGAAGGTGCTGGCGGCCCACCGGGCCGGGGTCAGGAAGATCGTGGCGCCGGAGCGCAACCGCGACGACCTGGAAGACATCCCGGACAACGTGCGCAACGATCTGGAATTCATCTTCATCAACGAGGCGCGCGAGGCACTGGAAGCCGCGCTCTGATCCATGAACATCATCGTCGTCGACAGGGTGCTGATCCGCTTCTTCCACGGATTGCAGAGCTATTTCAGCCTGGGAGGGGGGATGCTGGCACGCATCTTCCGGCGCCCCTCCTACTACCGTGAATTCGTGGTGCAGTTCGACAAACTGGGCTTCGCCTCCCTGTTCATCTGCCTTTTGACCGGCCTTTTCTCCGGCATGGTCATGGCGCTGCAGGCCCTGATCCAGCTCAAACCGTTCGCCGCCACCAGCTATGTGGGCGGCATGGTTGCGGCCACCATGATCAAGGAACTGGGGCCGGTGCTGGCATCGCTGATGGTGGCCGGCAGGGGCGGGTCGGCCATCACCGCCGAACTGGGTACCATGGTTGTCACCGAACAGGTGGATGCCATGCGGGTGGAGGGGACCGACATCATCCAGCGCCTGGCAACCCCGCGCCTGAAGGCCATGCTGCTGGCCATGCCGCTTTTGACGGTGGCCACGGATGTTATCTCGCTGGTGGGGGGATACGTCATGTCGGCCGGGTACGGCATCAACCCGATCATGTACGTGAGCGGCCTCTCCCAGTTCATGGTCTTCCAGGACCTGATCGAGGGGCTGGTCAAACCGCTCTTCTTCGGGCTGATCATCGCCGTCACCGGCTGCTATGTCGGCCTGAACACCCGCGGCGGCGCCGAGGGTGTGGGGGCGGCGGCCAAGCAGGCGGTGGTGCTCTCATCGGTCACCATCCTGGTGTCAGACTTCTTCATCTCCAAGATCTTCGTGGCGTTCAGGTAACCGTTTTTCCCGGATTACAAGGAGGCTTGAGACCATGACCCTTCCCGCGGAGGAAAAAACGCAGCGCTTTTCGTGGAACGAGTACAAGCAGTGGCCGGAGGAGGAGCGCTGGCAGCTCATTGACGGTCAGGCTTTCCGCATGTCGGCAGCCCCGAACATCAGGCACCAGAGGGTGACCGGCAACCTGTATGCTGTGATTCGGGAGAAGTTGAAAGGCAGATCATGCATCTCTTTCATCGCCCCCACCGATGTGGTTTTTGACGACTACAACATCGTTCAGCCCGATGTGCTGGTGGTCTGCGACAACAACAGGATCACCGACGCCAACATCCAGGGCGCGCCGGACCTGGTCATGGAGGTACTCTCCCCTTCCAGCACCTTCATGGACAGGAAGCTGAAGCTGGAGCTGTACGAGCGTTTCGGTGTTCCGGAATATCTGCTGGTTGACCCGATGGGCGATCTGGTGGAGCGTTACCGCCTGGTGGAGGGGAGGTACGGCCGGGCGGATGTTTTCCCGTGGCACGGGGAACTACCGCTTGTATCCCTGCCAGGGGTACAGCTCAACCTGTGCGAGATATTCGAGCGGGATCTGGCGGAACTGAACGTGGTGAGGGAGGGGCCTAAGGGGTATAGCTGAAGTATCGGCAGGGTTAAATGGAGAAACAAAGTACGGGCAAGCATTGAAGATTTGAAAGTGATTCGTAAGTTCAAGCCTTCAATGCCTGACCCCGCCGCTTTCCCGACCTACCCGAAAATAAGGCAGGTCAAAGCCATGCCCGTTGGTCGTCGAAAACAGGTGAAAACACATATGAGCGATGAGGCGGAAAAGAGATACGTTGTTGATCAGGGTGGTTTGCCCGAGCTATATCCAACTCATTTGCATGAGGCAAAGTTCTGGGAAGCCCTTGGCCGAACCGTTGCCACGTTTGGGTTTCTAGAAGAGATACTGGGTAAGGCGATTTTTTCGTTTACCGCAACTAAGCCATACCGAGAAGACGAAATCGAAGAAGCTTATGCTAAGTGGTTTCCAACACTTGAACATGCTTTTACTGATCAACTTGGCAATTTAATCAAAAGCTACGACAAGGCCGTGCGAGAGCATCCTTCAACAACAATCTCCAACCTTGACGAATTGCTTCATGATCTACATGAGGTTTCAAAAATTCGAAACGTCCTCTGTCATGGTTCATGGCGCTCGCCAGACGCTGCTGGTGCGTCAATTCCTTTCTTCGTAAATTGTCAAAAGAAAGTCTTTAAAACTGCTGTCGATATTAACTTCTTAAATCAAGTTCAGAGGCATACTGTTGGCTTGGTTTGCGCCGTTGTCGATTCAGTTACTCATATGGGTTGGCAATTTCCAGGTTCTTGCGGTCCAGGAAAATCGATTTCATAATACGTAGTCCGCCATTGCAAAGACCATGGAGTAAGCCTCTGGCAGAGCCAAGGCTTAAACGGAAGGATGATGCGCCAACCAAGCGTAACAGCGGTCTTGGCCGCTGTACTCTCTAACGTTGGAGCGTGACTGAATCCATTAACACCCCTAAGGAGATTTCCCGAAATGGACATCCCACGGATCTTTACCATCACCGAAAGCGCTCACCGCATCCATAACCCGTTCACATCCGAAAAGCTCGCCACCCTCGGCGAGGCGCTGCGTCTGGAAACAGGGACCCAGGTGCTCGACCTCGGCAGCGGTTCGGGGGAGATGCTCTGCACCTGGGCGCGCGATTACGGCATCATCGGCACCGGCATCGACATGAGCCCGTTGTTCACCGAGCAGGCGAAGCTCCGCGCTGAAGAACTCGGCGTTGCCCATCAGGTCAGGTTCATCCATGATGATGCCGCAGGCTACGTCTCGGACGACAAGGTCGGTGTGGCAGCCTGTGTCGGCGCCACCTGGATCGGCGGGGGAGTCGCCGGAACCATCGAGCTTCTGGCGCGGAGCCTGGAGAGCGGAGGGATCATCCTCATCGGCGAGCCCTACTGGCGGCAGGTACCGCCGACGGAAGAGGTTGCCAGGGGGTGCCTCGCCACCTCGATCTCCGACTTTCTCACGCTGCCGGAACTTATCGCGTCCTTCGGACGCCTCGGCTGCGACGTGGTTGAAATGGTTCTGGCCGACCAGGACGGCTGGGACAGATACGAAGCGGCCAAATGGCTCACCATGCGCCGATGGCTTGCAGCCAATCCCGGCGACGAATTGTTCAGTGAGGTTCGAGCCCAATTGACCTCGGAACCCGTGCGCCATGCCACTTACACGAGAGAATACCTGGGCTGGGGTGTATTCGCGCTGATGTCGCGCTGATGCGGCGGGCAGAAATTCCTCCCCCTTGAAGGGGGATGAACAAAGGCATGGGGACGCATTACGAGCAGTAACGGGGAGCAGATGAACTACTGGCTGTTTAAAACCGAACCGGGCTGTTTTTCGTTCGACAACCTGAAAAACCGCCCGAACATGACCGAGCCCTGGGACGGGGTGCGCAACTTCCAGGCCCGCAACTACCTGCGCGACACCGTCAAAGTCGGCGACCTGGTGTTGTTCTACCACAGCAATATCCCGCAACCGGCCATCGTGGGTCTGGCCACCGTGGTGCGGGAGGGATACCCGGACACAACCGCCCTGGACCCCGAGGGAGAGCACTTCGACCCCAAATCATCTCCAGCCAATCCCATCTGGTACATGGTGGATGTCCGCTATCTCAAGGAGATGACGCGGCAGGTCAGCCTGGAGCAGATAAAGGCCAATCCGCTCCTGGAGGCCATGCCGCTGGTCAACAGGAGCCGCCTCTCCATCCAGCCGGTGACGCCGGAGCAGGGGGAGATCATCCTGGCCATGGGGGGAACCTCACTCCCATGAGCTGCGCCGACTCCATCCGCATGGAAAAGCTCTGCTACTCCGTGGGGGGACGCACGATCCTGGAGGATTTCGACTTCCGGCTGGAACGGGGGGTCAACCGCACCATCCTGGGGATCAGCGGCGCCGGCAAGACCACCATCCTCAAACTGCTGTTGGGGCTTCTGAAGCCCACCGCGGGCAGGGTCTTCATCGGCGATCAGTGCATCACCGGCCTCCCCGAATCAAGCTACATGGAGCTGCGCAAATGCATCGCCATCGTCTTCCAGGGGGGCGCGCTGTTCGATTCCATGACCGTGGGGGAGAACGTGGGCTACCGCCTGCTGGAGGAGGGACGCCTGAGCATGGCGGAGATCGAGCGGGTCGTGGTGGAAAAGCTCAGCTTCGTGGGAGTGGAGCAGGCCCTGAACCTGTATCCGGCGGAACTCTCCGGCGGCATGAAGAAGCGGGTGGCCATCGCCCGGGCCCTGGCCGCCGACCCGGAATACATCTTCTTCGACGAGCCGACCACCGGGCTGGACCCCATCGGGGTCTACAACATCCGCAACCTGATGCAGCGCTTGCAGGCCGAGGGCAAGACCACCCTGATGGTCACCCACGACCTGGCCACCGCCTTCGCCACCTCGGACCGCTTCACCTTCCTGCACCAGGCGCGCATGCTGTTCGAGGGGAGCGAGGCCGAGATACGGGCCTGCGACATCGCGGAGGTGCGGGAATTCCTGGAGCCCACCGAGCAGTCGCTGTTCGCATGACACAAAAGAAGTACGGGATATGATATGGAACGAAGCAACAGAATAGGCTGGGCACAGGTGCGCGCCGGCGTCTTCATCTTCCTGGCGCTGCTGTTCATCGCAGGCGGCGTGCTGCTGATGGGGCAGAAGACCAAGATGTTCACCCCCAAGGGAAAGCTCAAGGTAATGATGGAGGACGTGGCCGGACTCAAGGACGGTGCGCCGGTCTGGCTGGCCGGGGTGGATGTGGGGGTTGTGACGGCGGTGGAGTTCGTCGACCCGGAACGTTCCAACGAGGTGACCATCTTCATCGAGGCCGAACACGAGGCACTGCGCAAGATCGGCCCCGACTCCAGGATCACCATCAAGACCCGGGGCCTGATGGGGGAGAAGTATGTTGACATCATCCCTTCCCGCTTCTACTCCACCACCCCGCCGCAAATCTTGCGCGGCGCCCCCACGGCAAAGCTGGACGACGTGGTGCAGAAGGCGGGAACCACCTTCGACCGGGTGAACACGATCGTGGACAGCATCACCCAGGGCAAGGGAACCTTGGGCAAACTGGCCAACGACCCGGCCCTGTACTCCAACATCGTCAAGCTGACCAGCGAACTGAGCGAGCTGACCATCACCATCAACCGGGGCCAGGGAACCCTGGGCAGACTCAACCGAGACCCTGAACCGTACAACCGTCTGGTCAGCATCCTGAACCGCGCCGACCAGACCCTGCAGGACATCCAGAAATCCGAGGGGACCCTGAACAAGCTGATCCACGATGAAACCCTCTACGCCAAGCTGGTGCTCTTGGCCGACACCAGCGTGCAGGCCGCCGGCGACGTGCGCGAACTGAACCGCAAGCTCACCTCCCCGGAGGGGACCATCGGCATGCTGGTCAGCGATCGCGAGCTGTACGACAGGGGACTCTCCCTGATCAACCGCGCCGACAGCTCGATCAAGACCATCGAGGAGATCACCGGCCGCATCAACAACGGCAGCGGCACACTGGGCAAGACCATCAACGAGAAGGAACTCTACGAGCGGGTCAACCGCATGGTGGATTCCGTGGAGCTGCTGATTAAAGACATCAAGCAGAACCCGGGCCGCTATGTGAAATTCTCGCTCTTCTAACCGACAGCGTTACTCGAGGAAGCATCCATGCGTCTACTGATCGCCCTTTCAACCGCCCTCTGCCTGTTCACCGGCACGCTCCAGGCCGCGCCTCCGGCCGAGCCCACGAAAGCCGCTTCGACCGCCCCCCGCTCTCCCCTGGAGGAGAAGGTGGTGGAGCACCGCCTGAAGAACGGCATGAAGCTCTTGATGGTCGAGCGGCACACATCGCCCACCGTGGCTGCCTGGATACGCTTCCGGGTGGGGAGCGTGGACGAGAAGAGCGACGAGCGCGGCATCGCCCACCTGCTGGAGCACATGCTCTTCAAGGGGACCACCACCCTGGGAACCAAAGATTACGCCGCCGAGAAGCCGCTTCTGGACAGGATCGAGCAGACCGGCCAGGCCCTGATCGCCGAGAAGGCCAAGCAGAACAAGGGCGATGCGAAAAGGATTGACCAGCTGACGCGGCAACTGGCGGAGCTGGAGGCCGAGGCCGGAACGTACGCCATAAAGGATGAGTTTTTCGAGCTCTATTCCAAAAACGGTGGGGTGGGCTACAACGCCTTCACCAGCCGCGACGGCACCACCTACCTGATCAGCCTCCCCTCCAACAAGCTGGAGTTGTGGGCGGCCATCGAATCGGACCGGATGCAAAACGCCGTGCTGCGCGAGTTCTACACCGAGCGGGCGGTGGTCATGGAGGAGCGCCGCCGCTCCTACGATGCCGACCCGGTGAGCAGGCTGTGGGAGACCTTCCTGGCCTCATCCTACCTGGCCCACCCCTACGGCCAGCCCACCATCGGCTGGATGTCGGACATCGAGAACCTGACCCGCGGCAAGGCGGAGCGATTCTTCCGCGACTACTACGGCCCCCAGTCCGCCATCGTGGCCATCGTGGGCGACATCGACCCGCGGGCCACCATTGCCCTGGTGGAGCGCTATTTCGGCGCCATCTCACCGGGCAGCAATCCTGCCCCGGTCACGACCCAAGAGCCGAAACAGGGGGGTGAACGGCGCATCGAGCTGATGGCAGACTCCCAGCCAACACTCATGGTCGGCTTCCACAAGCCGGCCATCGGCGCAGCCGATGACTACGTCTTCGACGTCATCGCCACGATCCTCGGCCATGGCCGCACCTCGCGGCTGTACCGGAAACTGGTCATCGAGGACCAGCTGGCCAGTGACGTGGCGGTGTTCGACGCCCCCGGGAGCCGCTATCCCAACCTGCTGGTGATCAACGCCGATCCCCGCGCCCCCCATACGGTCAATGAGGTGGAGCAGGCCATCTTGGCCGAATTGGAACGCCTGAAGAACGAACCGGTCAGCGAGCGGGAACTCAAGCGCGTGCTCAACGGCATCGAGTTCGAGGAGGCACGGCGCATGGGCACCAACGGAGGGCTGGCACGCAACCTGACCGAATTCGAGGCCCTGACCGGGAGCTGGCGCTACATGAGCGCATACCGACACAGGGTGGCGGCGGTCACTGCGGCCGACATCCGGCGGGTGGCCAACCATTACTTCAGCAGGGAGAACCGCATGGTCGGTTTCATCACCACACAGGGGGATGTAAAGAAATGAAACGAATTATCCTCGCCCTCTGCCTGTCGCTCTGCACGGTTGCAGTTGTCTTTGCCGCCGAAGGGGGGAAAGCCGATCCCCGCAGCATGAGCTTTCCGGAACTGCGCTTCCAGATACCCAGGGCTGAACGAATCGTCCTTACCTGCGGCATGCCGGTCTACCTGCTGGCCGACAGGGAACTGCCCATCATCAGCATGACCGCGCTGGTGCGCACCGGCTCGGTCTACGACCCAGCCAACAGATCCGGCCTGGCCACGCTGACCGGCAGCGCCATGCGCAACGGCGGCGCCGCTGGCATGTCTGCGGAGAAGATGGACGACGAACTGGAGTTCATGGCTTCAACCGTTGAGAGCGCTATCGCCCAAGACATGGGGACGGTCTCCTTAAGCAGCCTGACCAGGAATTTCAACCAGACGCTGCGCATCTTCCGCGACGTGCTGCTGCATCCCGATTTCTGCGACAAGCGCCTGGAGCTGATCCGCAGGCAGATGATCGAGGGGCTGCGCCGCCAGAACGACGATCCCAAGGAAATCGCCGATCGGGAGATTGCCAGGGCCATCTACGCCGGGCACCCCCTGGGGGCGGTGCCGAGCTTTGCATCGGTCACGGCCATCACCCGCCAGGAGGTGGTTGACTTTCACCGCCGTTTCTTTCGCGTGGACAACATGATCCTGGCCGTGTCCGGCGACTTTGAGCGCACCGCCCTGATCCGCCAACTGAACGAGGTTTTCGGCCCGAGGCGCCCCACCGCTCCCCTGAGCGTGGATAAGATTCCCCAGCCCCCTGCCATCTTCAGGCCGGAGGTTCTCCATGGCAAGAAATCGGTCAACCAGTCCGTGATCCGCATGGGACACCTGGGACCGACCAAGGACGATCCGGACATCCACGCCGTACGCATCCTGGATTACATCCTGGGGGGCAGTTTCACCTCGCGCCTGACCATGGAGATCCGCACCAACCGGGGGCTGGCCTACAGCGCCGGCAGCCACTTCGACATCGGCCGCCGCTTCAGCGGCAGCTTCATCGCCGAAACCGAAACCAAGGCCGAGAGCACCGCAAAGGCAATCTCCCTGATGAGGGAGATCATCACCACCATGACCCGGGAGGAGGTCAGCGACCAGGAGCTGAAGTCGGCGCAGGAGTACATCATCAACTCCTTCATGTTCGGTTTCACCTCCCCGGCGGCCGTGGCAATCCAGCGGGCCAGACTGGAGTATTACGGCTATCCGATCGACTACCTGGAGACCTACCGCGACAGCATCGCCCGGGTGACAAAGCGGGACGTGCTCTCCGCAGCCCGCACATACCTGAAACCGGAGGCGTTCAAGATCGTGGTGATTGGGGACGCGAAAAGCTTCGACAAACCGCTGACGACCTTCGGAGCGGTGCGGGAACTGGACCTGAGCCAGAGCGTTCCCGCCAACTGATCCCCGGGCGATGAACGCATCTGTCCGGCAAGAGACGCGGATTCGTTGTAAAGTTTGTCAGGGAAACTGTCGAAGGGAACTCAGAAGCACGAGACCATCCCAGTGGAGAGCGGGAACAGGCAATGAAAATCGACAACACCCCCATTACCCCGGCAGGAACACGGGAAACAGATCAGACGAAAACCGCCGCGCGCACATCCGGTCATTCCCCTGCTCCAGACAGGACGAATGAGACAGCTTTCAGCGTCGACATATCAGCAACAGCCGGACAGATGAGTAGCGAGGTCGCCGACGAAGACCAGGCCCGCCGGGACAAGATCGCGGCAATCAGGGCACAGCTGGCCGCGGGCAGCTACAGCATCAGCGGCAGGGATGTGGCGGAAAAGATGCTTGAGACCATCAAGGGGTAAAAAGGAGAGTCTCGGCCATCTTTTCAGCCACGTCCCTTGCACACATCACTACCCCGCACGTCCACGCATCAGGCACAGGTATCCCCTCTCCTGCTCTCTCCGTGTTTCCCCCCCGCCGTCTCAAGCGTAGCTCCAATGCCAGACGTCCCTTCACCGCCCCATGCCCCCAAGCCTGTATCTCCCGTGGCATTTCAGGCAGTCGGGGCACCATAGCGAGAGCACCAGGCTCTTTCGCCGTAATCAGCTGTTTTTCCAAAGTGTTTTCAGCATGCAGCCGCTTTTTCAAGGTTCAAACACTCTTCCGCTGGACAGGTATCCCATGGGGCCTGCGAACCTGACACTGTCTCCCGGTTTTCCGGACACCTGCAGTTCATACAGGTACGAATCGGGGCGAAGCCACAGATCAGGCGACTCGCGGCCAAGCGCAGGTCTGCTATAGTAGTAGGCATTTGCTGTTCTCCACGCATCGGAATCCTCTCAGCCATTTTGACGAAACACCGCCCGGCACGACGCGAGCGAGGGTCGACAGCCTTGAACCACCAACACCGAGGGAGAACCTCATGTCCATGCTGGCTGCTCTGCTGACATCTTTCGGGACGGCTCTTCTCGCCCCACTGCTGCATCAGCTCATCCCCCGTCGGGCCGGATGGCTGTGGGGGCTCCCGCCGCTGGCCCTGTTCTGCTTTTTCCTGGCTCGGACCGGACCAGCGGCATCGGGCGCGGTGCAGCAGGAGAGCTACGCCTGGATTCCCTCCTTGGGAGTCACCTGTATCCTGGCCATGGACAGCCTCAGCATCCTGTTCGCCTTGCTGATCAGCGGCATCGGCACCATTGTGCTGATCTATGCTTCTTCGTACCTGCGCCACCATCGCCATCTGGGCCGATTTTACGGCCTGATCCTGGCGTTCATGGCAGCCATGCTCGGAACCGTGCTGGCGGGAGACCTGCTGACCCTCTTCATGTTCTGGGAACTGACCGGCTTCTGCTCTTTCATGCTGATCGGCTTCGAGCACGAAAACAGGGCTTCACGCGACGCCGCGCTCCAGGCACTGCTGGTCACCGGCGCCGGGGGACTGGCCCTGCTGGCAGGGATAGTCCTGATGGGGCGGGCCACGGGGAGCATGGATCTGAAAACCATTCTGGCCAGCGGAGACGTGCTGCGAGCCCATCCCCATTACCTGGCCATGCTGCTGCTGATACTGAGCGGTGCGTTTACCAAGTCGGCCCAGTTCCCCTTCCATTTCTGGCTCCCGGGCGCCATGGCCGCACCTACCCCGGTCAGCGCCTATCTGCACTCGGCCACCATGGTCAAACTGGGAATCTATCTGCTGGCGCGCCTTGCGCCGGTAGTGGGCGGCACCAAAGAGTGGTTCGTCTGCCTGACCCTGGTCGGAGCCACGACCATGCTGCTGGGAGGGGCAACAGCCATTCTCCGCGACGACCTGAAGCAGATCCTGGCCTGGTCCACCGTCAGCGCCCTGGGTACCCTGACCTTGCTGCTGGGATTGGGAACCCCGCTGGCCGTCACGACCGCCATGCTCCTGCTGCCGGTGCACGCCCTGTACAAAAGCGCCCTGTTTCTGGCTGCCGGGGCAGTAGACCATTCCGTCGGAAGCCGGGCCATATCCCGCCTGGGGGGACTGGCCGGAAGCATCCCCTGGGTGGCGGCGGGCGCGCTCATTGCAGCACTGTCCATGGCCGGACTGCCCCCTCTGGCCGGTTTCATCGCCAAGGAGCTGCTCTATGAAACGACGCTCCAAGCTCCCCTCTGGCCGGTGCTGACCACAGCTTTCATGACAACCGCAAACGCCCTGGCAATCGTGGCAGCGCTAATGGCCGGCTATGCCCCCTTTTTCGGCAAACGGAAAGAGCCGGGCCCGCCCCCCCACCGGGTGGAGGCGCATCTCTGGCTCCCCGTACTTGTCCCTGCCCTGGCCGGCCTTCTGATCGGGCTGTTTCCCGCTCCGTTCGGGCACTGGCTGGTGGCGCCGGCGGTGGAAACGACGCTCGCCACCCCTGTTCCCGTTGCACTGGCCCTCTGGCACGGAATCAACCCGCCCCTCGTGCTCAGCCTGCTCACCCTGGTTGCGGGCCTTGCCATTGCCGTCGGCCGCATCCCGCTCATAAAACGGCTGCCGTCGCTGGACGGCACCAAGCTGTGGGGACCGGAACAGCTGTACGCACGAATGCTCGAAGGCCTGCCCAGGCTCGCTGCTGTCCTGACAGCGTCTCTGCAGAACGGTCGTCTGCGTCACTACCTCATGACCGTAGTGGGGGGCGCGGTCGGCCTGATGTGCCTTGCACTCATCTCAGGGCCGGCCTCCCTGCCCACACCGCAACGTCCCGACGGCGGGCTCCACGAATGGCTGACCGCAGCCGTCATTCTGGGAGGCGCCCTGATGGCGGCCACCACAAGATCGCGCTTGGCCGCCGTGGCTGCCCTCGGCACGGTGGGGTACGGCGTAGCCCTGATCTACATCATCTTCGGAGCACCGGACTTGGCAATGACCCAGTTCTGCATCGAGACACTCTCTATCATCATGTTCGTACTGGTTCTGTACCGCTTGCCCCGCTTCACTCCCCTCTCTTCACCCCTGTCCCGCCTGCGGGATTTGCTGGTGTCCCTCTCCATCGGCTGCGCCATGGGCCTGCTGGTACTGATGGCGGTCTCCCGGCCGATGTTCCCCCACATCGGCGACTGGTTCCTCCGGCAAAGCTTGCCCGCTGGACATGGACGGAACGTGGTCAACGTCATCCTGGTGGATTTCCGTGCCCTGGATACGCTGGGAGAAATCACCGTCCTGGCGGTAGCGGCCCTGGGGGTATACGGATTGCTGAAGAAACGGTCCGGGGAGGATAGCTAACCATGTATTCCCTGATCCTTGCCACCGCCATACGGATCCTGCTACCACTGATGCTGCTGTTCTCCCTCTTCCTGCTGCTGCGGGGGCACAACGAGCCTGGGGGGGGCTTCGCGGGAGGACTGGTGGCGGCGGCCGCCTTCGCGCTCTACAGTCTGGCCCACGGGGAGCAGGAGGGACGCCGGCTGCTGCGGGTGGATCCCCTCCGGCTGGTCGCAACGGGTCTGCTGATGGCGCTGGCGAGCGGACTGCTCTCGCTCCCCATGGGGCTTCCCTTTCTCACCGCCGCCTGGAGCAGCGTGCCGGTTCCGGGTATCGGCCACGTCGGCACACCGCTCCTGTTCGACGCAGGAGTGTATGTACTGGTCGTTGGGATTGCCCTTTTGATTATCTTCACGCTGATGGAGGAGTGAATGGAAAGCGTACTGGCGGTGGTCATTGCCGGACTGTACACCACGGGCATGTACCTGATGGTGCGGCGGAGCATCGTCAAGATGGTCTTCGGTCTGGCCCTGCTGGGAAACGCAGCCAACCTGCTGATTTTCACCGTGGGAAGACTGACCCGTGGCAGACCTCCCCATATTCCGCTGGAAGAAATTGCTCCGCTGACGCCCGTCGCCGACCCCGTTCCCCAGGCCCTGATCCTGACCGCCATCGTGATCGGCTTCGGGGTGCAGGCATTTGCTCTGGTACTGATCAAACGGGTCTACCAGACGGTGGGAAGCGACGACCAGGACGAAATGATCACGGAAAACCGGGTGTCGGAGAAGAAGCTCCATGAATAACCTGCTCTTTGTACCGCTGTTGATCCCGCTTGCCACCGCGACCGCGGGACTCCTGGCCTGGAGAAGGAGGAACCTGCAACGCATGCTGGGGGTCTGCGGAACGACATCCCTGCTGGTGGCCGGCTTGTGCCTACTGACGCAGGTGCGCGGAAAGGGGATTCTGAGCGTCCAGGCGGGAAACTGGCCGGCTCCCTTCGGCATTACCCTGGTCGCCGACAGTTTCAGCGCCCTGATGATAGCCGCAACCGGCTTCATGGGACTGGCCGTATCGGTCTATTCGTTGACCGACGCGGATGCAGGCCAGGAATCGCTCGGTTACCACCCCCTGCTGCAGGTCCTCCTGCTGGGGGTCTGCGGTTCGTTTCTCACCGCTGATCTCTTCAACCTCTATGTCTGGTTCGAGGTGCTGATGATCTCTTCCTTCGTGCTGCTGGCCCTGGGGGGGCGCAGGGAACAGATCGAGGGCGCCATCAAGTATGTAGCCCTCAACCTGACCGCTTCGGCCTTCTTTCTGGCAGGAATCGGCCTGCTCTACGGCGTAACCGGCACCCTCAACATGGCCCATGTGGCGGTTCAGTTGCGCGAAACGGAACATACTGGCACCGTACCGATCATAGCGGCCCTGCTCTTCAGCGCCTTTGGCGTCAAGGCGGCGGTCTTTCCGTTTCATTTCTGGCTGCCCGCCTCCTACCACACCGCGCCGATTGCGGTGACGACCCTTTTCTCGGCGCTGCTTTCAAAAGTCGGTATCTATGTTCTGATCAGGATATTCACCCTGATCTTCGTTCAGGAGGCAATTGCCGGTCAGGCCATCATACTGACGGCAGCGGGCCTGACCATGCTGATCGGAGTTCTGGGCGCCATGGTTCAGTACGAGATGCGGCGCCTGCTGTCGTTTCATATCGTGAGCCAGATCGGGTACCTGCTGATGGGGCTGGGCCTCATGACACCGCTGGCTCTGGCCGGCACCATATTCTTCATGGCCCACATCATCGCCGCGAAATCCGCTCTCTTTTTGACAACGGGCATCGTGGCCCGCCTGACAGGCAGCAGCGAACTGCCCCGCTCCGGCGGCCTGTACCATCAGCGGCCGTTTCTGGCGGCGATCTTCCTGCTGCCGGCGCTTTCCATGGCCGGATTGCCGCCGCTGTCCGGATTCTGGGCCAAACTGGCCCTGATAACGGCAAGCCTGGGCCATGGGCACTACCTGCTGACCCTGGTGGCCCTGCTGGTAAGCCTCATGACGCTGTTCTCCATGACCAAGATCTGGAATGAGGCTTTCTGGAAGACACGTCCTCCCGGGGAGGAAACGGATCCGCGCCCCATGCCCGTTCTCTCCAGCGTGCAGTTGTACGCACCGGCCCTGGCATTGGCGCTGGTATCGGTGACGATGGGACTGGGCGCCGAACCGTTCTTCCGGCTGGCACTTGTTGCCGCCGGCCAGTTGCTGGAACCAGCCGGCTATATCACCGCCGTCCTGGGGGTGCGACCGTGACCGTTTTTCTGGCCAACATCCTGCTGGGGCTGGCCTGGATGGCCCTGACCGGCTCCTTCAGCGTCGGAGGGCTGTTTACCGGCCTCTGCTTCGGCCTGTGCGTACTCTGGATCGGCCGTCAGGACCAGAATTCGGCGGACTACCGGAGGAAGCTGCTGGCAATTGCCGGCTTCGTTATTTTTTTCCTGCGCGAACTGGTAATCGCCAACCTGCGGGTGGCCCACGACGTGCTGACTCCGCGCCACCACATGACCCCCGGCATCGTGGCGGTCCCCCTCGACCTGGAGAGCGACCCGCAGATCACCCTGCTGGCGACCCTAATAACCCTGACGCCGGGGACCCTGAGCCTGAGCGTCTCAGACGACCGGCGGACGCTCTACGTGCACGCCATGTACGTCGATGATCCGGCAGACCTGGTGAGAGAAATCAAAAACGGCTTTGAAAGGCGTGTTATGGAGGTATTCCGATGACCCTGAGCGACGGCGTCACCCTGATTATCCTGCCCCTGCTGGGGGCCGGGCTATTGATCTCCTTTTACCGGGTCGTCCGAGGTCCGAGTCTGCCGGACCGGGTAGTGGCCCTGGACCTGATGGCAACCGTCATCATTTCCATCTCCGCCGTCTATTCCGTGGCAAGCAACGAGCCATCCTACCTGGACGCGGCAGTTGTGCTGGCCCTGATAACCTTCCTGGGAACCGTGGCATTCGCCTACTATCTGAACAGGAGCAGCAGCAATGCATGAGAACATCGTCGTCTTTATAATGGGGGCGGGCACCTTTTTCATCCTGGTGGCAGCCATTGGGGTAGTCCGGATGCCTGACATCTACATGCGCCTCTCAGCCGCATCCAAGGCATCCACCCTGGGGGCGAGCTTCATCCTGGCGGCGGTCGCGCTTTTCTTTGACAGCACGCCCGTCTCGGGAAAAGTAATCGCCATCATTTCCTTCACCCTGCTGACCGCGCCGATCGCGGCCCACATGCTGGGGCGGGCAGCCTATCTCAGCGGCACACCGCTCTGGGAAAAAAGCGTGTGCGACGAACTGGGAGCAGCAGGAGAATGGGACAGGAGGGTGAAGGAAGGGTGCTCGGCAAGCGGAGACAAACATGACTGACAAGTTCAGCGGAATACGCGAACAGCTCTACGTCATCATATTCGAGGCCGACACACGGGTAGGCAGGGCCTTTGACCTGACCCTGATCGTCTTCATCCTGCTGTCGGTACTGCTGGTGATGCTGGACAGCATACCGGAACTGCACCAGCAATGGGGTTCCTGGTTTTGGGGGGGAGAACTGCTGATTACCGTCCTCTTCAGCATCGAGTACCTGCTCAGGCTCTACTGCGCCCGCCGACCCGCACGCTATGCCTTGAGTTTCTACGGCATGGTTGACCTGCTGGCCATCATCCCCGGCTACGCCAGCCTCTTCCTTCCCGGCCTGCACTTGCTCAGCACGGTGCGTATCCTTCGTGTGCTGCGCATCTTCCGGGTTCTCAAGATGGTCCAGTTCATGGGAGAGGGGAGCAACCTCTGGCTGGCGCTGAAACGCAGCCGCTACAAGATCACGGTCTTCCTGACCACGGTGGTGACCATCGTGGTATTCGTGGGCAGCCTGATGTATCTGATCGAGGGGTCAGAGGGCGGTTTTACCAGCATCCCCAAAAGCATCTATTGGGCTATCGTCACCATGACCACCGTCGGCTACGGCGACATAGCTCCCAGAACGTCCTTGGGGCAGATGGTAGCATCACTGCTGATGGTGATCGGCTACGGCATTATCGCCGTACCCACCGGTATCGTCACCACCGAGATGATGCGCCCCCCGCCCGTCGGCGGGGTATGCCCCTGCTGCGGCAGAAAGGTGGACAGGGCGGAAGAGCGGTAGGAAGGGAGCCATGGTATACTTACCCCCTTAAGTCATCGAACAGGCCGCAACGACACCATGCGTGCGAAAGAGGAGTACAACCGTGAAAGAGATCCTGGAGGAGCACTGGCACCATCTGCCGGAAACGGAACTATTCGAGTTTCTCAAAACCTCTCCGGAAAAGGGGCTGGACAGCTTCGAGGTTGCCCACCGCCTGGAACAGTTCGGCCCCAACCGGATCACCCAGAAAAAGGGCACCAGCCCGCTGGTGCTGTTTCTCTTGCAGTTTCACCAGCCGCTGGTCTATATCCTGCTGGCTGCCGCCCTGATTACCAGTTTTCTCCGGGAATGGGTCGATGCGGGGGTCATCTTCGGGGTGGTTATCGTCAATGCGGTTATCGGCTTCATTCAGGAGGCAAAGGCGGTTAAGGCCATCGAAGCCCTTTCCCGTTCCCTGACCAGCGCCGCGACCGTTGTGCGGAGCGGGGAGCGGCGCCAGGTTCCGGCAGCGGAACTGGTTCCGGGGGATATCGTCCTGTTGCAGTCCGGCGACAAAGTCCCCGCGGACCTGCGGCTGATCAGCACCAGGGAGCTGCAGATTGATGAATCGACCCTGACCGGAGAATCGGTCCCGGTGCACAAGCAGAGCGGCGTGCTGACCCACGACACGCTGCTGGCCGACCGCAGCAACATGGCCTACTCATCCACCCTGGTCACCTATGGTGTCGCCACCGGAACGGTCATCGCCACCGGCAACCAGACCGAAATCGGCCGCATCAACGAACTGATCGCCTCCGCCGATGTACTGGCCACCCCGCTTACCCGCAAGATCGCGCGCTTCAGCGGCCTGCTCCTATACGTCATCCTGGGCCTGGCGGCGGTCACCTTTGTTGTAGGAGTGTTACGGGGTGAATCATGGCTTGACATGTTCATGGCCGTGGTTGCCCTGGCGGTGGGAGCCATACCCGAGGGGCTTCCGGCGGCGGTCACCATCACCCTGGCCATCGGTGTTTCCAAGATGGCCAAACGCAACGCCATCATCCGCAAACTCCCCGCGGTGGAGACACTGGGGAGCACGACGGTGATCTGCTCCGACAAGACCGGAACCCTGACCCAGAACCAGATGACGGTCCAGGAAATCCACGCCGGCGGCGAACTGTATCTGGTCTCCGGCAGCGGCTACGAACCGGAGGGGGCCTTTAGCCGCAATGGCGAGCAGGTTTCTCCCGAGCAGTGCCAGGCCCTGCGGGAGTGCCTGCTGGCCGGACTGCTCTGCAACGATGCCGTTCTGGTGAGGGCGGACGGGGAATGGAAAGTGGAGGGCGACCCCACGGAGGCAGCCCTGGTGGTTTCCGCAGGAAAGTCGGGGCTGGAGCGGGAAGTGATGACCCAGAAGCTCCCCCGCCGTGACGCCATCCCCTTCGAGTCACAGTACCAGTACATGGCAACCCTGCATGGTGACGGGGAACGAAACGTCGTCTATCTGAAGGGAGCCATAGAGAGCCTGCTCCCGCGCTGCAGTCAGGCCCTGTCCGCCTCGGGGGAGACGATACGGCTTGATGTTGACCAGTGCCACCGCCGGGCCGAGGAGATGGCGGGCAAAGGGCTGCGGGTGCTGGCCTTTGCCCGACTGGAACCGACTGGGGGCGTCCGGCAGCTACGGCACGATGATGTGAGCACTGGCTTGACCTTCCTTGGCCTTCAGGGGATGATCGATCCGCCCAGGGATGAGGCCATTGCGGCGGTGAGGATCTGTCAGGCCGCCGGGATCAGGGTCAAGATGATTACCGGCGACCACGCCATAACCGCCGCAGCCATTGCCCGCCAGATAGGGCTGAACGGCGGGGGTGACGGCGCTGCCCAGCCTCCGGCCCTGAACGGCGGCGAGCTGGCGCACCTTTCCGACGCGGAGCTGATCGTTGCCGCGGAGCGGACAGCGGTCTTCGCCCGGGTTGCGCCGGAGCAGAAACTGCGCCTGGTGGAGGCTCTGCAGGCCAGCGGCCAGGTTGTTGCCATGACCGGAGACGGGGTCAATGATGCACCGGCGCTGCGCCAGGCAAACATCGGCGTGGCCATGGGGATAACCGGCACCGAAGTCTCCAAGGAGGCGGCGGACATGGTGCTGACGGACGACAACTTCTCCTCCATCGAGGCGGCGGTGGAAGAGGGGCGCGGCGTTTTCGACAACCTGGTCAAGTTCATCACCTGGACCCTGCCCACAAACCTGGGCGAAGGACTGGTGATTCTGGCTGCGGTGTTTGCCGGGGTCCAGCTGCCGATCCTGCCGGTGCAGATCCTCTGGATCAACATGACCACGGCGGTGCTGCTGGGGCTCATGCTGGCGTTCGAACCGAAGGAGCCGGGGATCATGCAGCGCCCCCCCCTGGACCCGGCCAAGCCGCTCCTGACCGCTGAACTGGGCCTGAGAATCGCCATTGTCGGGGTGCTCTTGCTTGCAGGGTCGTTCGGACTGTTCGAGTGGCAACTGTCCGCGGGGAGCAGCCTTGGGAAGGCCCGCACCTGCGCGGTCAACGTCTTTGTGTTCGGCGAGCTGTTCTACCTGTTCAACTGCCGCTCGCTGCGCCACTCTCTCTTCAGTATCGGCATGTTCAGCAACCGCTGGCTGCTGTGGGGGGTGGGACTGATGATCATTCTGCAGTTCCTGTTCACCTACCTGCCGGCGATGAACATGGCCTTCCACAGCCAGCCCATAGGGCTTGGGGAATGGGGTGTCATCATCGCCGCTTCCCTGATCATCTATATCGTTATCGAGGTTGAGAAATGGATTCGGCGGCGCACTAAACCGGGTACCCCGTAGCTCCGGCGTTAAATCAACCAACAGCTACGGCCCGGTTGCGGCTAGGTGACGCACAGGGAGGTTTCCCCCTCCCTGAATCCGGCCCGGAAGGCCGACTGGCGCACGACGCTCCGGGCGCCCCGTGCGCCCACGGTCATAAGCATCTTGATCCTGCCAGGTGTCACCTGGTCCATGGCGAGGACAGGAGCGCCGTGCAACGTACGCCCCAGCTTGCGCGGATCGACGTCAATCCAGCAGGAAACCCGCACCCCCGCGACATGCAGCATCCGGTACCAGGCCCGCCCCTCCCGCCCGGCGCCGGCCAGAATCACCTCATGCTCTCCCTTCAGGAAACCGTCCTTCAGGTGGTGCAGCTTGCAGAGCCGGAACGCCTCGGGCGAATAGGCGCCGCTGGTCCTGGTGGTCCGGTCCGGCCGCTCCCGCCAGAAGAACATCGTCCTTGCCAGGCGGGCAAACCTGGTCCCGGCAGCGGCAAGGCGCAGCCAGAGGTCATAATCCTCCGCCCAGCCCCTGTCCCGGTAGCCGCCCACCTCCCGCACCGATTGTGTGCGAAACATGACGCTGGGATGCACGAAGGGCGATTCCACGAACAGGTCGGCCATGATCGCCTCGTGGGTCAGCAGGCTGTTCTGCCACCGCTCGTATCCCGCCATGCCCATGCCCACCTGCTGGCGGGGGAAATGGCGGAACGAGCAGGCCACCAGCCCCACATCAGCGTTTACCGCCATGTAGGCGACCTGCTCCCCTAGCCGGTGGGGGTGGGCGACATCGTCACCATCCATGCGGGCCACCAGCGGTGCCCGGCACTCTGCCAACCCCCTGTTCAGCGCAGGCACCAGCCCCTCACCACCGCTGCCGAGCACCCGGATGCGCCGGTCGCTGCCAGCCGCCTCGGCAAGGAGACGGGGGGTAGCATCGGTTGAGCCGTCATCCACCACCACCAGCTCCCACTCCCTAAACGTCTGGGCGAGCAGTGAACGCAGGGCCATGGCCAGGAAGCGTTCCTCGTTCCTCACCGGCATCAGTATGGAAACCAGCGGCCAGGCATCACGCTTCAGCATCCGTCCTCCTAGGAGTCTGTCGGGCTTAACGCATTCAGCCGTCATCTCCAGGGCGTTTTCAATTGGTTAACCTGCTGTATTTATTGAATAAGTCGTCAGCTTTAGCTTGCGTTTTCTTGGTGTATCCCGTATATTTGTCCGGTAATATCAACTGGTTAGGTATCGGGGTTGACTATGAAATCAAAGTTTATTGAAGTTGACCGGGAAACACCCTATCTGCTCCCGCCATCGCTGCAGGATTGGCTACCAGAAAAGCACTTGGCCCGGTTTGTGGTCGAAATTGTCGAACAGCTCGACCTGCGCTCTTTGAAAGCTACCTATGCCGGCCGAGGCTCGCAGCCCTATAACCCTGAGATGCTGGTAGCATTGTTGTTTTACGGTTATGCGACAGGCGTATTCTCCAGCCGGAAGCTTGAGCGCAGCACCTACGACTCCGTGGCATTCCGGTTCATAGCGGCAAACAGTCATCCTGACCACGATACCATTGCCACCTTCCGCCGGCGTTTTCTGCCGCAACTGAACAAGCTGTTTGCCCAGATTCTGCTGATCGCTCATCAGATGGAGGTGCTGAAACTGGGCAACGTTAGTTTGGATGGCAGCAAAATCAAGGCGAACGCCTCCAAGCACAAGGCGCTGAGCTATGAGCATGCCTGCAAGCTTGAAGAGCAGATCAAGGCTGAGGTTGGCGAACTGCTCAAAAAGGCCGAGGCAGCGGACCGTGCCGATATTCCGGACGGCATGAACATCCCCGAAGAACTGGAACGTCGGGAAAAGCGTCTTTCCGCCATTGCCGCAGCCAAGGTCGAGATCGAAAAACGAGCCGCTGAGCGCCATGCTCGTGAACAGGCCGCTTATGAGAAGAAAGTCGCCGAACGGGCCAAGAAGGAGCAGGCAACGGGCAAGAAGGCCAAGGGGAAAGAGCCGAAACCGCCCAAATCCGGCCCCACTGCCAAAGATCAGGTCAATCTGACCGATGAAGAGTCGCGGATCATGCCGACCTCCGGTGGCGGATTCGAGCAGACTTACAACGCCCAGGCCGGTGTGGATACAGCATCAAAGCTCATCGTTTCGGCCCATGTTACCCAGAATCCCAATGACAAACAGGAGCTGACACCGACCCTGGAGAACCTGGCGGCGCTGCCTGAGAAGCTTGGCAAGGCAACCGATCTGGTAGCTGACAGTGGCTACTTCAGCGAAACCAATGTAACTGCCTGTGAGGAGAACGGGATAACTCCCTACATTGCCGTAGACCGGCAGAGTCACAACGTGCCACTGATGGAGCGCTTTGCCGAACCGCCGCCGTTACCCGAAGATGCCGATTCCGTGGCCAGAATGAAGCATCGCCTGAAGACACCTTCCGGCAAGGCGATCTACGCCCAGCGAAAAGTCACCTCGGAACCGGTCTTCGGCATCATCAAGGCGGTCATGGGATTCAGAAGCTTTCTTCTTCGTGGCTTTGAAGCAGTAAAAGGCGAATGGAACCTCGTCTGCATGGCCTACAACATCAAACGGCTGCATGTCTTGGCCGGATAGAATGAGAAATAGCGAAAATCAGCCTGTAATAACCGCAGTCATCGCTGAAAGGGCTGAATTAACCAGGTTGCCGGTGGGAAGACGAACACATACGGAACTTTTTTAATCGGCTTGGCCACAAAAGAGGGCGCCCCTGAGGTCAAGCCCGACAGACTCCTAGTTTTCTGGCTTCAGTTTGAAGAGTAAATCAGGGCGGCGAGGGAAGGGACGGCGTACGATGAGCGTGCAGGAGATCCAGGGGCGATGCCAACGAGAGGAGCGTTTCAATAGTGACATGCATACCGTGTGACCGACAACTCATTCAGATCCCGGGCTCGAAGTCGCCATGTCCACCGCCATGGCTATGGCGGCCAGCATGCTGCGACTGGACGCCCTGCCGGTTCCCGCCAGGTCGTAGGCCGTGCCATGGTCCACCGAGGTGCGGATAATCGGCAGCCCCAGGGTGATGTTGACCCCGTCGTCGAAGTGCAGCAGTTTCAGCGGTATCAGCCCCTGGTCGTGGTACATGGCCACCACCCCGTCGTACTCCCCCTGGCGGGCGAAGTGGAAGAGGGTGTCGGCGGAAAGCGGCCCCCGGGCGTCGATCCCCTCGTCCCGCGCCGCCCGGATGGCAGGGGCGATGACGCTCGCCTCCTCGTCGCCGAACATGCCCCCCTCGCCGCAGTGGGGATTGAGGGCCAGCACCGCCAGGCGCGGGCGTTCCTTTCCGGTCAGGAGCCGAACCCCTTCATGGGTCACCCGGATGGTGGTCAGCACCCGCTCCCGGCTTATCAGGGAGGGGACATGGCGCAGCGCCTCGTGGATCGTCACCAGGCTGACCCGCAGCTGATCGCCGGCCAGCATCATCACGTAGCTGTCGGTGCCGCACAGTTCGGCCAGAAGTTCCGTATGCCCCGGATAATGGTGGCCGGCCCGGTTCATGGCCTCCTTGCTGATAGGCGCCGTGACCATGGCCGCCAGCCTGCCCTGGAGACAGAGCTCGGTGGCGCAGCGGATGTAGTCGTATACCGCGGTTCCGGCTGCCAGGCCAGGATGGCCATAGCGCAGCTCATCTTCCGTCAAGCGGGACAGGGTCAGCAGGGGGATAGCACCGTTTTCAACCCGACGCGCCTCCTCCACCGATTCGACCACCCGGATTGGCAGAGCCGAGCCACAGACACGAACGGCACGCTCCAGCGCCGCCGGATCGCCGATCACCAGCGGCACGCAGTGCGCCCGGACCTGGGGGTCGGCCAGGGCGGTCACGATGATCTCCGGGCCGACCCCGCAGGGATCGCCCATGGTGATGCCGATCAACGGCCTGGCCGTGGAATCAGGCATGCTCTCCTCCGGGAATCTCCGCCACCGCCAGGGTGACGTTGGGGGATTTGACCTTCTGCAACAGCAGGCGCCCCCCGCCCGAAGCCAGGAGCGCAGCCGGCTCGGCCACGCCGATGGCGCCGATGGCGGCCATGGCATGCTTCGACGGTCGGGAGGGAACAGCCACACGGTTCAGCTCTTGACTGTCGTAGAAGCAGATCTCCAGGCCGTGGCGCTGGGCAAAGGCCAGAAGCCCCGGCTCATCGCGCTTAGCCGTGGCCGTGGCGATACGGAGGACGCTCTTCAGGGAGAGAAAGATGCGGCGCAGCTGGGTGGTGACAAACTCGTCGATCTCCTCCAGGGGGGTGGTGCGGTTGCAACCAATGCCCAGCACCAGGTTGCGGGGGCGCAGGACCAGCAGGTTGTCCGGCCGGCTCTGGGGGGGGAGATGGCGGTTGGTGACAAAGAGGAAGCCGTGGGCGCTGCCTGCCAGGGCCTGGGAAAAGGTGTCGTGAAAGCTGAGTTTACCCCGGCCGTGGAACCAGCTACGGGTCTGGCCGCCGTGATCCACCACGGCGATCTCCTCACCATCCAGCAGCAGCCTGTTCAGGGTCTTGACGCCGGAGAGGTTGTCGATCAGCCACCCCTGCTCCTTGGCCAGCATGTCGAAGGAGGGGAGCCGGTTCACATCGGTGGCGGTGGTGATCACCGGCCGGGCGCCGCTGATGAAGGCGCAGCGCTCGGCCAGCTCGTTGGCTCCCCCCAGATGGCCGGAGAGGAGGGAGATGGCGAAGGTGCCGGCATCGTCCATGACCACCACGGCCGGATCGCTTTCCTTTGACTTCACAAGCGGCGCAATGGTGCGTACCACGATGCCGGTGGCCATGACACAGACCAGGGCGTCATGTTCCTGCCAGAGGGATGAAACCAGTTCCTTCAGGTCGGCGGGGTCGAAGGGCTTGGCAGGGGCTCCCCCCTGTCCGGCATAGCGCCGGGAGAGATGCAGCTCCGCACCGGCCAGCCCCTGCACCAGTTTCTGTCCCAGCAGGCCGCCATTGCGGGTTATGGCAATAACGGCCACACGCATGTCAGGCAACAACCCCGCGATAGCCATGGGCAAAACCGCCGTCGTACAGCAGCGACTTGGCTTTCAGCCCCTCGCGCCGCGCTGCCAGCACATCCCCCACCACGATCAGGGCCTGGCGGTCGATGCCTGCCTGGCGCACCAGGTCGGCGATATCGGCCAGGGTCCCCTGGATGATCTGCTCATCCTCCCAGGAGGCGCGGCAGACGATGGCCGCCGGGGTCTCCGGCGTGTAAGCCCCCTCCAGGAGCTGTGCCACCACCTTCTCGATCATCCCCACCGAGAGGTAGATCACCATGGTGGCTCCCAGGCGGGCGATCTGGCCCAGCTGTTCCCGCTCCGGGACCGGCGTGCGCCCCTCCACGCGGGTGAAGATGACGGTCTGGGAGACCTCCGGCAGGGTCAGTTCCTGCTTCAGGGCGGCTGCGGCGGCAAAGGCACTGGTGACGCCGGGAACCACCTGGTACTCCACCCCCATCCGGTCCAGCGCCTCCATCTGCTCCTGGATGGCCCCGTAGATGGCCGGGTCGCCGGTGTGCAGGCGGACCACGCTTTTGCCGCTTGCGATGGAATCCATCATCACGGTGATGACCTCGCTCAGGGTCATGCCGGCTGAATCGTAAATATCAGCCGTAACGGCATAGCGTTTGACTAGTTGCAGATCCACCAGGCTGCCGGCATAGATGATAACGTCGGCGTGGCGCAAGAGACGCGCCCCCCGGACGGTGATCAGGTCGGCTGCTCCGGGTCCCGCTCCGACGAATGAAACCTGTGGTGCCATGTATCTTCTCCGTGAAAAAATAATCGTTTCCGCCTGTAATCCAGCCGACGGCATTGGTTCTTGTAGTCCGAAACCGCCGGCATGTCAAGGCGATCGGTCCCGGGCTTGGCATCGGTCGAGCCGGTGAGCAATGATCTTCGGCCAGGACGGTATTTACGCGACTATCTCCTGCATTTGCAGATTGCTACCTTGATTGACGTATCAACCGTTTTCCCACCAGCGCGAATCTATACCGTCCTAAGTGCTGATTTTTGATGCTATTTTCAACCTGATGTGATACATGAACTTGATTCTGCTTCTAGGTGAACCACAGAAGTGAGAATGCAGATTACTGGAGTAGTACCGGCATCAGACTTCACCCGCGAGTCGGGCACGTGCCTGCCACTAATAACCCGATTTCATGACGCCTCACTACCTCCGCTTGCATGAAAGACTCTGACCTGGGCGTGTTCGGCGGCATGGGACGGTTCGGCGGAGACTCATCCGGACGGACAGTTGCAGCGTCGGTAGCGGCAGTGTGGCCCCGGCTCTTTCAGGCTCGCAGATCTCCGGCATCACGGATGCAGGACTCAGGAAAGAACGTGCGTTTACCCCCAGCACTCTCCCCCACAGCTGCTCTGTATGGAGTCATGAACATCGCGTCGTTTCACCGCAAACCCGGTCAACAAACAGGAACCTGGCCAGAGGTCATGCTGTGCTATCATGCGCTTGTGGTATATGCATTTGCTGGTCATGTTCCCGAACCACCCAATTTACGTTCACGAGGAGGAGTTATGAAAATGAATTTTATCGGATTGGTCGTGCTTGGATTAATCGCCCTGGCAGTCCCCTCACTGGCTGCGGACAATGCACCGCATAACTGGACAGGATTTTATGCCGGCATAAACGGCGGTTACGGCTGGGGCGAAACACAGTGGGATTATGTCGGCTCAACGGGAAAGGCAGACCACCATATCAACGGGGGGCTGATCGGGGGAACCATGGGGGCAAACTTGCAGTTTTTTGCCTATCAGGGTGGAATACCCGCTGTCGTGGGGGGGGTTGAGTCCGATTTCGACTGGGCGGACCTGGGTGACGACGGCCCCTGTCCCAACCCCCGTTTCCGCGCCAAATCGAGCATTGATGCCTTGGCAACCGTGCGCGGTCGCCTGGGGCTTGCCTTCGACCGTCTCTTTATCTTCGGCACTGGTGGTCTTGCAGTGGCCAAAACAGATGTCGAGACTGTCGATACATGGGGTACGTCCGTCCCTCCGAGCGGGACCGCGAAAAACGGCGAAGGCAAGTGGAAGACCGGGTATGTGGTGGGTGTTGGCGCCGAATATGCCGTCTGGAAGAACCTTTCGTTCAAGGTCGAGTACCAGTATTATGACCTGGGCAGGAGCACGTACCGTGTCGACAACGATATCCCGGTCAAGGCCGGTGTGCGCGGCGACATTATCCGTACCGGTATCAACTATACATTCTGATTCGTCACCGGGCGCATGTTTTCAGAAAAGCCCCGCGGCAGTGCGGGGCTTTTCTCGTTCATGCTCCAGACAACATCCCGATATGAATACATCAGGAGACTCTTCTCGACCGCTTCGAGGCAGCCTAAACCGACTCTCGTATCTTCGACCATCGAGCTGCGTAAGGCTCTTCCCGGAGAGAAACCAGACTCCGGAACCGGCCATCGAAATCCAAACAGCTAAAATGCAACGGAACGTGGAAGCACACGTCACCAGGCGGCTGTTTCACGGAAAGAAACGAGAACAGACGACAGGGCACAACAGCATGATCTCCACAAAAAACCTTTGACAAATACCCAAATCGTATTAAGATAAAAACCATCCTGTTACACCTCAATCAACGAAAGGAGACCCGAACATGTGGACTGCACACTTTAGGATTCGCCCGGTATCCCACTGCAAAGAGGGTTGCCATAGCTGGCCCGCCGCATGACCGCGGCGGGCGTTCCCGGAAAAGCCCCGGTCCTTGGACATGGGGCTTTTTTTTTGAAACTTTTCTGTTATCATCCCCGTCTGCACTGGAGAGCCACGGGAGAGACATTCCATGAGAAAAACCGCGCTGATAGCCCTAGCGCTCCTGCTGGTAGCGGGAATCGCCATTTCCACCTACCTGAGACGGGCGCCGGAAATCACCTACAGGACCGCCAGAATCCAACGGGGCACCATCGTCTCCGGCGTCTCCGCCACCGGAAACGTCAGCGCCGTGACCACGGTCCAGGTGGGAACCCAGGTTTCCGGCACGATCCACAAGCTGTACGTGGACTACAACTCCCCGGTCAAAAAGGGGCAGCCCATCGCGGAGATCGACCCCTCCCTGTTCAGGGCGGCGGTGGAGCAGTCCCGGGGCAACAATCTGGTTGCCAGGGCCAACCTGCAGAAGGCCAGGGTAGTGCTGGTGGACGCCGAGCGTACCATGAAACGCAACAGCACGCTCCTGAAGGAGGGGGTCATCTCCCAGGGTGATTTCGACACGGCGGAAACCGCCTACCAGTCAGCCAGGGCGGCGGTGGAGGCGGCCCAGGGGACGGTGGCCCAGACAGAGGGGGCGCTCATGCAGGCCCGCACCAACCTGAACTACTCCATCATCCGCTCGCCGGTGGACGGCATCGTCATCTCCCGGGCAGTGGACGTGGGCCAGACCGTGGCGGCCTCCTTCCAGACCCCCACCCTCTTCACCATCGCTCAGGACCTGACCAAGATGCAGATCGAGGTCAGCGTTGACGAGGCGGACATAAGCAGCATTAGGCAGAGCCAGACTGTGACCTTCAGCGTCGACTCCTACCCGGAGCAATCCTTCAGGGGGAGGGTGACCCAGATCCGCAACGCGCCGATCATCACCCAGAACGTGGTCACCTATGTGGTTCTGGTAACCGTGGACAACAGCGACCTGAAGCTGAAACCGGGCATGACCGCCAACGTGACCATCGAGGTGGCCCGCAAGGCTTCCGTGCTCAGGCTTCCCCTGGCCGCCCTGCGCTTCAGGCCCAGGTCCGCGACGGACGCGGGCACGACTCCGCGGCCCAGGAACAGCACCGCCACCCGCCCTCCCCAGCAGGCCACAGGCGAGCAGCGGGTCCACATCCTCAGGGAGGGCAAGCCGGTGGCAATCGGCATCAGGACCGGCATCGCCGACGACAGCGCCATCGAGCTGACCGGAGGAGCGCTCAAAGAGGGGGATCTGGTCGTCATCGAACAGATCGGCGGCACCGGAAAGAAGAAGGCCAACGCAGCGGGCGGTTCCCCCATGGGTCCGCGCTTCTAGCCATGGCAGAGGTCATCTCGCTCAGCGACATACGCCGCGTCTTCATCATGGGGGAGCAGCAGTTCGAGGCGCTCAGGGGGATCTCCTTCTCCATCGCCGCCGGGGAGTTCGTGGCCATCATGGGCGCATCGGGCAGCGGAAAATCCACCTGCATGAACATCCTGGGCTGCCTGGACCTCCCCACCAGCGGCACCTACCTCTTGGACGGTCTGGACGTGGGGAGCATGGACGCTAACCGGCTGGCCGGCATCCGCAACCGCAAGCTCGGCTTCGTGTTCCAAGGGTTCAACCTGCTTCCCCGCACGCCGGCCGTTGAAAACGTGGAACTCCCCCTGGTCTATGCCGGCGTTTCCTCCCGGGAGCGGCGGGCGCGGGCCCTGGCGGCGCTGGAGCAGGTGGGGCTGGCCGGCAAGGAGAACAACCACCCCAGCCAGCTCTCCGGCGGCCAGCAGCAGCGCATCGCCATTGCCCGGGCCCTGGTCAACGATCCGGCGGTGATCCTGGCGGACGAGCCCACCGGCAACCTGGACAGCGTCACCACCGAAGAGATCATGAGGCTCTTCACCGACCTGAACCGGCAGGGGATCACCATCATTATGGTCACCCACGAGAGCGACGTGGCCGCCCATGCTGGCCGCAGGATAACCTTCCGTGACGGCAGGATCATCGCCGATACGAGGGGCTAGTGCATGAACTTCCCCCAAACCCTGAGAATAGCCCTGAGGGCGTTGCGCACCAACAAGATGCGCTCATTTTTGACCATGCTCGGCATCATCATCGGCATCGCCGCCGTAATCGCCATGATGGCCGTGGGGTCGGGGGCCAGCTACGTCATTTCCCAGCAGATCGCCAGCATCGGCAGCAACATCATCCTGGTCATCCCCGGCTCCACCACCAGCGGTGGCCTGCGCAGCGGCAGCGGCGGAGCCCAGAGCCTGACCAGCGACGACGCCAAAGCCATCATCAACGAATGTCCCTCGGTGGAGACCGCCGCTCCCACGGTGCGCAGCTCCGGCCTGGTGGTCTACGGCAACATGAACTGGTCGACCATCATCATGGGCGCCTCCCCGGAACTGTTCGACATCCGCGAATGGTGGACCAGCAGCGGTCGCGGCATCACCCGGCAGGACGTGGACGGCGCCGCCAAGGTCTGCCTGCTGGGTCAGACGGTGGCCGACAACCTGTTCGGCTCCGACGATCCCTTGGGCAAGATCGTGCGCATCAAGAAGATCCCTTTCACGGTGGTGGGCGTCCTGGAACGCAAGGGGCAGTCGCCCCAGGGGACCGACCAGGACGACACCGTCTTCGTCCCGCTGCGCACGGCCCAACGCAACCTGGTTCGCTCCCCCTTTCCCAACACGGTGGGGGCGCTGCTGGTCAAGGCCAAGAGCGAGGATCTGCTGGAGCAGGCCGAAGAGGAGGTTAACAGCCTGCTCAACCAGCGCCACCGCATCACCGGCGCCAAGGAACCTGACTTCTCCACCCGCAACCTGTCAGAAATCCTGGCAGTGGCCGAGCAGTCGTCGCGGGCCATGTCGCTGCTCCTGGGTACGGTGGCCTCCATCTCCCTGGTGGTGGGAGGGATCGGCATCATGAACATCATGCTGGTCTCGGTAACGGAACGGACACGGGAGATCGGCATCCGCATGGCCATCGGCGCCAGAAAGAGCGATATCCTGCTGCAGTTCATGACCGAGGCGGTACTTCTGACCATGATCGGCGGCATCGTCGGCATCATGCTGGGCGCCGGCGGGGCCATGGTCGTCTCGCGCATCCTCTCCTGGCCCACGCTGATCTCCACCGGCTCCATCACCGTCGCCTTCCTCTTCTCGGGAGCCGTGGGGATCTTCTTCGGCTTCTACCCGGCCAGGAAGGCGGCCGGACTCAACCCCATCGAGGCACTCAGGTATGAATAGCAGGCAGCAGGCGCCGGGGACGGCCATTTTCGAGCGCGAGTTCCCGGTGCTCTTTCACGAACTGGATTTCAACGGCACCCTGGGGCCGGTGACCCTGCTCAACCTGATGCAGACCACGGCCAGCATGCACACCCTGGAGCTGGGTGTCTCGGCCGGGGACCTGAAGCCCCGGGGCTTCACCTGGGTGATCTCCCGCATCCACCTGGTGATCAACCGCAACCCGCGGGCCAGGGAGGTGGTCCACCTGCGCACCTGGCCGTCGCTGCGCGAAGGTATCTTCACCTGCCGCGAATTCCAGCTGTTCGACGGCGGGGGAGAGCCCCTGGGCCGGGCCAGCAGTTCCTGGGCCATGATCGGCATCGAGACCCGCCGCCCGGTCAGACTGGAGGGGAACCTGCCCCCCTACCCGCTGCTGGAGCAGAGAGCAGTGGAGGACGGCTTCGCGCCGCTGCCGCAGTTTCCCGGCCCCACCGTTCCGGAACTGACCTTTCGGGTGCTGCGCGCCAACCTGGACCTGAATCACCACGTCAACAACACCGTCTTTGCCGGCTGGGCCCTGGAGAGCGTGCCGGACGAGATCGCTGCGGGCAGCCTGACGGAGCTGGAGATATCCTTCCGCGCCGAGGTGCTCTACGGAGAGACGGTCGTCTCCCGCTGCGCCGTGCTGGAGCCGGGCGCCACCTCCTGCTGCCTGCACCAGATCGTCAACCAGCGCGACGGCAAGGAGCTGGCCCGGCTGCGGACACGCTGGCGCTGCTGACGGTACCCCCCGTGACTCGTGACTCGTCACCAGTCACCGTTTTTGCTCACATTCCACCATCTGCGAAGAAGGAACCATGACCAGACACGAATGTACCATGTGCAACCGCTGGAACAACGATAGCGACCTGCGCATCATCCCGCTCAAGCACTCCTTCGTCACCCTCAACCGCGACCAGTTCTTCCCCGGCTACGTGCTGCTCTTCACCAGGGAGCATGTCACCGAGCTCTTCCACCTGAAGCCCCGCATGCGCGGCGAGCTGATGGAGGAGGTCAGTCGCATGGCCCAGGCCCTGCAGACCGCCTTCCAGCCGGACAAGATCAACTACGAGCTCTTGGGCAACATGGTGCCGCACATGCACTGGCACCTGGTGCCGCGCTTCGCCACCGATCCGCTCTGGCCGCGCCCCATCTGGTCGGAAGCGCACGGGGAACTGCTGCTGACGCCGGAGGAGTACCAGAACCGCATCGAACTGATACGAAAGGCACTGGCATGATCAGACCCCACACCCATACCCTGGCTAACGGCCTGCGCGTGGTCTGCGTGGAGATGCCGCACCTGCACTCGGCGGAACTGGCCCTCTACCTGAAGGTGGGGGGACGCAACGACCCGGCCGGCAGGGAGGGACTCTCCCACTTCCTGGAGCACATCCTGTTCCGCGGAACGGAGGAATTTTCCTCCTCCCAGGAGATCGAGAACGCCTTCGAGGCCATCGGCGGCGCCCCCAACGCATCCACCGACGCCGACTCCACCTGCTACTACTCCCGTATCCACCCCGGCCACTACCGGCGCGGCATGGAGATCTTCGCCTCCATGCTCATGCGGCCGCTGCTGGAGGGGATCGAAATCGAGAAGCGGATCATCACCGAGGAGGCGCGGGAGGACCTGAACGAACAGGGGGAGGAGATCAACGCCGACACCATCGTCAGCCGCCTGCTCTGGCCGCGCCACCCCCTGGGCATGCCGACCATCGGTACCCTGAAGAGCATCGTCGCCATCACCCGCGCCGACCTGGAGAATCACCTGGCCAGCTTCTACATCCCCTCCCAGACGGTGCTGGTCGTTGCCGGTCCGGTGTTCTGCGACAGCGTCTTCAACGCCGCGGCGGAAGTATTCGGCCAGTGGCGCGCACGAGAGGCCCGCCCCCTCCAGAGGGTGACCAGGCGCTCCAACGCACCACGGATTCGTTTCGTTCAGGATTCCGACAGCCAGATGACCATGCAGCTGGCCTTTCTGGGACTGCGTCGGGGTGACCCGCGTTTCATGGCCCTGCGCCTGCTGCGGCGCATCCTGGCCGGCGGGGGAAGTTCGCGTCTGCACCTGCGCCTGCGGGAAGAGCTTGGCATCGTCTACTCGGTGGAGGCCGCCATCGGCGCCTATGACGAAACCGGCTGCCTGGCCATCGACCTTTCCACCGCGCCGGAGACACTGATCCAGGCCGTGGAGGTCACCTTGGGCGAGATCGGCCGCATTATCAACCGGCCGGTCCCCCAGGCGGAACTGGAGCGGGTGCGGCAGTCGTACATCTTCGATCTGGAGTACAGTCGTGATTCGGCCTACGAGATCGGCGGGCGCTACGGCTGGGGGGAACTGATGGGGGTGGTGCGCGGCATCGAGGAGGATCAGCGGGAGGCGGCCGGGGTGACCTGCAAGGACATCCAACAGACCGCCCGGACGATCTTCACGCCAGCCAACCTGCGCCTGGTGGCCGTGGGTCCCTGGACCAGCGGGATGCGCAGGCAGGCCGGCAGGCTGGTGAGAACCTTCGCCGAAGCCTGGGAAATCTGACGGTTTTCAGGGGAGGCGCCAGACGTGCGAAAGGGGAACAAGCGGCTACGCGTGCTCCCCTTTCTTGATTCAGCAAACAGTGGCCAGACAGCGGGATGAAGGCGCCGCACGGCCTGAGATGCAGACAGGCCAGAGCCCGCTCCCCGCTACCCCGCACGGGGCGGTCAGGCAACCAGCCTGTCGCGGTCGAACTCCCTGCGGGTCTTGAGGATACCGGCCAGCGCCGTTTCCAGATCCTGGTCCATCTCCTGGAAGCTGACACCGATTCCGGGCGGATCATCCATCCCCCAGGGCACCACCCGGCGAATAACCGCCCGGGCAGCGCCGCCATAGCGCGGAAAGCGGACTTCCACCGATTCTCCCGCCTGAAAGCGCTCGGCCTGGGTATCCATGATAAAGGCGCCCCCCCAGGAGATGTTAAGGGTCACCCCCCGCAGTTCCTCTCCCCGGTAGACCAGCAGAGTCAGGGCGCAGATGGCATGCCTGCGGTGGGCACGGAGCGCGCGCGGAACAAACGTCGGACAGCTTCTGGTCAGAAATTCGTTCAGGCTCCTGTCCTGCTTCGAGCTCCCCGGCATGGCCATGGGAATCAGGGCATTGCCAATCGCCTTCACCCGCAGGGTGGGATAGAAATTGGCCAGGGTGCAGGCGACGATCTTCTCCTCCCCCTTGGCCCTGACCATGGAGGGCAGATCCACCAGCAGCCCGTTGTGCAGGCCGTGCAGGGCATGCTCTTCGGCGACGCAGAAGCTTGAGCAGGCAACCGCCGAGACATCGTAGCTTTTCAGCGTGGCCACCAGGGCGTCCCTGATATCGTCACTGTAGGAGACAACAAGTATGGACAGCCCCGGGCTGGCCATTGTCAGTACTTTGCCTCCAGCACCTTGATGCCGATCCTGCCGATAATGGCGATCAGCGGCGTCATATCCGCCGGAGTATGCCCCTCGAAGAACTTGAGGTGGGTGGGATCGGCCGGAAGCTGGTTATAGGTGGGGTCCACGCTGACCCAGCGCCCGTCCAGCCAGCTCTCGGCCCAGCTGTGGTAGAGGAAGCCCTTCCCCTCCAGGGAGACCAGCCCGGACACGAAGCGGGTGGGAATGCCGGCCGCGCGGGCCAGGGCGGTGTAGAGCCGGGCATGGGTCTGGCAGTTGCCGCTACGGGACTTCATGCTGGCCAGGGCGCTGCCGCCGTCATCCCGACTGTCCTTCAGCCAGTCGGCAGTCCAACTGGCCAGGGCGCGGGCGATTTCCGTCTGCCCCGCCTTGCCTTCAGCCAGATTCCTGGCCTGGACCTTCATCTCCGGGGCAGCGGACTCGATCATGTCGGCCGGTTTCAGATACTTCTCCCGGATAGCGTCCGAATCGACCGCCCCCCCCTGCTGCTGCACGGGAAGCGCGGAACCGGTCCTGACAATGATGCGCCCCTCCCCCGACTTTTCCACGACCTGCCCACCCTCCTGCAGCAGCGCCAGACTATCGTTCCAGCCGTTGATCTCCACGGACAGACCGGTGAGCCTGGCCTGGTTTTTCAGGGGCGGTTCGGCCCGCACCAGGCTGAAGTCATGGATCAGGTCCTTGCGATTGATGGCCAGCATGCCCACGAATGCGCCCAGCGTCCTGCTGTCCTCGGCCCTGGTCATAACCAGGCCATCGCGCACAGATTCCAGGATCGTGTTGCCCTGGGCATCCACCCAGATGTCGTTGCTCACAAAGGGGTAGAGGTCGTTGCGCAGCTTCAGGCCGGTCTGGCCGTCAGGGGTCTGTTCCTCACCCAGAACGGTGATCTTGACTTCCTTTACCTTGACCTCCTCCGGGTCGAACGTCAGGACCTGGTAGCTCTTGCCGGCGGTCACGCCCTGCATCAGCGGATAGATGTTGAGTGCCGGGCCGGGGTAGATCTCCCCCTTGAAGCGGAACATCCTCTCCCTGCTCTTTCCGTTGCTCTCGCTCCGCACGCGCAGCAGGGAGCCACCGGCCTTGCCCGAAAGACGGGTAAACGTGCCGTTGATGTTCTGTTCGATCTCGAAGGAGCGCAGATTGAGCATCTTGCTTACCTGGTAGATTTCCCGGGCACTGGCCTCCTTGGAGAAGCCCATCACCTTCAGGCTGACACTGCCGTCACCTTCCATGCGGTATCCGTCCGCGGTTTCCGTGATCTTCTGGTGGTAGAAGCCGACCCGCTCGTTATCAACAAAGATGCCGAACCAGCGTTCCGACAGGGGGGGCTGGTTCAGCTTTGTGACCTGAGCGGCCCGGGACGGGACAGAGGCGACAACGGTCAGGACAAAAGCACACAGCAGACAAGCGGCATATTTCAATAGTGACACTTTTTTCACAGGCATTTCTCCCCGGGCCCGCGGCCCGTTCGTATGGAATAAAAAAACGCCACTCCGGCGCCCGGGGACAGGAAGGGGGCGAATGGGAAGTGGCGCAGATGCACCATGCGTGGCATCTGGTGTGGCAATGGTTCTACCCGACACGAGACGGCGCTATCACAGCTCCGTGCAGCATCCTGCGGTCGGCCATGGAGCGACGTCGACCGCGTGCGCGCTCTCCGCGGCACACGGATTCCGGAAAAGAGTTTCCCGTAACGGGGGGGAACGGTGCTTTCAGATCGGCCTGAGCAGCCGGTGACCGTCATGGCGGGCAAAAGGTGCATACACGCTTGTATCCCAATTCACCGCCAAACACAATTTCAAAATCAGCCCCAACGCCGGGAACACCCCCTGGAGAGCCGGTATCGAGACGGCGCAACCCGTCGTCGCAGAAAACAATTTACAAAAGCGGTTCCCGGGCCAGACGCTTCATCTCGGCAATGGTAGCACCGTAGTCCTGGCTGCCGAAGACCGCACTGCCGGCCACGAACACGTCCGCGCCGGCATGGGACACCTGGGCGATGTTGGAGATCTTGACCCCGCCGTCCACCTCCAATTCAGCCTCGCAACCGCGGCGGTCCAGCATGGCCCGCAGGGCGTGGATCTTGGGCAGGCAGCCGTCGATGAAGCTCTGTCCGCCGAAACCGGGGTTAACCGTCATCAGCAGTACCAGATCAAGGTCGTCCAGCACATACTCGAGGCACTGCAGCGGCGTGGCCGGATTGAGGGCAACGCCGGGACGCTTGCCCAGGGATCTGATCAGCTGCACGGTGCGGTGCAGATGGTATACCGCCTCGGCGTGCACCACGATGATATCGGCGCCCGCGGCGGCAAAGTCCGGGATGTAGCGATCGGGGTTCTCGATCATCAGATGCACGTCCAGCGGCAGGTCGGTCACCCGGCGGGCAGCCTCCACCACCAGCGGGCCGATGGTGATATTGGGAACGAAATGGCCGTCCATGACGTCCACATGGACATAGTCGGCGCCTGCTGCCTCCAGGCTGCGGATCTCTTCGCCCAGCCGGGAAAAATCGGCGGAGAGGATCGAAGGGGCTATCTTCTTCATGGGTGCAATACTCCCTGATGTGTAGTTGGTGGTACTTAGCGCTTGATGAGCCTGGCGGCGAAGAAGCCGTCCATGCCATGACAATGGGGCCAGGAACGCAGCATCCCCTCCCGGGTGAACAGTTCGCTCCAGCAGGGGTAGACCTGGTTCAGGTCTTCCAGAATCACGCCATCCTGGCGGGAGAGGAAAGCGTGCAGCACGGCCTCATTCTCCTCCCGGCTGGTGGAGCAGGTGGAATAGACCAGCCTGCCGCCCGGCTTGAGCATTCTGACCGCGTTGGCGAACATGCGCCGTTGGGTCTCGGCCAAACGGGTGAGATCCTCCGGCCGGAGCCGCCATTTGGCCTCGGGATTGCGGCGGATGACTCCCAGGCCGGAGCAGGGGGCGTCCAGCAGGACCCTGTCGAAGGAGTCGACGGGAAACGCCGCGCTGTTGAGCAGGTCGGCCCTGCGGGTACGGATGATGCTGATTCCCAGCCGGTGGGCGCTCTCCTGGATCAGGGGGAGTTTGACGCCGGAGACGTCCATGGCCAGCAGCTCGCCGCGATCATTCATCAGCTGGGCCAAGTGGGTGGCCTTGCCCCCCGGCGCGGCGCAGGCATCCAGTATCCGCTCCCCCGGACGCGGGTCCAGAAGCAGTCCCGCCATCTGGGAGGCCTCGTCCTGAACAGCGAAGAGCCCCTCGTGAAAGCCGGGCAGGGAGGTAATCTGGTGCCGGCCCTCCACCAGGATGCCGTGGGGAGAGAAGCGACAGGGAGTGGCCTGGATGCCGTTGGTGGAAAACTTCACCAGCAGGTCGTCCCGACTGATGGCCAGCGTGTTGGCGCGCAGGGCCAGGGGCGCCTGGCGCGACGAGGCCTCTGCCAGAGCCTCGGCCTCCTCAACGCCCAACTGGTCGATCCACTGCCTCACCAGCCAGAGAGGATGGGAATGGCGGGCGGCGATGGATTCGGCAGGCATCGCCAGCGGATCGGGGAAAGGGATGTCATCCCCGCGGCGTAGGTAATTGCGCAGCACGGCGTTCACCAGCCCGCTGGCGCGGGGCAGGGTTTTCTTGGCCAGATTGACCGACTCGTTAACCGCCGCTGATTCGGGGATTCGGTCCAGGTAGACCAGCTGGTACAGCCCCACCCGCAAGAGGATCAGCGCCTGCGGTTCCAGCCGGGAGAGCGGCTGGGTGAGCAGGCTGGAGAGGATGTGGTCCAGGGTTCCCTGGCGACGTAGCGCGCCGAAGACCAGTTCGGCGAACAGGCCCCGGTCAGGGCCGGTAAGCCCGCCGGACTCCAGTTCGCGGTCCATGAGCTGGTCGGCATAGCATCCCTCTCGCTGGATCCGCAGCAGGACCGAGCAGGCCGACTGGCGCGGGTTGGAGCGCTTCAGGTCGGGGGCGCTCACGAGCGGCCCATCCGGGCCATCTCCTGCAGACGCGCGATGCGCTCCTGCATGGGGGGATGGGTGGAGAAGAGCGTCATCAGGCCACCACCGGTCAGGGGGTTTACGATGAACATGTGCGCCGTGGCGGCATTGGCATGCATGGGAATCTGGCGGTTGCCCATCTCCAGCTTTGCCAGGGCATTGGCCAGGGAGAGCGGATTACCGCAGATGCTGGCTCCACCTGCATCGGCACCGTACTCGCGGGAGCGGGAGATGGCCATCTGCACCAGCATGGCGGCCAGAGGTGCCAGGATGGCCATCACCAGCGCACCCATGCCCCCACCGTCGTCATCATCGCCCCGGCCGCCGAACATGGCGCCCCACTGGGCCATGTGGGCCATGTAGGTGATGGCGCCGGCAAAGGTGGCTGCAATGGTCTGGATCAGGATGTCGCGGTTCTTGACGTGGGCCAGTTCGTGGGCCATGACCCCGGCCAACTCCTCTTCGCTGAGGATGCGCAGGATGCCGCTGGTGGCCGCCACCGCGGCGTGCTCGGGATTACGACCCGTGGCAAAGGCATTGGGGGTATCGGAATCGATCACATACACCTTGGGCATGGGCAGGCCGGCCCGCTGGGCCAGGCGGCGCACCAGGCCGTAGAAGCGCGGATCGTCCCGCTCGCTGATCTCATGCGCCCCATACATGGAGAGCACCATCTTGTCCGAAAACCAGTAGGAGAAGAAGTTCATACCGGCAGCCATGACAAAAGCCAGGGTCATGCCGTTCCTGCCCCCCAGCGCCCCCCCCAGCATGACCATCATGACCGTAAGCAGCGCCATCAGGAAAGTCGTCTTCAGTGTGTTCATAGTCGGTTCCTCACTTCGTGCGGGTGTTGATGCCGTTCCGGTTCCCGTAATAGTAATGATTGTGGTCGCAAAGCGCAAGGGCGGGGGAGAAGATAGGACCCGGCTGCTCCGCGGGGAGGCAAAACCCTTGACAGTTGCGGAAGCGGGGTGGTATCCGGTGACTCTGCCATTACAGAATCAGGGGAGGAACCATGGAACGGACATTCGCCATCATCAAGCCGGATGCGGTGGAACGCAGGCTGGCCGGCACGGTCATCGACCGCATCGAGGCCAACGGCTTCACCATCGTCGGCATGAAGAAGATCAAACTAAGCAAGGAGCAGGCCGGAGGTTTCTACTGCGTCCACCGGGAACGACCCTTCTTCGGTGAACTGTGCGACTTCATGTCCCGCAGCCCGGTGATCGTGCTCTGCCTGGAGAAGGAAAACGCCATCGCCGACTGGCGAAAGCTGATGGGGGCCACCAATCCGGCCAACGCCGAACCGGGCACCATCCGCAGGGATTTCGCCCTCAGCCTGAGCGAGAACTCGGCCCACGGCTCCGACGCCCCGGAAACCGCCGCCTTCGAGATCGCCTACTTCTTCAACGCCCTGGAGTTGGTCTGATCTTTCTGCTTTACGCAGCAATGCACTAAACCCAAAATTCGGCAGATGAGGCGGTCCTTCGTTCGCTCCAGATCCCTGATCCTGTGGTTCCACGGCTCATTCCGCGACAGCCGGAAACTCGCCCTCCGGGCTCAGACAGTCCGGCTGCCTTCCGCTGCATTTCGCCGGGAACCACGACGGATCATGGATAAGTCGCTCGCTACGGACAGCCTCACCTGCCGGTTGCAAGATGGTAGCTGTTGTCCAGAATCACCCGCCGTGCCTCGCTCAGGGGACCTCCCCCACCGTCGACCCAGTTGATCGCCACCCCGTTGCGCTCCATCCTGCGGAACCAGGTCTCCTGGCGCTTGGCGAAGTCATGGATGGCGCTGTTCAGCTTCTGGAACAGGTCGTTGCGGCTAAGTTCATCCCGCAGATACATCCCCACGAAGCGGTACTCCAGGCCGTAGTAGTCCAGCCGCTCCCAGGGCACCCCCCCGTCGTTCAGCCGCCGCACCTCCTCGATCATTCCGCTCTCCAGGCGCTGGCGCAGCCGCTCCGTAATCCTGCGGCGCAGTTCGGCCCGCTCCCAGCGGATGCCGATCACCAGGGGGCGCAGATCGGGAAACGGTTCGTCATCCCCTGCGCAGTCCGCCTGGAAGCGGGCTATCTCCAGGGCGCGGATGGTGCGTTGCCGGTCCACGAGGTCGGTGCTGTTGTGCAGCCCGGGGCGGAATTCACGCAGGCGGGACGCCAACTCCCCGTCGCCGACCCCCTCCAGAGAAGCCCGCCACTCCCGGTCCTCGGGGACCTCATGCATGCGGTAACGCCTGAGCGCCGCGTCCAGGTACATGCCGGTGCCGCCGCAGAGGAGCGGCAAGCGCCCCCGACCGCAAATATCCCCCACAGCCTCAAGGAACAGCCGCTGGAAGGCGAACACGCTGAACTCCTCCCCCGGCTCCAGGATGTCGATCAGGTGGTGGTGGACCTCGCCGTACTCGTGCAGGTCCTTGCCGGTGCCGATGTCCATGCGCCGGAAAACCTGGCGGGAGTCGGCGGAGATGATCTCCCCCCCCAGTTCCCGGGCCAGATTAACGGCCAGCCGGGTCTTGCCCGAGGCGGTGGGACCAAGGATGGTCAGCAGGTTGAAGCGGGGGGCGTTGGACACGTTCAATTCGTTTCTGCCTCACGGGGGAGTTGCCCTGTCTCCGGTTCAAACCGATCTTCACCGCCACGGATATAGATGCTGCGGCTGGGGAAGGCGATCTCCAGGCCGAGGCCGTCCAGGATCTCCATGATCCTGAGGCTGACATCCTGGCGGGTCTCCAGGTATTCGCCCCAGACCACGCTCCTGGTGAAACAGTAGACCATGATGTCCAGGGAGGAGGCGCCGAAGTCGGTGAAGTTGACCAGGAAGAAATCCTGATCGATGGCCGGATGTTCGCGCAGCATGGTACGGATCTGGTTGACCGCCTGCCTCATCTGCTTCGGTTTCGTCTCGTAGGTTACGCCGACGGTGATATTGATGCGCCGGTTCGGTCTGCGGCTGATGTTGTCCACTGCCAGGTTGGCGATCACGTTGTTCGGCACGGTGATCTGGGTTTTCTCGAAGGTACGTATCTTGGTTGAGCGAAACCCCACCTCTTCCACGATCCCCTCCAGGTCACCCGCCTTGATCCAGTCCCCCACATGGAAGGGGCGGTCGAGCAGGATCATCAGCGAGCCGAAGATGTTGGAGAGGGTGTCCTTTGCGGCCAGGGCCACCGCCAGGCCACCGATGCCGAAGGAGGCCAGCAGGCCGGAGATGGAGTAGCCCAGGTTCTGGATGGTCATGATGAAGGCAAGGAAGACGACGAACGCCCGGATGCTCTTGCGCACGAAGGGGAGCAGGTGGTCGTCCAGGGTCGATTCGGTCTTGCGGACCCACCCCTCCAGGAAGGTTTCCACCAGCCCCACCAGGTTGTACAGCGCCCAGGCCAAGTCGAAGGTCACCAGCACCTTGAACAGGGATATGGCTCCCCCTTTCAGGTCCATCGGCTGGGACGGCAGGCGCAGCACGTGGATCGCTACAATGAAGCCGATGATCACCAGCAGCCACTCGGCCGGCTGGCGGATTGCCTGGAAGAACAGGTCGTCGTAGCGGCTCCTGGTCTTCTCTGCCAGGGGAAAGACAACCTTGAAAAACAGGTGGTTGAGGATCTTCTTCAGGATAAATGACAGAAACAGTACGAGAAAGGCCCCGGCGAAGCGGCTCAGGCTGATGCCGAGGAAGGTCTGTCGCAGAATGGATTCCGCGGTGCTGTACAACTCTCTCATATCGACACCTCCCTGGGATTCAGGAAGGTATCCTTTACCAGATGGAGAACGGGATTGCAAGGGTGCCGGGCGTCGGAACGGCTATTTTTTTCCTTGTAAAACGTTGCGTTATCGGTTTTGTGGGGGCACATAACAAGGGGGCCGCAGCGTGCGGCGAGGCAGTCAGCGACGCGTCGGGGAGGGGGGAACATGGAACAGAGCAGCTATCGCATCGTCCTTTTGGGTGTCGCTTCCGGCACCGACCCCCTGGTGGTGAGGCAGCAGTTGGCCCGCGCCTTTCGCGCCTCGCCGGAGAAGGTCGGGCAGGCGCTGGAACGGGTTCCGTTGGTGGTGAAGTCGGGGCTGGATCAAGGCTCAGCCCATGCGTTCCGGGATCTCATCGAGGGGGCGGCGGGAGCTTGCAGGGTTGAGGCGGTGCCTTTGGAGACGGCTGTTTCTTCTCCGGTATCCCCGGCAACGGAGAAAACCGTGAACTGCCCCAACTGCGGCTATGCGGCACGCGGTCCCGACGATCCCCTGGTGACGGCCCATGGAGGTCAGGGGGAGTGCCCTGCATGCGGCATCATCGTCTCCAATTTATGCCAGGAGCAAAGCGTCCTGAAACGGCCGGGAGACGATACCGCCGGCAACGCGGGGTGTCCGGAATCCCGTCAGGCGCGGGAGACCTTTCAGGCCAGGCTCACAATTGGCCAGTATACGCGTACAAAAATAATTTAAACAGACTGTTTTTTCCGCATCGGGGCAGCTATAGTTCAACCATAGGGATGAAAAAGCCACAATCAAAAGGAGGTTTTATCTGTTACATGGAAGACTCTCCACCCGACTCGATGCACACATAGGCGGTAACCACGATCCGATCAGAGCATGAATCGGATAGATGCCCGAAAAGGGAATAACACTCACAAACGAAGCCCACCTGATTGACCAGGTGGGCTTTTTCATGCCCGGAATGCCGAGTAGTTCTTGCGGGCCTCACTCCTCACCTTTCTCTCCGTGCAACCAGTCGAAGACGGCTTCCGCCGTTGTCCGGCTCATTCCTTCAACCGCGACGATCTCCTCCAGGCTGGCCTGCTTCAGCAACTGCAGACTGCCGAAGCGCTTCAAAAGCGCGGCGCGCCGCTTTGAACCTATACCAGCTACGCCCTCGATGGCCGAGGCGATCCCCTCCTTGCCCCGCAGGGTGCGGTGGTAGCCGATGGCGAAGCGGTGCGCCTCGTCGCGGATGGCTGCCAGGAGCAGAAGCGGGCCCGAGTTCTGGCGCAGCACCACAGGATTCCTACGCCCCGGCAGGAAGACCCGTTCGTCGCTCTTGCGCAGCTCCTCCGCCTCCGCATCCCGCTCCACCCGGCTTTTGGCCAGCGAAACCAGATCAATGCGCCCTTCCAGCCCCAGCTCAGCTATTATCTGGGCAACGGCGTTCAGCTGGCCGATGCCGCCGTCAACAACCACCAGGTCGGGCAGCGGCTCCGCCTCCAGTTTCTCCGGCCTGAAGCGGCGCGAAAAGACTTCCGCCAGCATGGCGAAGTCGTTCTGCCCCTCCACATGGCGGATGCGGTAGCGCCGGTAGTGGGGCTTGTCGGGGCGGCCCTCGCTGAAGACCACTCCGCTCCCCACGGAGAAGCGCCCCTGGATGGTGGAGATGTCATAGCACTCGATGCGCCGCGGCAGGCGCGTCAGCTTCAGCCGTTGCCGCAGCGCCTCCAGCACGGCATCAGCCGCGGCCTGTTTCTCGTCCCGCTCCCTAAGCTGGGTGGCGGCATTCTTGCCGGCCAGCTCCACCAGCTCGCGCTTGACGCCCCGCAGCGGCCGGGCTATGACGACCCTCTTCCCCCTGGACTCGGACAGCAGTTCGGCCAGGGGCGCCCCGTCCTCGATCTCCAGCGGCAGATGGATCTCATCCGGAATGAAGGTCCCCTCCCGGTAGTACTGGCGCAGGAAGGAGGCGATCCCCTCGGCGTCATCCAGCTCCCAGTTCAGGCTGAACTGGCGGCTCCCGGTGAGCACGCCGCCACGGATGAAGAGCAGCGCCAGCTGCAGCCGCGGGCCATCACGGTGGAAACCGAGCACATCACAGTCCCCGCCACGGGTAACCATCTTCTGCTTCTCCACGGTGACCTGGATGGAGCGCAGCAGGTTGCGCCAGCGGGCGGCCTCCTCGAAGCGCAGCTGGTCGGAAGCCTCCAGCATGCGGCGCTTGAACTCCGCCACCAGCTGCTTGCTCTTCCCCTCCAGAAAGAGCATGGCCCCCTCCACCAGCGTGGCGTAGTCAGCGGCGGTGACCAGGCCGGCGCAGGGGGCGCTGCACTGGCCGATCTGGTGGTACAGGCAGGGGCGCTTGCGGGCCATGCAGCGGGTCAGGGGATAGTGGCGAAGGGGGAACATGCGCAGGAGCTGGCGCAGCACGTCCCGGGCCGCCGAAGCCGAGGCATAGGGACCGAAATAGCGGGCCGAGTCACGGGGAATCTTGCGCACCAGGGTGAAGCGGGGGAACGGCTCGGCCGGGTCCAAGCGCAGGGAGAAGTAGGTCTTGTCATCCTTCAGGTCCAGGTTGTAGCGAGGGCGGTGCTGCTTGATCAGCGTATTCTCCAGCAGCAGGGCCTCCTTCTCCGTATCGGTCAGCACGATGTCGATGTCGACGCACCTGGCCATCAGGAACCTGACCTGATAACGGGAATCGGCTGACGCGCCGAAGTAGGAGCGCACGCGCTGGCGCAGGCTGCGCGCCTTGCCAACGTACAGTATCTCGCCCCCGGCATCGCGCATAATGTACACGCCCGGCGCGGCCGGCAGTTGCCGTATCTTGTCCTCAAGAGCCATGGGCCACATACTAGCCGGTTGTGCGCGGAATGAAAAGCCCGCCGTGGGTCCAGCGCCGGACCACGCCTCTCTGGGGCGAGCAGGCAGGCGTCTAACGCCTGGGCAACGCCACGACGGTGCTGCCTGTTTTTTCGGCGCGACGCCCAATATCAGTGCAGAGCCGATGCGATTCGATCCATCTTCCCGCCGGTCGTGACAAGGCCGTTGCGCAAAAAAACGAGTTGGCCCTCATTTTGCTTAATCACCCCCCGGCATGCCCAAAGAAGGGCATATATTCACGAGATACCAACGGGGGTATGTATGGAGACCATGTCGACGATGACGGGCCTGAAAAGCAGCGCCGATGTCCTGTTTCTGATGCTGGGGGCGGCCATGGTGTTTGCCATGCACGCCGGCTTCGCCTTTCTGGAGGTGGGCACGGTGCGCAAGAAGAACCAGGTCAACGCCTTTGTCAAGATCCTCACCGACTGGGCGGTTTCGACAGTCGTCTACTTCCTGATCGGCTTCCCCATCTCCTACGGCATATCCTTCCTGAAACCGGCCAGCGATCTCATGGGGCCGAACCAGGGCTACGACCTGGTGCACTACTTCTTCCTGCTCTGCTTCGCCGCCTGCATTCCCGCCATCATCTCCGGCGGCATCGCCGAGCGGGCCAAGTTCTGGCCCCAGGTCATTGCCGGCGCCATCTTCGCCGGCCTCTGCTACCCGCTGTTCGAGTCCTTGATCTGGGGCCAGAACGCCTCGATGCTGCAAGGGTTCTTCAAGTCCCTGGGGGGAGCGGAATTTCACGATTACGCCGGATCGGTGGTGGTGCACTCCATAGGCGGCTGGATCGCCCTGCCGGCGGTGTTGATCCTGGCCCCCCGCATGGGGCGCTACGTGCGCGGCAAATCCCACCCCATCCCGGTCAGCAATATCCCCTTCCTGGCCCTGGGCTCCTGGATCCTGGCGGTGGGGTGGTTCGGCTTCAACGTCATGAGCGCCGGCAACCTGGAAAAGATCTCTGGCCTGGTGGCGGTCAATTCCCTCTTGGCCATGGTGGGGGGCATACTGGCCGCCCTGGTGGCAGGCAGGAACGACCCCGGCTTTGTGCACAATGGCGCCCTGGCCGGCCTGATCGCCGTCTGCGCCGGCAGCGACATCATGCACCCCCTGGCATCCCTGGTGGTGGGGATGATCGCCTCGCTGATCTTCGTCTACGGTTTCCACCTGGAGCAGGAGGTGCTGAAGATCGATGACGTTCTGGGGGTCTGGCCGCTGCACGGCGTGATCGGCTCCTGGGGCGGCATTACCGCCGGCATCTTCGGCCAGAAGGCCCTGGGTGGAATGGGGGGGGTCAGCTTCGTCTCCCAACTGGCAGGCTCCCTGTCGGCCATCCTCTTCGCCCTGGCCAGCGGCTTCATCGTCTACGGCATCCTCAACAAGACGGTGGGCATCAGGTTGAGCGAAGACGAGGAATTCGCCGGCGCCGACCTCTCCATCCACTCCATCGGCGCCTATCCGGAGGAGCACGTGCGCTGAGTATCCGGCATCGGTAGAACCTTTTGCAGAGGGGGTGACGCCATGTGATGCGTCACCCCCTCTTTATTCCGTCCCATCCAGAGCCTGTGCAAGTCTCTCCATGAAATCATTAGAAAATTTGACCACCATCCTCATCACGTGTAGATTGTTGAGAAAGTCACGGGGCAGAAAAACATTCAGATATGTTTTTCGAAAAATAGTTTAAAGTCAACTGTGACTCGAATGAGGCTACTTTTGGCGGAGATTGTTTATGACTGAACAGGAACTTCGGGATAGCCTGGATGAGCATTTTACGCCAGCACGTCCTGCAATTCATAATTACGTTGAACGAGATAGGGTTGATACTAATTTTCGGGATGCCTTGCATGAGCCTGGCTTCCAAGTAATGGTTTATGGGCCAACAGGTGTAGGTAAGTCTTCACTGGTCTGGTCAACGCTCGACAAATTAGGCTTGACCTATTATCGGTTTGGGTTTGATGATGGTATTACTGAAAGCAATCTTTTTCCAAAGATAATGCAAAAGCTTGGTTTTGAAAAAGTAACAACAGATAAGAAGACTTATGAATCTGGCACATCTGTGTTGACATCTGCTGGAGTTAAGATATGGAACCTAATAACATTTAAAGGCGCTTTCGGTGCAAATAGTAAAAAAATAGATGAACAAGTTTTTGTGCCATATCACAATGACGCTGATGTTGATGCAGTAGCAGAAGCATTGATGAAACTTGACTGTGTTTTGTTTCTTGACGATCTTGAAAAGATAAAGAATGATGACATTAAGAAGCTTCTTGCTCACCTAGGCAAAAAAATGTCTGATTTGTCTGGCTCGTTAAAAACAAATTCAAAAATAATCTATGCTGGAATAAGCCAAGAAGTTTCAAAATTGATTTCGTTGGATCAGTCATTACGTGACAGGCTCGCGGATCAAATGTTGGAAAAACTACACGATTCAGAAGTAAAACAGATATTTACCAAGGGTTGGTCAGCTGTAGGGTTTGACTATTCAGAAATTGATCTCGATCACATTGCATCACTTTGCTGCGGATATGCACGTTATGCACACTGGATTGGAAAACAGTCAGTGTTGCATGCCTTTAGGGCAAGTCGACATCGATTGGAAAGCAGTGATATAAATGATGCAATTGAATTTATAATTACAAGATACAGAGATGACTATCAGACTAGAATAGATAAAGCAACTGGGCATAAGGGTGGGCATAGAATCAGGGAAGCTATTTTATATGCTATGGCAGAATGTAACGAAATTGAAGTTAGTTTTGACTATATTGTCAACAACGCATCTAAAATAAGAAATATCGATTTTAAAAAGACACAGATCAGTGGGCCGCTAGGTGAACTCAAAAAACCTGCCCGAGGAAGTTTGCTAGAAGATGGAAGAATGACAGGATATCACAGGTTCACCGACTTGATGTTAAAACCATACATAAGGATGTTGAGACTCGGTTACTGACCTTTGCCAGGGAAAGCTGGCGGGACGTTGCTTGCTAATCAATTAGATCGCACTCTGGGGGCTTCCGTGCCGTCATGATCAAGCCGAAGGCCTGCCATCATGGAAGCCCGACACCGGCCCGCTCCCCCAACAACTTCTCCTTCCGCAACAAATCCGCCTCCCGATTGAAGTTTGGCGTGGTCTCGCCAGTGGCGATCAGGTCATCGATTTCCGTGATATCAAGGAAACGCACCTCGTCTATCTCCTCTTCCTGAATACGGAACGGGCCATCATGGGTACAGGCGTAGGAGTAGACGTACTCGCGCTCTATCTCCGATTCGAACAGGTAGCGGCCGAGCGGCCGCAGGCGCGCCGGATCGATCTCTATCCCGATCTCTTCCAGCACCTCCCGTTGTATGGCGTCCTCCAACAACTCACCGGACTGGATGTGCCCGCCGACGGAGGTGTCCCATTTGCCGGGCTGGATGTCCTTGGTGAGCTTCCGCTTCTGCAGCAGCAGCTTGCCCCCGGAGTTAAAGACGTGCACGTGCACCACCGGGTGCAGCAGCTTCGAGCCGTCGTGACAGCGGGCTCGGGTCGCCCTGTCGAGGGCAGTTCCGTTTTCATCAACAATATCAAACCATTCAACTGTCATCGTGACATTCCTCTTTCCCAGGAGAACTGCGCAGCCAGGTCAGCCTTTCTGCTATTATTGGGACCCCGCATGTGAGGTGGTCGCGGTTCCTATGGCACTGATTGCTGGATACACAAAGGAGCGGCATCAACACTGACACCGCTCCTTGATTTGTCCGCCGTATTTCGCCTTCCTACTGCCAGGTTACCACAAAGGCGCGCAAGCCGCCCCCCTGGGCATCGCGGTAGAAAACCGCGTTGAGATTGGCTGCCAACCGCCCCCGCTGGATCTGGTAGCCGTCCCTCTTCTCCGAGGAGTCCTGGACAAAGGGGGAGTTCCCTGCCAACTGAGCCAGCGCCGATTTCATGAAGCCTTCCGGGATGCCCCGGCCACCCTTGTCGATGACCTGAATGGCCTTGATGGCCGTACCCTCGCGAAACACCTTGAACTCGGTCACCAGCCCCATGTACCGCTCCCAACCGGGATTGGCGGCGCCATACTTCTTGTCCAGGCCGTCACGGGGAACAAAGGAGGGGAGAGTGGTGAGCCGCGGCGCAACGAAAGGAGGAGGAGCCTGCCCCTTGGCCTGGTCGATGGAGGAAACATGCGCCCGGGCAGCAGCGGACGCGTCAGCCCCGGCCATGGGCTGTTTCGTCGCTGGGGCAGGGGCCTTCGCCGCTTCGCCGGGCAGGGCCGGGGCGAGGGGAGCCACATCGACGACCTTTGGCTGCGAGCCGCGATGCTGCAGCAGGGTGACTGCCAGCACCACGACCACCAGCGGAACGAACCAGAGCAGGAAGCGGGCATACCTGGGACGGGGGGGGCGCGTTTCGATGCCGATGGCATCATCCTGCCGGCTGTCCCGGAGAGATGGCTGCTCCGCCGGCAATTCCCTGGGCAGCTCCGTGGGGCGGGCATCGCTGACAGCGTTCTCCAGGGAACTGGTGAACTCGGAATACACCGACAGGCGGGGCCTGGCCGCATACGCGCTCCCCTGTTCCACAGGGGGCGGTTCAGCCGGTTCGGCCGCGGCAGCCGAAAGTGACTCTGCGTACTGGGGAGAGAAGGCGGAGGGCGAAATCTGGAAATCCACGCGGTCCACTGCGAGCGGTTCCTGGAGCGCAGGTTCTTTGGGAGCTTGGGGAACGGCATCGGCCACGGGGGCGGCATCGGCCGGCTCGGCAACCGCTGCGGCGCGCTTTTTACCCTTGACGGCCAGGGTGGCGATCGCATCATGGACCGCATTCAGCAGCTGGAAATCGTCCTGCGACGTATCCAAACTACTGTGATAGAGTTTGAGGACAGCGTCGTTGACCTGATCGGGTGGCGCAAGCAACACGAATCGGGTGCGCCGCCTGCCGAGCCGCTTCTTCAAGTGCATCAGCAGGATATCCGCCGAAAGGCCGGAAACATGGGTCTGCACGAACACCATGGCCGGCTTGTCGGCGGCGATCTCCTCGCCCCCCTGCTCAAGGCTGCTGGCCACGCGCAGGCGCAGGTTCGGGTCGTCGGCCAGCCGCATGAACAACTGTCTCAGGCGTGGTATGTCGGTTATCAAAAGCAGGTCAACCACGACACATTCTCCTTGCAAAAAGGGGTATTGTACGGCATGCACCACCCGTTATCAACCGCTTTGTTGGCCAGTTAGCCCAAAACGGCCTTGCGCGTGGCAGCCACTATCATGTATCGTAGCAGGTCCGAATGCAATCGTCACAGGAGAGAGAGAGTATGTTGAAACAGGAAGTACTCCAAGAGCTTGCCACCATTGTGGGCAGGGACAACATCGCCACCGAGCGCCAGGACCTGCTCTGCTACTCCTATGACGCAACCCAGATGGAGTTCCTCCCGGACGCGGTCGTCCATCCCGCCAACACCGAAGAGGTGGCCGCAATCATGCGCCTGGCCAACAGCGCCGGCTTTCCGGTCTTTCCACGGGGCGCGGGGAGCGGATTCAGCGGCGGCGCCCTGCCCAAGACCGGAGGCATCGTGCTGGTCACCACCCGCATGAACCGCATCCTGCGCATCGACACCGAAAACCTGATCGCCGAGGTGGAGCCGGGCGTGGTCACGGAGCAGTTCCAGCAGGAGGTGGAGAAGCTGGGGCTCTTCTACCCGCCTGATCCGGCCTCGCTGAAGTTTTCCACCCTGGGGGGGAACGTGGCCGAGAACGCCGGCGGCCCCCGTGCGGTGAAGTACGGCTGCACCAAGGATTTCGTCATGGGACTGGAGGTGGTGCTCCCCACCGGCGCCATCATCCGCACCGGCGGCGAGACCTACAAGGGGGTGGTGGGGTACGACATGACCAAGCTGCTCTGCGGCAGCGAGGGGACCCTGGGCATCATCACCAAGATCGTCTTCAAACTGCTCCCCTACCCGGACGCCAAGAAAACCATGCTGACCATCTTCGACTCCATCGACGGGGCAGCCAAGGCGGTTTCGTCCATCATCGGCGGGAAGATCATCCCCACCACCCTGGAGTTCATGGATTACGCCACCCTGCAGTGCGTGGACCGACGCTTCAACCTGGGCATACCGTCGGAAGGGAGGGCGGTGCTGCTGATCGAGGTGGACGGCGACCGGGACCTGATCGAGAAGCAGGCCAGCCAGATCCACGACATCATCAGGCCCCTGGGACTGGTGCAGTTCCGGGCGGCGAAGGACAAGGCCGAATCGGAGCAGCTCTGGCAGGTCCGGCGGCTGGTCTCACCGTCGCTTCGGGACGTGAACCCGGACAAGTTCAACGAGGACATCGTGGTGCCGCGCAGCAGGGTGCCAGACGTTATCCGCCGCATCGAGGCGATCAGACAGCGCCACGACATCCCCATCGTCAACTTCGGCCATGCCGGTGACGGCAACATCCACGTCAACATCATGGTGGACAAGAAGATTGCCGGCATGGAGGAGAAGGCCCACCAGGCGATTCGCGAGGTATTCCAGGCCGCCCTGGAGCTGGGCGGCACCATGTCGGGCGAGCACGGCGTCGGCCTCTCCAAGGCGCCTTTCATCGAACTGGAACTGACCCCGGACCAGATCGCGGCCATGAAGGCGATCAAGCAGGCCCTGGACCCCAACAACATCCTCAACCCCGGCAAGATGTTTCCCTGGTAATTCCGAACAGGGCGCGTTCCCACGGAGGCCCGCCATGGATACCAACAAACAGCATCAGGAAGCCTCGCTGATCGGCATGTTGCTCTCCCTGGAAGTTCTGCTGACGCTGATGGGGGTGGCATCGCTCTTCTACGGCATCATCAACGCAGTACCGCTGAACATCTTCCTCGGGCTCCTGATCATCCCCGGGGTGCTGCTGGCGGTCAGGGTGCGCCGTGCTCGCCGCCGCAAGCAACAAACATGAAAAGCAGTCGTCTCGCACAGAGACACGAACGGCACAAGGAAAACGTTCAGCCCACAAGCTGACACCCTCCCTAACAGGCTCTATCTTCGCCGTGCCTTCGTGCGAGAACAGCCGTTTCCGATCCACTCACTTCAGCCAACACAGGATACCCAACCCATGCCCCACGCAACCGCACCCATCGTACTTGCCTCAGCTTCGCCCCGCCGCTCGGAACTCATGGCCCTGGCAGGCATCACCTGTGACGTCGTCCCGGCGGACATCTGCGAAGATCCGCTCCCCGGCGAGCAGCCGGACGAGCATGTCATGCGCCTCTCCCGGGAAAAAGCCCTGGCCGCCTCGGCCCTGACCGCCGGCCGCTTCTTCGTGGGCGCCGATACGGTGGTGGTGCTGGAGGAGCGGATCATGGGCAAACCGGTGGACGAGGAGCAGGCCCGGGAGATGCTGGAATCCCTCTCCGGCCGTACCCATCGGGTGATCACCGGCATCACGGTTTTCGACCGCGACACCGAAACCTGCCAGACCAAAAGCGTCACTACCCAGGTGATCTTCAAAGAGCTCAGCAAACGGGAGATCCGCGACTACATCGCCACCGGCTGCCCCATGGACAAGGCCGGCGCCTATGCCATCCAGGGGGGGGCGGTGCACTTCATCCGCTCCATCAACGGCTCTTACACCAACGTGATCGGCCTGCCCATGACCGAACTGTACGAACTCCTGCAGAGCGCCCGTGCGCTGCTCTGACAGGGGATCAATGCTTACCCTAAGTCCGTTGGCGCCTTCCGGACGGCAGGTATTCAGAGCAAAATGAGTCGAATGGAGTTTGTTATGTCCATAGCCGAACGACTGGCAGAGGTGAGGGAGGAGATCCGGACCGCGGCGCTGGCCGCCGGCCGCGATCCGGAAGGGGTACGGCTGGTGGCGGTGTCCAAGACCCGTCCCGCGGCCGATGTTATCGATGCTTTCCGGGCCGGGCAGATCATCTTCGGCGAGAACTACGTCCAGGAGTTGCGGGCCAAGGCGCCTGAGGTGAAGAAGTCGGTGGAGTGGCATTTCATCGGCCATTTGCAGAGCAACAAGGTCAGGCAGATCGCCGGCCTGGTGAGCATGATCCACTCCGTCGACCGCCTCTCCCTGGCCGAGGAGATCAGCCGCCAATGGGGTCGTCTCTCCCTGAGCTGCGACATACTGGTGCAGGTCAACATCAGCGGCGAGATCACCAAGTCGGGCACGACAGCCGAAAACGCCCTGCAGCTGGTGCGCGACATCGCGGTGCTGCCCAACCTGCGCATCAGGGGACTGATGACCATGCCCCCCTTCTTCGACGATCCCGAGGCCGCACGCCCCTTCTTCGCCGGCCTGCGCCAACTGGCCGAACTGATCGACAGCGAGGATATCCCGGGGGTGGAGATGAAAGAACTCTCCATGGGCATGTCGGGAGACTTCGAGGCCGCCATCGGTGAGGGCGCCACCCTGGTGCGGGTCGGAACCGCCATCTTCGGCGAGCGTCGGTAGTACAGAGGCGCAGCATTCAAAAAAACGGCAGGCGGGCGGTTACCAGACAGCAACGGACCAGCTTCCGAAGCGAATAACCGGACAGCCTTGCCAGCCGCGTCCTGCCTGAATCCCTTCCCGATCGGAACTCCTACCTCCTGAAGCGTACCCTGATCGTTTCCTCTTTTCCCGCCACAACCGTTATCCGTTCCGCCGCTATCCCCAGCTCCTCGACCAGGTGGCTTTTCAGGCGGGCGACCCGCCGTCTCGTCCTTGCCACGCTGTTCCGCGTATCAGGCGGAATCTCCAGCTGCACCCCATACTCAGGGAGGCGCGCGGCACTACGCCCCAACAGCGCCAGTGAGTCGCGGCTGGCCTTGTCCAGATCGTCTTTTTCGGTAAAGCCGGGCGGCGGCAGCAGCGGAAGCGTTTCAACCCTGAGATCGATATTCTCCTGGAGTTTTTTCTCCAGCGCCGTCCTGATCCAGCGCTGTTCCTGGGGTCCGGGCTGGTCGTCGCGGAGCATGCTGACCTGCACGCCGATGGGTCGTTCACCGTCGGAGAAGGTGATGGTGCAGCCGGCCACCCTGAAGGGGGCGATGTAGGTATCGACCTCCCGGCACCCCTCCCTCAGACGCGCCATGCTCTTCTCACGCAGGGTGGCCAGGGTCTCTGGCTGCGCGGCAACGGAGGAAACCGGCTGCCGCAGCGGGGAGGGAGGATCCACCGCGCCGGAACGGACGATGACCTGCTCCAGTTCCAGGACAACCGGCCTGCCGATGCGGACGGCAAGCTGCTCTTCGATCCTGGCGCGAACGGCACTGTCCAGATAGGCGACCGTATTGACCGACGCCAGCACGGTCAACTTCGCCCCGGAGCTGTCGATGGACACGCCGGTCAGGCGGGAGTGGTGCTGACGGTTGAGCTGGCTCTTCAGCACGTTCTCCGTGCGACGGGAGAGGTTCACCTTTCGGATGTCCGTGACAAGCGTAACAGCCAACGGTATGGACACAAACGCCAGCACGCCGCCCATGATCTGCAGACGGCGCCGGAGCGGGTAGGCGCTCTCGGCGGCCATGCTGCCCCGGAAGCGGTAGAAGTAGAAGACCGCGTCGGAGCTGATCACGATCGCCACCAGGTTGGTGAAGAAGAGCAGGAAACCACCCGCGGCGATACCCAACTGCCAGGTACCCAGACCGTAGCCGACCACGCTCAAGGGGGGGATGACCGCCGTGGCAACGGCCACGCCGGTGGTGGTGAAGAGGTAGTTCTTGCGGGTGCAGAGCGCCAGGGCTCCTGCGGTTCCGGCGAAGACCGCTATCAGCAGGTCGTAGACGTTGGGCCGGGTGCGGGCCAGGATCTCCTGGGTTACCCCCTTGAGGGGGGAGAGCAGGGTGAACAGCGCGGCCACCACCACCGTCAAGAGGATACTGGAGACGATGGTGCGCAGGGCCCGGCGAGAGAGGACCAGATCACCCATGGTGAAGGCCAGCCCTAGGGAGAAGATCGGTCCCATCAGCGGCGAGATCAGCATGGCGCCGATCACCACCGCCACGCTGTTGGTCAGAAGCCCCAAAAGCGCGATCAGGTTGGCAAGCAGGATGGAGGAGAGATACCCCTCGGTCATTGCCGAGCGATGCACCAATTCCGAGATCACCTCCCGGTGGTTGATGCTGCCCGTCTTTTTATCGATATAGCCCGACAGCTTCACCGACAGCCGCTGCCACACAAGCCTCGCGAACGCCGCCGCCTCTCCCCCCTGTCCGTTCACCCGCGCACCCCCTTTCCTTCCGTGGCCCGGGATTCCCCACCCCGTTCTCCAGCCACCCTTGTAACACGAAAAGAGGGCTCCCGGTAGTCCTTGGCCAGGTAGGCATCGGGGATGGTGGTCCGGTTGCCGTCGCGCAGCGTGGAGTAGTGCGGCGACATGATCTCGACCCCCGCCTCGTTGAAGGCGTCCTGGATGTTCTGGTGCAGTTCGGAATAGGTGCGCGCCATGACCGACGGCTTGTCGGTGTAGGCGTTGATCTCGTAGCTGACATAGAAGTCGTTGAGGGCGGTCTGAAGCACGAAGGGGGCCGGCAGTTCCAGTATGTTTCCGGTGGCTCGTGCGGCGGAGATCAGCAGTTCGTGGACTTGGCGCCAGGGGGCGTCGTAGCCGATGGTTATCGTGGTGTTGAGGATCAGGCCGTAGTTTTGGGATGACGAGCTGTAGTTGACGACATGGCTCCCCAGCACCATGGCGTTGGGGATGGTGATATCCACGTTCTTGATCGTGCGCACGCGGGTCACCAGCAGGTTCTTCTCCACCACGTCACCCATGGTGTCGGCGATCTTGACCCGGTCACCCAGCTTGAAGGCGCGCATGTAGGTCAGGATTACCCCTGCCACCACGTTGGCCACGGCCGATGTCGATCCCAGGGAGAAGAGCACCCCCAGAAAGACCGATACCCCCCTGAATGCCGGCGATCCGGAACCGGGCAGGTAGGGGAAGGCCACCACGGCCGCGAAGGCCAGGATCAAAAAGCGGGTTATCTTGAAGCTGGGATCGGCCCACTCCGGGAAAAAACCGGGGATGCTGATGGTCTGCTTCTCGATCTCGGAAAATATGAAGCGGGTGAGCCGGATAGTGTAGTGGGCGATAGCCAGGATGACCAGCAGGAAGAAGATGTTGGGCAGGTAGGAGACGGCAGCGTGAAACAGCTTCTCCAGGGGGGTCAGAATGTAGTCGAAGAGCTTCGAGGCCATACCCCGTGTCCAGGGGAAGAAGCTCAGCACCAGGGGGATGTAGAGGTAGAACAGCCCCAGCAGGAGCAGCAGCCGGATGCTACGCAGGATCGAGGTGATCAGCGCGACTATCCGCTCTTCATTAAGCACCTCGATGGACTGGATGCGTATGGAGCGGATGTAGCTGCCGCGCCAGGAGTGGATGTTGGCGATCAGGCGGGGAAAGAAGCGGCGGATCAGGGAGAGGGTGGCAATCAGCACCAGGGTGGACAGCAGCGTGTACAGCGCGCCGAACAGCAGGCTGCGGGTACTGTACTCCCGGTTGCGTGCCTCCATCGCGGCGCGGATCTTCCCGGCGAACTCCCGGGCCAGCTGGGGACGCGGCTTCCCCTCGGCCAGGGCATCGGCCTCGCTGACGCTCATGATAATCAGGTCGTCTGAAACGATATCGCTGGTGATGTCGTTGTCAACGACCTTCAGGGAATCCAGGTGGAACAGGGGGTTTTTGACCAGCCTGAGCAGCCGTATCGATATGGTTTTGGCCCGTTCCTCCGGCAGCAGGGAGAGGACTTTGGTCTTGATGGGGAACAGCGGCTTGCCGTCAAGCTCGACCTGGGCCTCGGGAACGGGCACCGGAACGGCCTGGATCGCTGGCGACTCCTTATCGACGGTTTTTTTCTGTGCCGGTGCGGCGATTGCAGTTGTCACGGTGACGAGCAGAATCATGCATGCGGTGGAGAAGAGCATGACAAGCTGCTTCAGCCTCGGCCTTCCGGTGATGCTATTCATATCCGGACTCCTCTGTGCCCCTGTTTTGAGCGGCAGCTGCCGGCTCAGCCTCATGTTCAGTCTCCGTACGACTCTCCCGGTATATCGGGATAGATGCGGTTCACCAGGCTCCCCAGGGTCATCCCCTGCAGGATGATGGAAAAGACCCCGATCACCAGCCCCAGCAGCGCTCCTCCCAGGGCCTCCTTGGCAAAGAGCAGCGCCACCTTGGCGGCGGCAACCTCCCCTCCTCCCAGGGCCAGCTCCAGGATGATCAGGAAGACCACCACGCCGATGCCGTCGTTGAAGAGCGATTCCCCGGCGATCTTGGTCTCCAGACTCTTGGGAACCCCGGCAGTCTTGAGGATACCGATCACCGCCACCGGATCGGTGGGGGAGATCAGCGCCCCGAACAGCAGGCAGTAGATGAACGAGGCGGGAATCTGGAGCAGGGAGAGCCCCCCCCAGGTGAGTCCCCCCACGATGAAGGTGGAGGCGACTACCCCAACTGTGGCCAGCGCGGTAATGGCCCACTTCTGGCTGCGCAGGTCCTTCCCGTTTGATGTGCATGGAGCCAGCGAAGAGTAGGAAGGAGAGCATGCCGTGCAGCAGGGCCTGGTTGAAGTCGATGGTCTCGAGGACCCGGGAGAGCTCCGACAGACCCTGCTCGATCCCCAGCCTACCCAGGACGATGGCCCCCAAGGAGAACAGCAGGGAGACGAACATGACCCCGATGGTGGTCGGCATGCGCAGCACGCGGTGGTTGATGAACCCGAACAGTACCGTCAGCACCATCAGTACGGTAATGATTTCTAATATATTCACTGGTTGATCACTCTCTCTTCTGAGCCGTCTGTTGGTTCGTCATACGCACATCGAATACAGGAGTTTCTACCAGATGGAATGTGTTTGATGCAAGAGACACCATGCCGCCACTTGCATCTAGGTGGTTCACGTGTACGAACGGGAGGAGGATATCCCGCCGGAGCTGGCCCAGCATCTGAAGACCATCGACCGAATGTATCCCACGATGAAGATCAACTTCGTGGCGGTCAAAGGGGGGCTTCGGCCCCGAGCTGATCGAGCGGCTCTCCCGGCGTCTGGGGGTTCCCAAGAACTACATGTTCATCGGCACCCCGGCGACCGTTTCCCCCACGAGATCGAGGCTCTGGGTGGGGTGCGCCTGATCCTCTGAGTCGGGAAGGCGTCTCCGCCCGGAGTGCCCGGCTGCGTTCAGTCGATCACCATGAACTCCGCCCCGTTCCTTCCCTTTTCCCGGGCTGCGTCCAGCATGGTGGCGGCCCGGTCCAGAAGCGCGTCGTAGGTCTCGACCCCCTTCTCGCAGCTGACCACGCCGATGCTGGCGGTAACCTGCCAGCCGGAGCGGCTGGTCATCATGTCCAGCGCCATGAGCAGTTTCTCGATTGCGCAGCGTGCCTGCTGTCCGCTCGTTTCCGGAAAGAGCACCGTGAACTCGTCGCCACCGATGCGGCCGGCGATGTCGGTCTTCCGTATGCACTGGACGATGGCTTCGCCGGTGTCCTGCAGCAGCCTGTCCCCGCGGGAGGTGCCCCGGGTCTCGTTGATCTGCTGGAATTCGTCCAGGTCGATCAGGGCCAGTGAAAAGTGGTGGCCGTAGCGTCGGGAGCGCTCCATCTCCTCTTCCACCCGCTCCCGGAAGGCTGTCCCGTTGAGCAGGCCGGTCAGGCGATCGGTGCCGCTTTTGTGGGACTCCCGTTCCAAGGCACTTTTCAGCCGTGACTGCGACGATGCGGCTGAGGCGATCAGCAGGAAGATGGCCAGGCGGCTGAAGGCGTTCCAGGAGAATATGAGGTTCCCCTCCCCCGGAGGCTGCTGGAGCCTGTTGGCCACCAACCAACTGGCGGTCGCGGCCATCGCAACGATTATCCCCCCCACCCTGCCGCAGTACCAGCCGGACAGCAGCACGGCGGCGGCATAGAGCAGCAGCATGGATACGTGCCCGTCGGCAAGAAAATCGCCGCAGCCAGCCGCCCCGACCAGAACCAGGGAGATGCCAAACAGGAAACGACGCGTTATCACGATCAGGTCCTCCTCCACGCTGTCCCGCGCCCCCCCTGTGCGGGGACGCGGGAATCGCCGGCTGCGGAACCGGGGCGGAACGAAGAATCTAGCCGCCCAGGTTGAAATAGGGGATCATCAGGTCTTCCATGCCGTACAGGCCAGCCTCCTGCTCGATGACGTGCCGTGCCGCGAAGAGCACGCCGTTGCCGAAAGCCTCACGGGTGATGGATTCATGCTTGAGGCGCACGGTCTGGTAAGGGAATCCAAACAGTATCTCATGGATGCCGATGATCCCGCCGGCCCGGATGGTCTTGATCGCCCCCTCCGGCAGACCAAGGGCCAAGGCGATCTTTCTGGCAGTCCCCGAGACCTCCGGTTTCCCCTTGAAATGCTCCTCGACGATCTCAATGTCCGTGTAGGGAGCGATGTTCTTCAGGACCTTGGCCGCGATCATCAGGAAGTTGATCCCGATGGTGATGTTGGGTGACCAGACCACCCTGGTCTCCTCGGCCAGATACTTCAGATACTCCCGTTTCTCGGGTGAGTACTCAGAGATGGCGCTGACCACGGCTATCTTCCGTCCGCGCGCCTCTTCACCGTAGTAGTCGACCCCCTGTTCCGAGGAGAAGTCGATGATCACATCCACCGGAAGCCGGTCCAGGAGCTGCTGCGCCGTATACTCCTCGAAGGAGTAGATCATCCCCGGATCCCTGGCGTTGATGCCCAAAAATTCTGGGACCGACCTGTGCTCCAGGTTGTGCGACCTCCGCACGACCCACTGGAGCTTCACCTCGTCACTCTGCAGCAGGACCGATGCCACAGCCTTGCCCGTCTTGCCAAATCCCATCAGACCAACTTTCATATATCGCTCATTCTCCTTTCGAACTTTTCCTTCAAAATCAAGCTTTACATGGAGTGCGGCACTCCCGCAGCAGCATCTCCATCCCCCGCAGGATCAGATCGATCCCGCCCGTGCGGTTGTACAGCTCCCGCCCCAGATCATGCACCACCTTCTGAATCAGAAAGCAGCTCAAGAGAATGGTCAGCTCCTCCCTGTCGGCGGGCAGCAGGGGGGAGTTCTTCATGGCCTGCAGATAGCCCTTCAGGTAGGCACCGCCCACGTAGACCGACCACGCGTCCAGCCAGGGTTCCAGCAGGGCGGCATCGTCGGGGTTGCTGGCCACATGGTGGGTCAGCATGCTCATGGCGGCGAAATGGAATGAGTGGATCATCCCGGCCACATCCCGCAAGGGGGAGCGTTTCAGCCGCCGCTCGCTCAGGGAATGGAACGGCTCCCCCTCGAAATCGATGAAGGCAAAATCCTTGCCGGTGAACAGCGCCTGGCCCAGGTGGAAGTCACCGTGAATCCGGCTCTTCATGGTGGAAAAGCGCCGCAGGGTTATAGTGCGCAGACAGGCGATCAGCTCTTCCTCGCTGCCCAGGACCCGCTCGGCCCGCGCTTGAACCTGCGGCGGAAGCGACTGCAGGCTTTGCGTCAACAGCAGGAAATTTCGGCGCAAAAGGCCGCGCATGGCCTGGAACAGAGAGCGCTGATAGAGGGTGGAGAAGGGTTCCATGCTCCACTCATCATCCCCTGAAGTGCCTGCCAGAGCCAGGTGCATCTCCGCGGTGCGGCGGCCGAGCAGCACCGCCATCTCCAGGTGCAGTCCGCGCACCAGGTCCCGGTACTGCTCCGGAATGCCACCGTCCGCCACCTCCAGGAGCGAGGGGAGCTGGGCCGGCAGCTTTGGCAGATCGTGGCGATGGGACAGCAGGTGCTCCATGAACTGGGACAGGCTGGTCAGGGTGTTGCGCCAGCCATCGCCATGGCAGGCGATATAGGTCTGCAGAATGCCCAGGTCATAGGTTTTTCCCCCCTCGGTGCGGTACTCGATCATGCCGGCATAAAGCGGCACGTTGCGGAACTTCTTCCTCCCCGCCAGATGGCGCAGGATTTCCGGCTCGGGGTTGTTGCCCGACTCCAGCTTGCGATACATCTTGAACAGCAGCCGGTCGCCGTAGAGGATGCTGGTGTTGCTCTGTTCCACCGAGGCCACCCTGCTGGGAAACAGCTCCGTCCTGCAGGGGTTGTTCCTGGTCAGGCAGCCGCCGCGCAGTCCGCTCAGCAGGGAACCGCTGGCGCCGTGCAGCGTCGCGCGGGAGCTCATCAGGCCGAGCAGCAGTTGGCGGAATTCCTCGAAATAGACGGCATCGCACAGCACCCCCTCCACATCTCCCAGCATGAGCGGGCAGATAACGAGAAGCGGATGGCGGTCGGTTAAAGACTGCACCCGTTCGTGGGAGAGCCAGGTCAGGGGAATCTGGTAAACCTCGGGCACCCCCTCGGTGTAGCTGACCTGGACAAAGGCCAGCAGAAACAGCTCGTCGTCCTGTTTGAGCTGGCAGGTATCGATCACGCTGATCTGGCTGATCACCCGTCCCTTGCCGAAGAACCAGCAGACCCGCTGCAGGTAGCGGGGGATGATCGCAGTGCAGAACCGCTCCCCGGCCTTGCCCTTGAGCACGTCCCACCAGGGGCGCCCCTCGCGCAGGCGGAGCCTCTGAACCTCTTCGCCGGTTTCGCCCCGGGGTTCGGCGCCACGCAGCACGAACCAGAAATGATCGTGGGGACCGGCGGTGAAGTGGTAGCGGGTCTCCTGGATCACGGGGAAGCGGTTGCGGCTGAACAGCTCTTCGGGGACCATGCCCGCATGACGCGACAGGTCCACTGAAACAGTCTGGGAGAAGCGCGACAGGTTGATCACCACCAGGATCTTCTCATCCTCGTAACAGCGGGTGAAGGTCAGCATCTTGGGGTTGTCCGAGGCCAGCATCTCCAGGCTGCCGCAGCCGAAGGCCTTGTAGCGCTTGCGCATGGCGATGGTGCGGCGCATCCACCAGAGCAGGGAGGTGGGGTTGCGCTCCTGGTTCTCCACGTTTATGGACTCGAAGTTGTATTCCGGCTCGATGATCACCGGCAGGTAGAGCTGCTGGGGGCTGGCAATGGAGAATCCGGCGTTTCTGTCCGGGTTCCACTGCATGGGGGTGCGCACGCCGTTGCGGTCGCCCAGGAAGTAGTTGTCGCCCATGCCCAGCTCATCGCCGTAATAGATAATGGGGGTGCCGGGCAGGGAGAAGAGCAGGATGTTCATCAGCTCGATCTTGCGGCGGTTGTTGCCCATGAGCGGCGCCAGGCGGCGACGGATGCCCAGGTTGATGCGCGCCCGCGGGTCCGAGGCATACACCCGGTACATGTAGTCCCGTTCCTCGTCGGTCACCATCTCCAGGGTCAGCTCGTCGTGGTTGCGCAGGAAGATGGCCCACTGACAGCCTTCGGGGATGGCCGGGGTCTGGTCCAGGATGTCCATGATGGGAAAGCGGTCCTCCATCTCGATGGCCATGAACATGCGCGGCATGAGCGGAAAATGGAAGGCCATGTTGCTCTCGTCCCCGGCGCCGAAATAGGCGGCGGCATCCTCCGGCCACTGGTTGGCCTCGGAGAGCAGCATGCGGTTTTTGAAGCAGTCATCCAGATGGGCGCGCAGCTTCTTCAGGAAGGCGTGGGTCTGGGGGAGGTTCTCGCAGTTGGTCCCCTCCCGCTCGAACAGGTAGGGGACCGCGTCCAGCCTGACCCCGTCAACCCCCAGCCGCATCCAGAAGTCGATCACCTTGAGCATCTCCGCCTGCACCCGGGGGTTGTCGAAGTTCAGGTCAGGCTGGTGGGAGTAGAAACGGTGCCAGTAATAGGCCTTGGCCAGGGGGTCCCAGGTCCAGTTGGAGGCCTCGAAGTCCTGGAAGATGATCCGCGCCTCGGCGTACTTCTCCGGGGTGTCGCTCCAGACGTAGAAGTCGCGGTGGGCCGATCCCGGGGGGGCGCGGCGGGCGCGCTGGAACCAGGGGTGCTGGTCCGAGGTGTGGTTGAGCACCAGCTCGGTGATCACCCTGAGGCCGCGGGCGTGGGCCGCGCGCAGAAGCTGCTTGAACTCCCGCAGGCTGTTGTAGCTGGGATTGACGGTGTAGTAGTCGGAAATGTCGTAGCCGTCATCCCGCAAGGGGGATGGATAGAAGGGGAGCAGCCAGATGGCCGTGACCCCCAGCTGCTGCAGGTAGTCCAGCCTGGAGATCAGGCCACGGAAATCTCCCATGCCGTCGGCATCGGAATCGGCGAAGGCCTTGATGTGCAGCTGATAGATAATGGCATCCCGGTACCAGAAGGGGTTGTCCTCGAGCAGCGCGTCCTCATGTCCCATGATCGTTTCCTCCATGCCGTCCCCTGCCGTAGCGTTCCAGCCGGCTGCGCAGCGAGGCCGCCAGCCCCTCCGGAATCATCTCCCAGGTGAAGCGCCACTCCCAGTTGCCCCAGGGGGTGCCGGGAATGTTCATACGTGCCCCGCTGTCCAGACCGAGGATATCCTGCAGCGGCAGGATGGCGGTGTTGGCCACGGACATGAGCGCGGCGCGCATCAGGTCGCCGGGGCAGTCGTCCCCGGCCGTGCCCAGGTAGGCGGCCATCTCCTCCAGCTCCGCGGCCGAGCGGGATTCGCACCACCCTCTGGTGGTGTCGTTGTCATGCGTGCCGGTAAACACCACGCCATGGGGGACGTGGTTGTGGGGCAGGTCCCGGTCGTCCAGGTCGGCGTCGAAGGCGAACTGCAGGATCTTCATGCCAGGGAAGCGGTAGCGGTCCCTGAGCGTCAGCACCTCCGGCGTGATCACCCCCAAATCTTCGGCAATGACCGGAAGCTCCCCCAGCACGTCCCGCAGGCGGTCGAACAACAACTCCCCCGGCCCTTTGACCCAGCGTCCCCCACGGGCCGTGGTGGCGCCGGCCGGCACCTGCCAGGCAGCCTCGAATCCGCGGAAGTGGTCCACCCGGACGATGTCGAAGAGCTCCAGGCTGGCCCGGAAGCGCCGGATCCACCACTCGTATCCGTCCCGCTCCATGGCCTCCCAGTCGTAGAGCGGATTGCCCCACAACTGTCCGGTGGCGCTGAAGTAGTCGGGGGGAACACCGGCCACCACCGTCGGATCGCCCTCTCGGTCCAGCAGGAACAGCCCGCGCTCGCCCCACACATCGGCCGAATCGTAGGCCACGAAGATGGGGATGTCGCCAATGATGGCTATTCCCCGCCTGTTGGCGTAACGGCGCAGTTCCTGCCACTGCCGCGCACACTGCCACTGCAGATAGCTCTGAAGCTGCATGTCGTGGCGGAGCCATTCCCCCTGCTGGCGGCGCGCCCGGGGGGTGATGCGGGCGAGCCCCTCGGGCCAGTGATTCCATACCTTGCCCTGAAAGCGGTGCTTGAGCGCCATGAAGAGGGCATAATCCTCCAGCCAGGGAGTATTGGCGCAAAACTCCCGGAATTCCGCCGTGCGACCCGCGTCCCCCCGGGCCAGGAAGGCCTCCCCCGCCCGCCGCAGCAGTTCCGTCTTGCGCAGGATAACGGCGCCAAAATCCACATACCCCTCGGGATACCCCTCCCCCTGGTCGGCGGAGCCCAGATCCCCCTCCTCCGCCACCCGTTCCAGGTCGATCAGCAGCGGGTTGCCGGCAAAGGCGCTAAAGGCGGAATAGGGGGAATTGCCGCAGGCAGGGGGGGTGAGCGGCAGAACCTGCCAGTAGGACATGCCCATGTCGCACAAAAGGTCCACGAAACGCCGGCCATGCACCCCCAGCGAGCCGATCCCGCCGGGGCCGGGCAGGGAGGTCGGATGCAGCAGGACCCCGCACCCTCGTCTGTTGAGCATATGAGACTCCTTTATCCAGTTCACCGCAGCAGGCCGTCACCTGAACTCCAGCTTGTAGTAGAGATCGACGCTGCTCTCGTTGCCAGCCTGGGTCTCGATCTGCCAGTTCCTGAAGATATCGTACCGTAACCTGACCAGATTGCTTCCGGTGAACAATGATCTGCCGTAACTGATGTAGAGCTTTGGCGTCAGATACTTGCCCACACTGAGGGCCGTATCGGCGACGCTCCCCTGCTGCGTGCTTGCCACGCTTCCGGGAGGGGTCACCTGCAGCGGCTTGTAGCCCATGGTGCCACTTACCCCCCCGCCATCCTGAACCTCCAGGCTGCTCAGCCCCAGCTGGTCCCTGATGCGATAGAACAGGACCGACGCCTGGCTGGAGCCGAGCAGGGCGCCGGCAGCCTTGGCCATCAGGTTGGTTTGGCTGCCGTTACCGCTCATGGGGTGGCCGAGCACCACATAGGCCAGGATGTCCGAGTCCTGCATGGCCGGCTCGGAGTAGAGCCTGGTGACCGGCCTCTGCAGGGTTCCCGCGACCGTCACGCCGGCCCGCACGTCACCGATGGTGCGCAGGGCCAGAAAATCCAGGGTCGGTCGATGGATGGGGCCGCCGGTGAAGAACAGGCGGCCGCGGACAATATCCAGGTTCACGCCGTAGGTGCTGAATTTCCCCTTGACCACCCTGATTTCGCCGCTGCTGGTAATCTTGTCCAGCCCGTTCATGGCCAGATCCATGCTGCCACCCAAGCTGGCGTCGATTCCGGAGGCCTTGACCCTGACCCGTTCCCCCAGCAGCACCCGCACCCGGGCGTCAAGGATGGGGGGCGATTCCGTGGCTGCCGGCGCGATGTTCCCCTCCCTGATCACGTCGCTGCTGGGCGAAACGAGGGTGCGGGAGGAGGCGCCGTTGATGCGCATCTCGGGTATGCGCAGCTCTCCGCGCACGGTGAGCCGCTGGGGAGTCCCCTCGAAACTCAGGTCCGGCGACCCCAACATGTGCAGCTCGGGGAAGCTGACCGCCTGGAAATTCTCGCCCCGTATGGTCCCCTTCAGGCCGCTCACCCGCCAGTCGGCCAGGGTGATGCGCGCCGTGGCACTGATCTGGCCCGGACCCGATACGGCTCGCAGGGAATCGATCAGGATCAGGTCCCGTTCAAGCCGGGCACTGAGCTGGACATCTTTCAGATGAATGCCCGCGCTGGGCAGAGAGGCCCCGGCCCGGGCAAGGTTCAGCCTCCCCTCCAGCTGGGGCGCGTCCCAGCTGCCGCCGATGCGGCAGTGGGCATCCAGCTCCCCGCTGGTCTCCCGGAGCACTCCCGGAAACAGTGCGGCCAGCATCCCCTTCTCCTGGAACCGTCCGTCCAGCGAGACACTCAGGGGGGCGCGGGGATTGGGAGCCACCGGCAGGCGCGCCGCGACCGGCAGCCGGAAATCCGCCCGGAGCTGGCCGTACTGCTCCATGGCCAGGGAGAGCTCGCCGGAGAGCGCCTCCCCGTGCCAGGCCCAGCTAAGCTCCGCCGTCCTGAAGATCAGCTTCATCTCGCCATCTGGAGTGGCCCGCCGGACGCTCCCACCGGAAAGCTGGGCGCTGCCGTTCAGTTGGAAGCGTTGCCCCGCCAGGGTTGCTCCGTCCATCCGCCCGCTGAGGCGCCCCTCGACAACGGTGCCGCTGGGGAGCCAGGCCTTGAGCGGCCCCAGGTCGATTCCCTCCAGCTCCGCAGCCAGCGTTCCCCGTTCCGGCAGGGCCAGAGTAAGGGGAGCGGACGAGGAAAAATTGGCCCGCAGGCTCCCGCCGGTCGCCGTGGCCAGCTCCATATCCAGCCGCAATCCCCGGTCGCCGCCGTTTACGGTCAGCAAGCCGCGGGAAAAGGTCATACTCCTCCCCCCGGTGGTGACGGTCCCGCTGGCAAGGACGTTCCCCGCAAGGGAAAGCCGCTTAGCGGGCAGAAACCCCAGGCGCAGCGCGCCGTTGCTGTTTCCCGTTATGCGGCCATCCTTCAGGAACGGATTGAACCTGCCCAGGTTCAGACCGGCCCACTGCGCCTGCAGCTCACCAACCAGGGGATTCGGGGCCAGATCAACGGAAATCTGGAGATATTCAGCCGTGCCTGCGCTGAGTCTCAGGGGGGAGAGGAAGAACCTCCCGGAGCCGACGCTAAACCTCGCCGGTGCGCTCAGCGCCCAGGGGCCAGCAGCGTCCCGGCCGGCCAGCCGGCTGATGGTCCCCCGCCATCGGGCATCACCGAACCCGGCGACCAGGGTCAGCCTTGCCTCGCCGCCGCCAGAGCGCAGGGTAGCGTTCAAGTCGTGGCGGGAGAGGGTGCCGTCCGCCCTGAGCGTGACGCTGTTCAGCCTGATAGTTTCGCGGCTCAGCTCCTTGAGCGCTGCCTCCAGATGCAGGGGATAGCCCGCCCCGCGCCCCAGTCGGGCGTTCAGGCTGGCCGTGGCCACACGCATCCCGGCCCAGGCCAGCTCATTACCCGTTCCGGTGATGGCGCCGCTGACCCGGCCGTTGTTCAGGGCCAGCCATCCGCCGGCCACGAGCCTCCCCTCGGTGCCCGGTATCAACCGGGAAAGTTCGCTGATGCGGGCACTGAGGTCGATTTTCCGGCTCAGCTTCCCCCGGGCATGCAGGTCAAAGCCGTTACCCGACAGCAGCAGTCGGCCAAGGGTGACCTCGCTGCCGTCGAGAGCGGCCCGCAGCTCGCCGGTCAGTGCCTGGCCGTGCAGGCGGCTCTTCAGCAGAGAGGCGCTGACCCGCCCGGCAGGCCGGCCGCTCTCGGGCCAGGCCATGGCGCCCGTCAGCGCCACATTCAGCACCCCTTTCCAGCCCGGATCGATGCGGGCGGGGTTGAGATTTCTGGCGCTGAGCTCCCCGTTCAGGGCAAAGCCGTCGCGCCACTGCATGTCCAGCCTTCCCCCTAGGGATCCATCCAGGATTGCGGCCTTCAACGGCGCCAGCCGCAGAGTGTGCCGCGTGCCCCGGCAGGTTGCGGAGAGCCTAGCCGTCCGCCACCCCATCCCCTGGTTGGCAAGGATGAGGTCCCCCTGATAGCTGTCCAGGGTTCCCCTCAGGCGGAGGGTTCCCGACAGGTTGGTCGCCAGATGCAGCTCAGGGGCCAAGTCGAGCCCCGCGAGCGCCATGCGCAGCGACAGGAACGGTTGCGGAGCATTCAGGGCCAGGGAGCCATCGACGGTCAGCGTGCCCCTCCTGCCCGGCCTCTCCAGGCGGACCCGGCGCAGGTTGAAGCCGGTGCGCGTCATGCCCAGCTCTCCCGTCAGCCCGACCCTCCCCGCCCTGGCCGTGCCGCCCGTCAGGCTGACCGTCCCGGCAAGCTGCTCCCCCTCCCCCCTGCGCCCCGTTCCCACCCGCAACAGGAAGCGGTTCATCTCCCCTACCGGACGCGCCAGGGTGGCGGTCAGCTCAGCCCTGAGCGACGGATGGCCGAAACCGGCCGAGACGCTCCCCCCCACCCGTCCCACGGGCAACACCAACGAGAGAGCATCCAGGGTAAGCTGTTCGTCCCGCCAGGCCAGGGAGCAGACGGCGGAGTCCAGTCGCAGCGGCTGTTCCCGCAGCCGGCGATAGACAAGATCCGTCACCCGCAGCCGGGAGATGACGACATCCAGCAGGCGGCCCCACTCGGGTATGCGCGGCCAAACCAGATCCAGCGGTTTGTCGTCAGGAGGGGCATCGTCCTGGATGCGCACCCCCTCCAGGTTCAGCTCCTGCACGGCAATGGTGCCTGCCAGGAGCAGCTCCGGCTTCCAGCGCAGCTCAAGCCTCTCCACCTCCAGCAGCTGCCGCCCCACTGACAACCGCACCCGCTCCAGCAGCAGACGGCCGCGAAGCCTCCCCGAGACGTTCCCGGCCGAGAATGCGCCATCGCTCAGGGCGCCCATGGTGTTGATCAGCCAGTAGGCGCCCCGGGGCGTGGAGACGACCCAGGCGGCGCCGGCCACAACGGCAACGGCCAGGGCGCAGGTAAGGAGAGCCAGGGAGAGCCGTGCCATCAGCCGCCTCACAGCTCGAACCCCACGGTAAAATGAACGTGCAGCGACGAAGATCGGCCGTTGAGCGGGCGGGCCAGGGAGAGATTCAGGGCGCCAACGGGGGAGTAGTAGTGCAGGCCGAACCCCGCCCCCTGATACAGCTTGAGTGAGCCGAGCGAGTCGAAGGCGTTACCGGCATCGAAGAAGACGGACAGGCCCCAGCTCTGGAAGAGTGCCCGCTCCAACTCCACACTGCCAACCAGCATCTGCCTGCCCCCCACCACATCTCCCGAACTGTCACGGGGGCCCAGGGATTTGTAGGAGTAGCCGCGCACGCTCCGGTCTCCGCCGGCAAAGAAGCGCAGTGAAGGGGGAATGGCACGCATGTGGTCGCTCAGCAGGGTTGTCCCCCCATCGGCCCGCGTACGCAGGGAAAAGCGCCCGGGGAGCGCCAGGACATGACTCCCCCCGACCAGGAACTGGACAAGCTCCGTGTCCGAGCCCAGCAGGCGGTGCGTCCCGCGCAGCTCAAGTCCGTAGCGGTATCCCCGTCGGGGGCGCAGCGGGTTGTCGTAACGGTCAACGGACAGGCGCAGTCCCGGCAGCAGGAGGCGTGCGCTGTCATCCTGGTCGCCCACCTCATAATCCTCGTACTGCCCCCTGATATAGGCCGTGCCCAGTATCCCCCTGCCGAAGCCATGGGTGCGGGCCAGCTCCATGGCCAGTATCCTGCTGAAATAACTGTCCGTATCTTCCTGCTGCACGTTCAGTTGCAGCGTCGTGGCGCTCCTGATGTCCCGCGGGCTGGGCCGGACATAGCCGATCACCAGCCCCTGGAGCCGCTCGGCCAGGTACAGCTGGGAGTTCAGTTCATGCCCCAGGTGGAACAGGTTCAGGTCGCGGTAGCGGAGGGTGAAGCGGCCGCCGGTATCGGTGCCGTAGCCGACGCCCGGCCGCAGGGTGATGCGGGGGGCTTCCTTCAGCTGCACGACGATCGGCACCCGCTGCGTTGCCCTGTCGGCTGTGCCGGCCGTGACCAGCACATCCCGGAAGCGCTCCGAGTTGGTGAAGTTGCGCTGGGTCTCGCCCAGCCGGGAGTGTGAGAATACCTCGCCGGCGCCATAGTTCAGGTGGCGTCGCAGGAAGCCGTCCGGATAGTCGGGCGCCCCCTGGATGCTCGTCTCGCCGAAAGCATACTTCCCGCCCGTATCCAGAGCCAGATGAATGACGGCGCTGGTGGCGCTTTCTTCGATGCGTATCTCGTGCCGCCCGTAGGCCGCGTCCAGGTAGCCCAGCTCCTGGGCCCGGGAGAGGAGCGCGGCCTTGGCCTCTTCGTATTTCTGATGCAGCAGCACATCCCCCTTCTTCAGGGGAAAGGTATCCACCAGGCGCCGCAGGCGGCGTTCCCCGCCGCCGGGGCCGGTCACGCTCACCCGCACCTCGCTCAGGCGCACCGCTTCGCCCGGCACGACCCTGACCAGCAGGCGAAGCGTATCCTGCGACTCCTCCAGGGAAACGGTAACCCGGGCGTTATAGTAGCCGAACGGCTCAAGGGCGGTTTTGGCCCTGTCAACCGCCTGTCGTGCGAAACGTTCCAGCCAGAGACGGTCAACCGAGTCCCCAGCGGCAAGCTCATCAGGCAGGGCCAGCCACTGGCGCACATTTTCCCGGGCCTCACCCTCGATACCGCTCACAACGACCTCCACCGCCGGGGAGGCGAAGAGGGGGGGGGCGAGGAAGAGGCCGAGCAACGCAACGCGAAAAGCCTGCGTGACACAGCGCCGCGCCAGGGGGATGAATCTCGAAACCAGGGAGACGAGCGAACGGATCAGGGTTGAAACGGCAGGGTTCAAGATCAAGCGCCACCTCGATCCAGCAGGGCCACGGGGTACGCGGCGAGGAGTTCCCCCAGGGCAAGGCTCAGTCCCTGTTCCCCCTGGGCCGGCGTGAGGAATTCAGAAGTAAAGATGTTGCGGTAACGGAGCAACGCGCTCTCGCGGGGGAGCATGACCCGGGTGTCACGCCACAGTTCCATCCCCAGTGGAAGGGCTCCGCCGGCGCCGGTCAGGCGGCTGCAGAAGCGCGGCACGACCACCAGGGCCGAAACGCCGTTGAACGAACGCAGGAATGCGCAGACATGCTCCTGGAGGCACCCCTCCACCGTCAGGGGCTGGTAGCGCCCCGATTCGAACAGGGCGCGATTGTCGCGGCGGAAGGCCAGCGCTGTGCGAATCAGATGCAACTTGACGCGTCCGTCCCGGCGGCAGGCCAGCAGGTGGCGGGCGGTCTCCAGCGGGCCGTGTTCAGCCTCCCTGCGCAGCAGGTCGTCCAGCGCCGCCCTTCTCAGGCTGAAATCCACCGGACGGCGGTTGTCGGGATCCACCAGGCTGAAGTCCCACAGCTCGCTTCCCTGGTAAAAGTCGGGGATGCCGGGCGAGCAGATCTTGAGCAGGGTCTGGGAGAGGGAGTTGAAGATGCCGCAGGCGGCGGTCAGGGTCTGGAAAGAGGAAAAATCGCGCAGGAAGGCGTTGTGGCTAGAATCGTCCAGGATCAGGTCGATGAAGCGCAGCACCGCATCCTCGTGAGGCAAATTGGGGCTGATCCAGCTGGTATGGACCTTGGCCTCGCGCATGGCCTTGAGCATGTACTCCCTGATGCGCAGGCGGAAACTCCGGAAATCGTCATCCCCGTTCCCGCACAAGGGCCAGGTCCCCACCAGGGTCTGGTAAAGCAGGTACTCCTCATTGCGGCTGGGCGCCGGTTTCCCGTCCACGATGATCTTGTGCCGGCGGTTCTGACGGCTCCAGCGGGTGAGCCCCTCCCGCCACAGGTCGGGAATCTCCGAGAGCACGTTGATGCGGGCGCGCACGTCTTCGCTGCGCTTGGTGTCGTGGGTCGAGGTGGCCAGCATGGACAGGGGACGCTGCTTGCTGCGCTTCAGGTTCAGGCCGTGGAAGGCCTCCAGGGTGGTGCCGAACCGCTCCGGGCTGCCCCCCACCTCGTTCAGGGAGACCAGCCGGTTGTAGAGGTAAAAGGCGGTGTCCTCCACCCCCTTGGCCATGACCGGACCGGTGATCTGCTGGAAGCGCAGCACGAAATCCAGCCAGGCCTGGCGCTGTTCAGCGTCCAGAGTTTCGGGGAAGCGCAGCAGCAGCATGTCCCTGACAAAATCGAATACCGAGTCGCTGATGGCCGGGTTCTTGCGCTTTGCCCGGCCGACGGCCGATTCGATGTACTGGCGGTCCCGCTCCATAACATCCAAATCGTTGATGTAGGTGCGGTACACCGGAAAGAAGGCGATCACCTCGACGATGGCCTTGATCAGGCTGTTGAGGGTGAAATCCCGGGTATGCCGGTTCTGCTCCGACAGCCTGTTCAGGTAGTGGCCCAGGGTGTTGATCTCGCTGGACATGGACACCTGCATAACCAGCTTCTTTTTCTCGTACACCGCATCGCGGAAGTCTATGCGGTGCTGCAGGAAGCGTGTATACAGTGTCTCGAAGACCTTGGCATTGGAGGTTTCCACGAACAGGCCGTTGACCTGATTGGCGAACTCGTAGCCGGTGGTGCTGAAAACCTGCCAGCTGTCCGGCAGGCTCTCCCCCTTGAGCAGGATCTTCTCACCCACGATGTAAAAGGGGGGGTGGAGTGGATCCTGAGCCATGACGCGTTCATAGGCCTCATGCACGTCGGCTTCCGCATCCCGGTCCCCTTCCCCCGCGGATTCGGTCTCTTCGCGGGGGAAGCGATACAGGCGCGCGAAACAGGCCGACTGGAGCCTGCGGAAATACTCCTCCGGATCCCGCAGACCGTCGGCGTGATCAACGCGCAGGCCGCTGACGTTGCCCGACGCCACCAGCTCGAAGATCAGCCGGTGGGTCTCGGCAAAGACCCGCGGATCCTCCATCCTGATGGCGCCCAGGGAGTTGATATCGAAGAACCGGCGATAGTTGATCTCCTCCGTGGCAACGCGCCAGTGGGAGATACGGTAGACCTGCTCTCGCAACAGTGCGTCCAACAGGTCATAGCTGCGCGGATTGCCCCTGGTTCCATTGAACAGCGTCAGATTGCGCTGGACAAACTCCCTGATCGCGTCGCTGTTCTGGTACAGGCTCCACAGGCGGCGCTTGACGACCTCCTTCTCCCGGTAGCGCTCAACGATACGCTCGGGAACCTGCTCGTTAACCGGTGGCAGATGGCCGAGGGAGGTGATGATACTCAGAAGCTCCTGAAACTGGGGGGCGGCGGTTCCCAGTTCCTCCTCCAGGGCGTCAATCCCCAGGGTCAGCATATGACTGTAGGTCTTGGGGATGACGGGAAGCCTGTGGTCGTAGTAGGAGACGAAGAAGGAGCCCTCGTCGAAGCAGAGGCACAGTTCCCCGTTTTCCAGCACCGTGCCGTACTGGTCGCCCAGGATCGGGATCAGGATCTTGTTTTCCAGCTCCTGCTTGACCGGGTGCCAGTCGATGTCGAAAAAGTCCGCAAAGGGGGAACTGGGGCCGTTTTCCAGCACATCCATCCAGTAGGCGTTGCCCTGCCCCTCGATGCACATGTGGTTGGGCACGATATCCAGTATCTGCCCCATGTCCCGGCGCTTCAGCTCATCGACCATCTCGCCGTACTCTTCGGGAGAGCCGATCTCCGGATTGAGGCAGTTGTGGTCATGTATGTCGTAGCCGTGCGGGCTGCCCGGATAGGCCTTAAAGTAGGGCGAGGCGTAGATGTCGCTGATACCCAGTTCGTGCAGGTAGGGAACGATCTCCCGCGCATCGTTGAAGTGGAAAGCAGCGTTGAACTGCAGCCGGTAGGTCACCAGCGGTATCCTCAGCCCCGTGCCCTTCACGAATCTCCCTCCTTCGCTGCCAGCAGTTCCGGAACATTGAAATACAACAGCCTGCCAAGGTTGTGGATCGCACTGCGCCAGGAACCGCGATTATCCTCTCCGCCATCAGCAGCTCTGAGCTCACCCGCATTCGAGCGCAGCATGGCGGCAAACAGGTTCTGTGTCTGCCACAGGTTTACCTTGAGCGGCAGAGCCGTAATAGCTTCCACCAGCTGCAGCACCACCGTCATGAGAGACGCATCTTCCGGTTTCTCCAGGAGCGCCAGCATGGCCCCTTCCAGCCTGCGGCGGATTATGAATTCCAGTCTCACGTCATCCACGGCCACGCGCCATTCACCGACCGCTCTGACCACCTCCCTGAGATGCTCCATATGAATGATGTCCGCGGTGAATATCTTCTGCAACTCCTGGTTGAGGGCCGTCTCTGCGGTCGTCATAAAGCAGCGCGGCACCGGCATGCCGGTTTCCCTCAGGACGCTCATCAGTCTGCGGTTGTTTTCGAAGAGGGTGAAAAACCTGTCCTCGAACTCCTGAAGCGTACCGGCGATGATCAGGTTCAGGATGTGGCGCTGTTCATCCCGGAACAGATCCCTGAGGGAGTAGGTGTGCATGCCGAAATGGATATCCAACAGTCTGATGATGGCGGCAAAATCGGCGCAGTCGAAGGCACCGACAACCTCCTTTTTCATGGCCTGGTAGGCATCTTTCCCCAGGAAGGAGCGCACGCCGCAGTTCAGGGCGTGACCGCCAAAGGAGAGAGTGCAGAAGCTGACCCTGTCAGAGGAACGGGTAATGGAGGAGCGAATGAACACCTTTCCCAGCGCCAACTTCATGGGGCCGGACGACAGAACCAGCAGTTCCTCCCGCAGGATGCGGTAACTGAAGATCTCGGTCACCTCACCGTACTCTTCGAAGACAGAGCTGACGGCGTAATGGGCGCCGACCCGGATCAGATCGACCCGGGCCGGTTCCACGCAGCGGGCGTAAATATCGGCCCCGGTCCCCCATTCCGCCAGATTGCTGGCGGCCAGGGCCAATCGCTCCAGAAAGGCACCCTTGATGGACTGGCAGTGCTGCATTTCAGCAAGTTGCACGGCCCGTCCGGCATACTGGAGAATCTGAACCGTCTCCAGCCCCGACAGTTCGTCAAAGAACCATCCGCAGCTGGTATACATGAGGAGGGAGTGGCGCTGCATCTCCAGAAGCCGGAGCAGCACCACCGTATCCCCCTCGCACAGTGGACACCGGGAATGCCTGTTCAGGAAGGCGGCCACGTTGTCCTCGGAGCGGTCCAGCATGACCCGGATGTAGTCGTCGCGCGCCCCCCACGGGTCCCGCAGGTAGCCGGAAGCTTCCCGCTCAAAGCAGAGCGCCAGTTCCCCCCTGAGCCAGTCCAGAGCATCCCGCAGGGGGCGGCGCCATCGCTGGTTCCAGCCGTGGTTTCCGCCAGAATTGCAGCCACAGTCGTTCCTCCAACGCTCGATACCATGCTCGCAGCTCCAGGAGCCGTTCTCGACAATCCGCACTTCGTGGGTGGGGGGATGAAGTTCCAAATACTCGCCGTAGTTGGTCAAACGGGCCAGCCCGTTCAGTTCGATCTGGTCCAAGGCACGCCCCAGCGCCATTTCGCCGAACTGGTGGTGATGGCCGTAGGTCTCGCCATCGGTGGCGATGTGCACCAGCTGGGGATGACTACGGTAAGCCGAAAATCCGGACATCAAACGGGTAGCGAACTGCTCTCCGCTGTCGAGCAGTTTTTCAAAAGCCACCGCCTGTGAAATGGGGCCGTCGTAGAAGAAGAGCACGATGGAACGGCCGGAGGGAAGCCGGCAGAGATAGGGGCGCGAAGGGTCGATGCGTGAGCCGCCCACATCCTTCCACCTTTCGGCGCCTATTCTCCTGACCCGCGCGGCTTGGCGGGGGGCCAGGATGGTGAAGAGGATCCCCTCCTCGACCAGCACCTCCAGGGTTTCCGTGTCCGCGGCGGTCTCCGCCAGCCACATCCCTTCGGGAAGGCGCCGGAAACGATGCCGGAAATCCTCGATCCCCCAGCGCACCTGGGTCCGCTTGTCGGCCAGGGGGGCCAGGGGCATGATGACGTGGTTGTACACCTGGGCCAGGGCGGCGCCATGGCCGGAACGCCAGCTGATGCTCTGCTGGTCCGCCGCCAAGATCGCCCGGTAGGTTTCGGGAGCGAAACGTTCCATCCAGGAGAGAAGGGTCGGGCCGAAATTGAAGCTGATTCGGGCATAGTTGCTGACGATGCCCATGATGTTCCCCTCGCCATCCAGATTCCGTGCGGCTGTGTTGGGTGCATAGCACTCGGCGGTGATGCGCTCGTTCCAGTCATGGTAGGGATAGGCTGAATCCTGAATCTCGACTACCTCAAGCCAGGGGTTTTCCCGTGGGGGCTGGTAGAAATGGCCATGGATGCAGACGAAACGTTCCACTTTATTTATCCTTTTCCGAAGAGCGCCACGCCGAAGGGAGCGAGTAGCAGTCGCGGCCCACCGGCTGTGCTTCCTGCGCAGCAGGAACGATCAGACGGAAATTCCAGGGCTACGGAATCCAGCAAGGGGAACCATTCCCCGCCGGGCAAGCAAACGTACTGACTGGTGGAGCTGAAATTGAGCAGGCAGAGCAGCCGCCCCCAGGAGGCGTGGCGCACGATGCTCAGGATCTGGCGCCCCTCATCGGCCGCAAGGGCCATCTCCCCATCCCGGAAGCGCGACACCGGCAGGAGCTCCTTGCGCAGCCGGATCAGCTCCCGGTAGAAGGCGAACAGCCGGCCATGCTCGCCGACGCGGTGCAGGCCGAGGTCCAGCCGGGCCGAGCGGAAGGTGGTCTCATCCTGGGGGTCGGGCATCTCACCCTGATGCATGAAGGAGGCGAACTCCCTGCGCCGCCCCTCGCGCACCGCCGCCACCAGCCCGGGATCGCCGTGACTGATGAAATAGGGGAAGGGGGCCGGATCGGCATACTCCTCGCCCATGAAGATCAGCGGCAGGCAGGGGGAGAGCAGCACCGCCGCGGCCGCCAGCCTGAGCCGGGCAGGGTCGAGCCGTTCATGGGGCCGGTCACCGGCCATGCGGTTGCCCACCTGGTCGTGGTTCTGGGAGAATACCACCAGCCGGGAGGGGGGACAGTCGGCCGAAGAGCTGCCATGGCGACGCCTCCTGAAAACAGAATAGCCTCCGCTCAGCACGAAGCCCTGCTCAAAGGCCTTGACCAGTTGGCCGAAGGAGCCGAAGTCGGCATAGTAGCCGCTCCGCTCGCCGGTCAGAAAGGCGGTCAGAGCATGGTGAAAATCGTCGTTCCACTGGGCATCAAGACCATGCCCTCCCCGCTCCGGGGGGAGGATCACCCGAGTGTCGTTCAGATCGCTTTCGGCGATCAGGTACACGGGGCGCCCCAGGGCTTCCTGCCGGCGGTGCAGCTCACAGGCCAGTTCTCCCAGGATGTGTCGGGCGCCAAAATCAAATATACCATGGATGGCGTCCAGCCGCAGGGCATCCAGGTGGTAGTCCACAACCCACTGCAGGGCGCTGGAGATGACGTAGTGGCGGACCGGGTCGCTGTCCGGTCCGTCGAAGTTGACCGCATCTCCCCAGGGGGTGCGGTAGCGGTCGGTGAAGTAGGGACCATAGGGGTGCAGGTAGTTCCCCTCCGGTCCCAGGTGGTTGTAGACCACGTCCAGGATCACCGCCATCCCCCGGCCGTGGCAGGCGTCCACCAACCTTTTCAGCCCTTCCGGGCCGCCGTAGCTGTTCTGGGGGGCGAAGGGGAAGGTGCCGTCGTAGCCCCAGTTGCGCTCTCCCGGGAACTGGGCCACCGGCATCAGCTCCAGGGCGGTGACACCCAGTTCGGCCAGGTAGTCCAGGCGTGAAATAACAGCGTCGAAGGTGCCCTGGGGGGTGAAGGCGCCCACATGCAGTTCATAGATGATGTAGCGCTCCAAAGGCATGCCGCGCCACTCTCCGTCGTGCCACTGGTAGCACCCCTGGTCCACCACCTGGGATGGCCCGTGCACCCCCAGCGGCTGAAAGCGCGAGGCGGGATCGGGAAAGGCGGCCCCGTGGTCCAGGCGATAGCGATAGCGAGCGCCAGGGCCGACGCCGGAGACGACGCTGCTAAAGTAGCCGTCCCCCTCGTGGGCCAGGGGGATGGGCGGCCGGGCATCTTCCTCGATCAGCAGTGCCACCTCCCGCGCCCGCGGCGCCCAGACCCGGAAAAGGGTGCAGCCGTCTCCCAGGGGAAAGGCGCCAAGGGCGGCTTTCCCGCCGCCATATCCGGCGGAGTTGTCGCTCCATCCCGCGTTCATCGCCCCAGCTTCCCTGAAGGCACGCTGGCCGGAGGAGCGGTAAGCGTACGATCCATGACAGCCAACAGTCCCATGGCATGCCTCCCTTCGCCACCCAGCGGATCGTCGGAAATCAGGTCAGGGCTGGGAAAAGTGCCGAAGCCTTGCCGAAGCGGCCGGACAGGTGGATCTCTTCAATTGTGCCAGAGTTTAGCGGAAAGCATAGCTGCTTCGTCGAAGGAGAGGATGGGGCAGGGCCTAGGCCGCATCGCAGGAAGGATGCGAGAGAATGTCAATGATCTCACGGAGCACACGGTCGATTTCCTGCTGGTCTTTCAGATAATAGTCTGCCGCTGTCGAGGAACTCGCACCCACCCTGACTCCGAATATTCGCTCGTTGCGCAGGCGGAACACGTCCTCGTCCGTGGCGTCGTCTCCTACATACAACGCCCGCCCCGTACCCAGATAGCGCAGGGTGTCCAACAGGGCACGCCCCTTGCGAGGCGCACCCCGCGGTACGACGTTCTCCACGAACTTGCCTGAAATCCGCTCCGGAGCGGGCACCAGTGCCCCGATCGCCTCTATGATCGTCGCAAAGGCCTCACCCCGGCCTGCTGCGTTGCGATAATGGAGTGACAGCGACAGTCGCTTGTCTTCCAGGAAAATGCCGCTGGAAGTGCCGGCCAGAGACAGGTGAAGCTGTTGCTTCCAGCCGGCGCAGAGCTCCCTGAACTCCCGTTCGCGTTCCTCCCATCCGGGCAGTCCCTCCGCGCCGTGATTGCCCACAACCATGCACGGCTCAAAGCCGAGAAAGGATAAGGCATCCTCACGGCCACGGCCGGTCAGTATGACGACAGTTGCCATGGCACAAAGGCGGGCCATACTCTCCTGGATATGGCCGGGAATCACGATGGCCGACGGGTCGGCCACGATTGGCGCCAGGGTTCCATCAAGGTCAAAAGCCAGGAGCGTGCCTGCATCAACGAATGACCTAAGCTCCGTCAATCCGGCATCGTCCAGCAGGTAGCGTCCCGGTCTGTTCTGGATCATGATCTTTCTCCAATGCGCGCCGCCAGTTTTTCCCGCTGCCGGATGCGGGCAGCGTCCAGCAGCATCCTGCCGGCCCAGCGGTAGACGTTGAAGTCGCGCACCAGCATGCGCATGCTGTGCATCCGCTCGCGCTGTTCCTCTTCCGGCATGGTAAGCGCCCGATGGATGGCATCAGCGGTCTGTTCGATATGGTAGGGGTTGACAATCAGGGATTCGTGCAACTCATGAGCCGCCCCGGTGAACTGACTCAAAACCAGCACTCCCCGCTCATCCTCTCTGGCCGCCACGAACTCCTTTGCCACCAGATTCATGCCATCGTGCAGGCTGGTCACCACACAGACATCCGCCGCACGGTAGTATCGATTGACCTGTTCAGGTTCATGATGTTCGACCTTGAGGCAGATAGGCTGCCAGTTTCCACGGGAAAAACGCTGATTGATCCGGATGGCCAGGTTGCGGACCTGTGCTTCGAATGTCTGGTAATCCTCAAGCGCCGAGCGGGTTGGGGCGGCGATCTGAATAAGGGTGAAGTTGCCCACCAGTTCCGGATGCAGTTCCAGCATTTTCTCCACGGCCCGGAACCGTTCCAGGATTCCCTTGGTGTAGTCCTGGCGATCCACCCCGATGCCTATTCTGTGGTGCACGGGAAGTCCCAATGCCGCACGCACTTCGCTTCGGCACTGCTCGACGGAAGGCAGATTTTTCTCCCAGGCGGGCGGCCACTGGATCGAGATAGGATAGCTTTCCACCAGGGTCAGATTGCCACGTCGCGAGATGGTCGATGATTCATGTTCGATACGGGTTTCCAGATAACGATCAACGGTCTCAAGGAAATTCTTGCAATGGAAGGGGGTGTGGAAACCGAGGATAGTGCTTCCCAGCATCCCCCGCAGCAGCTCTTCCCGCCAGGGGCAAATACCGAACGACTCCGGGTTGGGCCAGGGAATGTGCCAGAAGGTGATTATGGTAGCCTTGGGCAGTGCCGCGCGGACCATGCCCGGTAGCAGAGCGAAGTGGTAATCCTGCACCAGTACCACCGGATCGTCGCTGTCCGCCTCCCGAACCACAGCATCGGCGAAGCGCTGGTTGATGGCCACGTACGACTGCCAGTCGCTGGTACGGAAAATGGGGCGCACATGGGCGATATGACAGAGCGGCCAGAGCCCCTCATTGGCAAAACCGTAGTAGTAACCGTTTTCCTCTTCCGTGGTCAGCCAGATGCGGCGAAGCCGGTATTCGGGATGATCGGGCGGGACGGCCACCCGGTCATGACGGTCGACGGTCTCCCGGTCGGCACTGCCGCTACCGTGGGCAATCCAGGTCCCGGAGCAGGCGCGCATGACCGGTTCGACAGCGGTTACCAGACCACTGGCGGGACGGTTAACTTCGATGCGGTCCTCTTTTTTGAGGTGGATATAGGGTTCCCGATTGGAAACCACGATGATCCGCTCTCCGGCCAACTGCTTATGCAACAAACTGCGCAGGGAATCGGGGCTCCAGGTAATGGTGGAGTCATCTGTGAAACGGCGCTCGACATCCATGCTCCGCAGCAGTGCCCGCAGGTCTCCCACCAGAGGCTGCAGTTCCGGATCCGGGACGTGCTGCTGCCCGAACGGGCGCAGGATCCCCTCGCCGCGCAGCATGGCCCGAACCCCTTCCATCCAGCCCCTCCAGCTCAGATGGGCCACGAATACCGTGATCAGTGAGATGACCACACCGAGTGCGGCAAACAGGGCGATGATATACTTGCGGGTCTCGGCGCTGCGGTGCTCGACAAAGCTCATGTCATGAACCAGCACCAGCCATCCGGAAAGTTTTCCCTCCAGGAACAGGGCATGGGCTGAGATATGAACCGCCCCTTGGGGCAGATTCGACACGATCGTGGATTCTCGTAGTGACGGATGGGGAGGGGGACAGGCGCGGGCGGCGGGGAAGTTGGGGGTACGATAGACAAGCTTCCCATCTTCATCGCAATACCCGATGGCCAACAGACGTTCATCCTGAGCGGCGCGCAGGAACAGCGCCCTGATCTTGGCCCTGTTTTCCGTTGCCAGGAACTCCTCCAGCGGTTCCCGCATGCTGCTGGCGATCATGCGGGAACGGATATCCAGGTCCCTGACAAACCAGCGCAGAGACAGCTTTTCCACCAACGGCACCACCGCAAAGGCCAACAGGGTCAGGGCCACGACGAGGGGAATAATGAAACGCAAAGACAAGCGAAGTGAACGAAGAGGCTTCATGCATACTCCTTTGCAGCAGAGGTTCATACCCGGTGCCGTGCTCCCCCCGGAGGGGCGGAGCACGGCTCGGAGGTCGTTCGTCGGAACGCATATGCATCATTATCGATATACCGCAGATTTTTCCATAGTTGTCGGTTCCTCAGCCTAGTCCCGGGATCGCTATGCTTGCAGGGGCAGGGGCTTGATCCCTTCCGCGGCGAGTATCCGCACCACCAGCTCCATTCCCTCCCGGACGCAGCGCCGCTGTTCGTCCGACAGCGTATCCAGCCCCTTGATCAGCATGGACTGGGCGACCTCGGGGGCATCGGCAAGGATCTTTTCTCCTGATTCGGTCAGGTTCAGCTCAACCACCCGGCGGTCCTGGCGGGAACGTACACGCGTGACCAGTTCCTTGGCCTCCAGGCGATCGAGGATACCCACCACCGTCGCCGGATGCAGGCACATGCGACGCGCCAGTACCGACACCATCAGTGGAGATTCGCATTTCAGGATCTTCAGCGCCCAGAGCTGGGGAGCGGTCAGTCCGGTATCCCTGACCACATCCTTGGAATACGCGCTGACAGCCTGATAAATTCTCCTCAGATTGTCGATGATATCTCCGATTACCTCTTTCCTGTCATCCATGGTAGCTTCCCCCAAAATTGCCTTGACAAAATACACTTGCCGGGACAAATAATTTGTCACACAAACTATATTGACACGCAGGCGCTTCGTCAAGGCAATGTTTCATCACAACAAACGGCGGCCGACAACAAAGCCCTGCCTATCTCCACCCTCCAGCGCGAACAACCGGCCCTTTCCCCGCCGGTTGTTCGCGTTCCCAAGGATCTCCCGTGCGGCCAAACATATCCGAACAGTTCACCCTCCTCGCCAGCGTCGTCAAGTGGACCTGCTATGCCTCGATCGTCGGCATCCTGTCAGGATGCGGCACAACCCTGTTTCTCTGGGCACTGGCCCAGGCGACCCGGCTGTTTGCCCTGATCCCCGACTACTATCTGCTGCTCCCCGTTACCCTGGTCGTCTGCAGCCTGTTCGTCACCCGCTTTTCGCCGGCCAGCGTCTGTCGGGGAACCGACGCTATCATCGAGGCGGTCCACCAGAACATGGGGAGGATGCCGCTTCTCTCCCTGCCGATCAAGCTGATCGCCACGGTGGTCACCATCGCCGGCGGCGGGTCGGCAGGGAAGGAGTGCCCCAGCGCCCAGATCGGCGCCGGCCTGGCCTCGGCCTTCGGCCGCCTCATGAGGCTGGATGACGTTGACCAGCGCAAGCTGGTCATCTGCGGTATCAGTGCCGGTTTCGCCACCGTATTCGGCACCCCCATCGCCGGCGCCCTCTTCGGCGTGGAGGTGCTGGTGCTGGGCCAGATGATGTACGATGTGCTCTTTCCCTCCTTTGTCGCCGGGATCATCGGTTTTCACGTGGCTTCCCAGCTGGGGGTTGAGTACCCCCACCTGGTGGCCAGCGCCATCCCCCGGCTCACCGGCTGGAGTTTCGCGGAGATGCTTCTGCTGGGAGTCTGGTGCGGCCTGATCGCCCTGCTGTTCATCGAAATGATGAAGTTGAGCAAGCGCCTGTTCAACCCGTGCGCCGGGAACGCGATCCCCAAGGCGCTCCTGGGGGGGACGTTATTGGCTCTGATCGGCAAGTTCCTCTCCACCAGCTACCTGGGGCTGGGGATCGACACCATCGAGGCGGGGCTTAAGGGGACGGTGCTTCCGGTGGAAGCCTGGCTGGTGAAGAGCGTTGCCACCGCCATCACCCTCGGCAGCGGCGGCAGCGGCGGGGTGGTCACGCCGATCATGTTCATCGGCGCCTCGGCCGGCAACCTGTTCGCCTCGCTGTTCAACGAGCCGCAGATCGCGACCTTCTCTATCATCGGCATGGCCGCGGTTCTGGCGGGGGCGGCAAACACTCCCATCGCCGCATCGGTGATGGCCATGGAGCTGTTCGGCGCCGGAATCGCGCCCAATGCCGCCGTGGCCTGCATGGTCAGTTTCCTGATCGTCGGCTACCGCAGCATCTACTCCAGCCAGGTCCTGGGTATCCAGAAGAGTACGTCACTCAAGGTGGAGACGGGGAAACCGCTGTCGCAGTTCCGGAGAGCCCGGGTCAACCACCGGGAGAAGTCCCTCGTGGGGCTGATCGAGCGGGGGACGCACCGGTTGCGGGATATCTCACGCCATGAGCGGCGCACCCCGCACAAAGAGGGGCGCACATCGATTGAGAGCGAAGGGACCGGCAAAGACACCGGTGTGAAGCAGGACAGCGGGGAATAAGGCGGTGGACGAAAGAGGGGGGCAGGAGTAGCAAGTTCAGGTTTCAGGCGTGAAAGCATCTGTTTCCGGGGATTCAGCTCATACGTCGGGGACGACCGAGTGCCGCGGCGGGTGAGAGTCGGGGCGGTCCATCTCCTCCAGGTATTTCAGCACGAAACGCTGGGCAGCCTCAACTGCCCGGGATATGTCCCAGTTCTCCAGGTTGCGCTCCTCCACAAGGTTGCTGATCCCCCTGATCTCAAGGCAGTCTACGCCGTAACGCAGGCAGACCAGGGCAACAGCTCCCCCCTCCATGTTCTCGGCCAGGGCGCCGAAGCGGTGCACCAGTTCCTCCCCCTTGAGGGTTGTTCCGCTGCAGGTGGAGACGGTCACGAAGCGCCCCCTGGCCAGGCCGATACCGCAGTAGTCGGCCAACTGCACGGCTTTTTCGGAGATATGGCAGGAGAGCGGGATCTCGTTGTAGTAGCGCCGGGTGCCCTGCACCAGGTAGGGAAGCTTCATCTCCCGCAGTCCCAGCCAGCCCAGGGAGGTGAGCGCCCCTTCGTCCCCCAGGATCTCCACGCTTGCCACCGCCAGGTCGCCGATGGCAAGCCCACTTCCCGGATAGGCGCCGGCGCAGCCGGTGTTGATCACCAGTCGCGGCTTGTGGCGCTCGATCAGGGCGGCGGTGGCTGCCGCGGCATTAATCTTGCCGACTCCGGCCACGCAGATCACCACCGCTATGCCACCCAGCATGCCGTTCACGGTCGCAAAGGCGGGGGTATTCACCCGCGAGGCCGCCACCAGCGCCTTTTCCAAAAGCTTCGCTTCCTGGCGGACGGCGGTTATGATCAGGACAGGTCTCATGCTGGCGCTTCCCTCTGTACTGAAACGGGGCTGAACTCTGTTCAGCCTCTCCGGTCCAGTTCCACGGCGGCATAGGCGGAATGGTTGTGGATCGACTCGAAATTCTCCGTCTCCACCGAGAACCAGGTGATATTCTCCATACCGGCCAGGCGGGAGTAAGCCTCACGCACCATGTCCTCCACAAAGCGGGGGTTCTCGTAGGCCTGCTCGGTGACGTACTTCTCGTCCACCCTCTTCAGCAGGGAGTAGAGCGGGCTGCTGCCGCACTGCTCGATCAACTCCACCAGGTCCTCGATCCAGATGAAATCCCGGTAGCGCACCCGTACGGTCATGATGCTGCGCTGGTTGTGGGCGCCATGGATCGCCAGTTCCCTGCTGCAGGGGCAGAGCGAGGTGAGCGGTACCCTGACCCCCAGGACGAAATCCAGGGTGTCGGTCAGGGAGGCGCTGAACTCGCAGCTATACTCCATCAGGCTCCTGGCGCCGGAAACCGGGGCACGCTTGTCGATGAAGTAGGGGAACTGGATCTCCAGATGGGCGCTGGCCGACCCGAGCCTGGCCTTCATCTCCTCCAGGATCGTCTCCAGCTTGTCCAGGGCGATCTGCTCGCGGTGGCGGTTGAGGATCTCCACGAAGCGGCTCATGTGGGTTCCCTTGAACTGGTGCGGCAGGTCCACGTACATGTTGACCCGCGCCACGGTGTGCTGGAGCGAGCGATTTTTGTCCATGACCACGATGGGGTAGCTGATGTCCTTGACCCCCACCTTGGAGATAGGTATGCGGCGGTGATCCGGCCGCTTCTGCATGTCTGGCATGGCCTGGGCCGGGGAGCTGCCGGGCGTCGCGCCCGGTGTCGCTGTTTTCTTCTTCATATGCCTTCCTGACGGTTAAATCCGTTCTTCCTCCTGCGCCAGGGTCAGCCGCAGGACCTCTTTCCAGACGGCATCGCGCCCGTCGCGGGAAAGGGCAGAAAAGTGCAGCAGTTCGTTCCTGTCTCGCTTGATGGCGCTGGCGATCAGCGCGGTCTGCTTGGCACGTTCGACCTTGGAGAGCTTGTCGCACTTGGTCAGCACGAAAATCGGCGGGATGTCATAGGTCTCCAGCCATCCCAGCATCTGCAGGTCGCCGTCCGAGGGGATGCGGCGGATGTCCAGGATCAGCACCACGGCCCTCAGGTTTCCGCGCCGGGCAAGATAGGTCTCGATCATGGGACCCCACTGCTTGCGCACATCGGGGGGGGCCTTGGCATAGCCGTAACCGGGCAGGTCCACCAGGGTCAGAACACCGTTGATGTCAAAAAAGTTGATCAGCTGCGTTCTTCCCGGCGTGGAACTGGTCCGCACCAGGGACTTGCGGTTGGCCAGTACATTGATCAGCGACGATTTGCCCACGTTGGAGCGCCCGACAAAGGCGACCTCCGGCAGGGTTTCAAGAGGATAATCCTTAGGTTTTACTGCGCTTTTTATAAACTCGGCCTTAATGACCTCCATGGTAATCCTCCGTGAGCGGCATTATACTGTTCCGTTCTTCACGGATACAAGCGCTTATTTCCCCGGCAGGGGAAAGAGCGAAATGCTGTGGTGTTCGAACCGCGGGTGTGCTATAGAGAGTTACGTATTGGTTCCTCTCCTCCAACAAACAGGTGACAGGTCCCGATGATACCGACTGATCCCGACATAGAGTCGCACAGGACACTGAGCGGTACGGAGCCGCAGGCTGTACTGATCTTGCCCTTCAACCCCGGGTTTGCCGGACGGAGAGCGGGGATTCGGCAGCGCAAGACCCCCGACCGCGACAATCCTTCCCACGGTATCTTCCCCTGCCTTACCAAGAACACAGACCTCACCCACTCAACCCACGTTTTCACCGTCTTCTCGAGTAGTTCACCAGGCAGCACCCCCATCATTCAGCCAAGGCAGGGCCACAGACACGTTAACCGTGAACCTCGGACACCCACGTCCGGCAACCACCATCAGGAGGAAATGCACATGGAAAGCGTAAACGCAAAAGATCGTCATGGACACACGCCGCTGATCAATGCCGCAAAAGAGGGACAGAAGGAATTCGTCATGGATCTGCTGCGTCGCGGTGCGGACGTCACCGCCACCAGCATGAAGGGCAAGACCGTGCTGCACTATGCCGCAGCCAACGGCCACACCGAGATCGTCCAGATGCTCCTGGAGAAGGGCGCCGGCGTTGACGTGCGCGACCGTGAAGGGCATACGCCGATCATGCTGGCAGCCATCTACGGCTGCAACAAGACCATCCAGGCCCTGCTGGACGGCGGCGCCACCCCCTCCATCAAGACCTCGGCCGGCACCACGGCGGCCCAGTACGCTGAAAACAACAGCCACCCCCTGGCAGCCGCCCTGCTGAAGAAAGCCGAACGCGCAAAACCTGGCAACGCCTGATCGGATCGGACAGAACAGACCTGAAACGCGGATGTTCGCGGGGTGCACTTCCTCCCGCCTCATCCGCGTTTCACATTGACGCCCTCATCATGGACACCCTCTCCCGATTGATGTATACACATCATAGCGAGCAAACACCGCATTCACGAGGAGGTTACCCATGTCACGCCGCATATTCGCCATCATCGCCTGCCTGCTCTTGCTGAGCGCCTGCAGCACGGTACCGATCACCGGCAGATCCCAACTCAACCTGATCCCCGGCTCTTCCATGCTCTCCATGAGCCTGCAGCAGTACGACCAGTTCCTGAAAGAGCACAAGCTGAGCACCAACCAGGAGCAGACCCAGATGGTAAAACGGGTCGGGCTGAAAATACAGAATGCCGTCGAACGCTACTTCGCCTCCAACGGCCTCAGCAGCCAGCTGGCCAACTACAAGTGGGAGTTCAACCTGGTGGAGGACAAACAGCTCAATGCCTGGTGCATGCCGGGGGGCAAGGTGGTGGTCTACACCGGCATCCTGCCGGTGACCAAGGATGAAACCGGCCTGGCGGTGGTCATGGGGCATGAGATAGCCCACGCCATTGCCGAGCATGGCAACGAGCGCATGAGCCAGGGGCTGATGGCCCAGATGGGTGGTGTGGCCCTCTCCACGGCCCTGTCGACCCAACCGGCAGCGACGCAGCAACTCTGGATGGCAGCCTACGGCTTGGGTTCGCAGTACGGGGCGATCCTCCCCTACGGCCGCCTGCAGGAAAGCGAGGCCGATCACCTGGGGCTGATCTTCATGGCCATGGCCGGCTACTCCCCAAACGAAGCGGTGGGATTCTGGCAGCGCATGGCGGCCCAGAAGGGGGGAAATACGACACCGGAGTTTCTCAGCACCCACCCTGCGGACGCGACCCGCATCCAGAACATCCAGCGCCTGATACCCGAGGCGATGAAGTACTATCGACCCTGAGACGCTCCCGGCGGCGCAGACGTCCGGTCAGGGGTGCTGCTCTCCACAAAAAAGCGGCGCCCCGGACACCGGTATGATGCCTGCCCGCTCTCCCCGCTCCATCAGGCAGTGGATGGCCCGCACCCCCTCGTCCCCCAGGTCGACTGAGAAGTCATTGACGTAAAGTTGGATGTGGGCGGCGCAGACCTCCCTGCTCATCTCCTGGGCATGCTCGCCGATGTAGCGGGCCGCCTGCTCCGGGTGTGAGCGGGCAAATGCCACGCCGTCTGCCAGGGCGCGCTCCACCGCCGCGATGGTCGCCCCCCCCAGGGAACGGCGGGCAACGATCCCCCCCAAGGGGATCGGCAGTCCGGTCTCCCCCTCCCACCACTCTCCCAGGTCCACCAGCTTGCGCAGGCCATACCCCTGGTAGGTGAAGCGGGATTCGTGGATGATCAGCCCGGCATCCGCATCTCCCCGCAACACCGCGTCCATGATCTCGTTGAAAGGCATCACCAGGAAGTTCGTGAGCCCCGGATTGAACAGGCGCAGCAGTAGCAGGGCGGTGGTATAGCGACCCGGCACGGCGATGGTCTGGGAGCCCAGGTCGCAGGGATCGATGCTCCGCGACGCCACCAGCAGTGGCCCGCAACCGCGCCCCAGGGCGCTGCCAGCGCGCAGCAGTGCATAGTCATCGCGGATATGCCCCAGGGCATGGTAGGAGACCTTGCTCACATCCAACGCGCCGGCCAAGGCCAACCGGTTGAGGGTCTCCACATCCTCCAGACGCTCGCGATAGGAGATACCAGAGGTATCCACCAGACCGTGTACCAGCGGATAGAACATGAAGGTGTCATTGGGGCAGGGTGAAAAGCCGAGCGAAAGGGTACGTTGTCCGTTCATGGGTACTCCCGAGAGGGTATGGGGGACGGCTCGACCAGGAGGGGGTGGGACTACCGGCTCAGGCAACCGGCAGATCCACATCCTCCCAGTCGATCCAGTCCACGTGGAATGTGTCCACATAGCGGTCCACGGCCTGCCCGATGGTGGGAAAGAAATTTTTCGTTCCCAGCTGGGTAAACAGGCCATAGCGTTTGAGATGGTCCTTGACCGGCCCCTTCATCTGGGCAAAGCAGAGCTCGATGCCTGAACGCTCCAGTTCGTCATCCAGTTCGGCCAGCACGTCGGCGGCCGTGATATCAATATCGGTAACCGGCTCGGCCGCCACCACAATCCACCTGGTGGGCGTGGGGGCACAGGAGACCGCCCTGAGCGCCTGCTCGCGGAATATCTCGGCGTTGGCGAAGAACAGGGGGGCATCCCAGCGGAAGAGCACCAGCCCCGGAATCTGCCGCGCCTCGGGGTGGCGGGTTATGTCGTGGTACCCTTTCATGCCATCGATGCGCCCCAGGACGGCGCAGTAGGGACGCCAGGCACGCCAGATGAAAGCCAGAAGCGCCATGCCCACGGCGATGAAGATCCCCTGGATGACCCCCAGAAAGACCACCCCCAGGAAACAGACCAGGGAGAGGTAGAACTCTCCCCGCCGCACTCCGTACAGCCGTCTGACCGCGGAGACCTCAACCATGGAACTACAGGCGAAGATAACCACCGCCCCCAGGGCCGCCGTGGGGAGCTGTCGCATCAGACCGGGAGTGAAGAGCAGCAGCAGGGCGATGAGCAGCGCGCCCACCACGCCGGTCATCTGGGTCCTGGCGCCGGCCGATTCCGCCACCGGTGTGCGGGAGGCGCTGCAGCTCACCGGAAAGCCCTGGAAGAGGCCGCAGGCCAGGTTGGCAAAGCCAAGGGCGACCAGTTCCTGGTTGTCATCCACGTAATAGCCGCCGCGCAGGGCGTAGATGCGCGACAGCACGCTCATCTCGGCGATGCTGACCAAAGCGATAGCCAGGGCGCCGGCACAGAGGGAAATCCATTCCGCGGGGCTGGATACCGGAATGCGGAATGCCGGCAGCCCCTGGGGCAGGGCCCCCACCACCGCCACCTGCGCCAGGGGAAGCAGCGTCACGGCCAGGGTGGCGGCGATCAGGGCTGCCAGGACCCCGGGAAAGCGCGGGGACCAGCGCTTAGCGCCGAACATGATCCCCAGGCAGGCGAGGCCAACCAGACAGGCGGTGGGGTTGACCATCCTGTCCCGCACCCCACGCGTAAGGCCGGCGGCCAGACTCAGGAAACTGTCCCCCTTGACCGAAAAACCGAGGATCTTGGGGAGCTGCCCCAGCATCAGGGTCAGGGCGATACCGTTCATGTATCCGTAGCGGATCGGCTTGGAGAGCAGGTCGGTTATGAACCCGAAGCGGGCGATGCCGGCCAGGACGCAGAGAACGCCGGACATGAGGGCCAAGAGCGCGGCAAGGAGCGCGGCGCGACCGGCGTCACCCGCTGCCAGGGGGATGACCGTGGCGCCCACCAGCGCCGCAAGTGCCGAATCCGGCCCCAGCACCAGGATGCGGCTCGGCCCCAAGAGTGCGTACGCCACCATCGGCACGATGGTGGCGTACAGGCCGCAGATAAGAGGCAGGCCGGCTGCTTCGGCATAGCCGATTCCCACCGGCGCCATCAGTGCCGCCAGCACCACCCCCGCCGCCAGATCGCGCGTAAGCAGGTGCCGGTCGTAGCGCCGCAGCACGGCCACTCCCGGCAGCCAGCGACGCACGTTGACCGTACGGACGCTACGGATCAGGGTGGCGACCGTCTCCGGAGCGTTCAGGGACATACCCGGTCAATGGGACGCTTCGCCATGCTAGACCAGCAGGTTTCCGTCATCGATGATCACCATCTCGCTGCCATCGGCCATCACTGCCGTCAGGGTGGGGCGATAGAAGACGTAGTCCTCATGAAAGGGGGCGCTGACCGTACCGCCAAAGCCGGTGTTGTCCCCCAGGGCGATGTGGATCGTGCCCAGTATCTTCTCCGCCTCCAGCACGTTGTCGGGGCGACTGGCCCGGTCATTGGTGCCGATGCCCAATTCGGCGATGTTGCGGCAGGTGGCGTTCTCGGCGAACCTGGCCTCCAGCATCCCCCTCTGCTGCTCGTCCCCCTCCATGGCAATCACCACCCCCCGTTCAACGGTACAACACAGTGGCTGCTCCAGCTTGCGGGTCGGCCCCCACTCGATCACCATCACGCCACTGCTCTCCCCCTCCAACGGCGCCAGGTAGACCTCTCCGGCAGGCAGGTTTCCGAAACTCCCCGGAGCGATCAGCAGGCCGTCGTCCCCCTCGGCGTTGCGTCCCCGCTTGCTTATGCGCATGTCCGTGCCGTTGGGCGTGCGGACCAGTAGCCAGTCGGCCCGGTTGACCGCCTGCGCCAAGCGGGCCGTGCGGGCCGCCAGGGCCTGCCAGTCAACGGTCATGGAGCCGTGGAACATGTCCGGGTCGAAATGCGGCAGACTGGCGAAGCGGGCGCCGGTATCGTTGGCCAGGGCCCGGTAGCGGGTGTGGCTGGTTGAGTTGTTGCTCATGGCGATGATGACATCGGCCGCATCCTGCCGAAGGTCCAGCACGATCCGCCTGGCACGGGAGAGGTCATCGTCCGTGGCCTGCTTAGCCAGCAGCTTCTCCAGCAGTCCGGCCCGGACCAGTTCGTCCACCGCAGCTTCGCCGAAGGTGGCCCGCCAGAGCGTCTCGGGCGGCTCGACCCCCGACGCAGAGGTGGCCGGAAACTCCACGAAACAGGCGTTGCCCCAGCAGCTCCCGGCGAATTCGGCGGCAGCACGGGCAGTGGCGTTCAGACACAGCCGGCGGTCGCGGTCGATGTCGGCCAGCGTTTCATCATCGCGGATGGTGTCGCTAAAGACCAGCACCCGCTCCCATTCCCCGGCCTCGGCAGAACAGTAGGGGCGCATACCCATGTTGATTTCGAAGAGTGACCTGAATGCTCCCTCAAGACTGTTCATGTCCGTTTTTCTCCTGGCTAAGATAGGGCAAGCGACATCTTCTATAGCACAGAAACAACAGGGAGGGAACAGCATCGACGCCACCCCGGCCCTGATTTCCCTTGCCTCGCGAGGCGCCACTGTGCAACCATGCGTGCGGCGCGGAGGCACGGTCCGCATCCGTCTCCGCGCTGCCAGACACTCCACCCTTTTCCCGGGGCGGGGGGAACGGCAATCGTCTGCAAGGGGAGTCAACCATGAGCAGGAGGGCAAAAACCAGGCGGGTCGACCCGCTGGCGGAGGAGCGCACTCTCTGCCAGAGCAGCCGCGAGCGCGCCCTTTTGAAGATGTGCGTCGTCTACCCCAACCACTACCGGACCGCCATGAGCAGCCTGGGATTCCAGACCGTGTACCGCCTGCTGACCACCACGCCCGGCATCCACTGCGAACGAGCCTTCCTGCCGGAACGGGACGACCTTGAGGAGCAGCGCCGCAGCGGCCTGCCACTGCTCTCCCTGGAGGGGAGGCGCCCCCTGTCCGATTTCGACCTGATCGCTTTTTCCACCTCCTTCGAGCCGGACTACGTCAACCTGCCGCTCATGCTCGACCTTGCCCGCATCCCGCTCTACAGCCACCAGCGGGACGAATCCCTCCCCCTGGTCATGGCGGGAGGGGCGGCCCTGTTCCTCAACCCGGAGCCGGTGGCTGATTTTCTGGACCTGGTCTGCATCGGCGAGGGGGAGGAGATCCTCCCCTCCCTGGTTTCGACACTCATGGCGCCCACCAGTTCCGATCGCCGGGAGCTGTTGACAGCCCTCTCGCGGCTGCCCGGCATCTACGTCCCCCGCTTCCATCACCCGCGCTACGAGTCGGGCAGGCTGGCCGGCTTCGAGCACGATCCGGGCAGTGCCGGCTTCATCCCCCGAGTCAGCGCGGAACTGGAGCGCCACCCACCGGCGCAGACGGTGATCCTGACGGAGAACACCGAGTTCGGCGACATGTTTCTGGTGGAGGTGAGCCGCGGCTGCCCCCACGGCTGCCGTTTCTGCGGCGCCGGATTCATTTACGGCCGCTTCCGCCAGCAGCCCTACCAGGCCCTCGTGGACGCCATCGAGCGGGGCCTGGAGCACCGCGGGAAGATCGGCCTGGTGGGTGCGGCGGTCTCCGACTACCGCGACATCGGACGCCTCTGCCGCCATGTCGTGGAACGGGGCGCCAAGGTGTCGGTCTCCTCCCTGCGCATAGACCGGACCGACCCGGACATGCTGGACGCCCTGGTGGCATCCGGCCACAAGACCATCTCCCTGGCCCCCGAGGGAGGCTCCCAGCGATTGCGCGACCTGATCCGCAAGAATTTGACCGAGGAACAGATCCTGGATGCCTGCGAGCGGATCATCGCCCGCGACATCCTCAACCTGCGGCTCTACTTCATCATCGGCCTCCCCACGGAGACGGAAAGCGACCTGGAGGAACTGGTTCGCCTGGTCACGACCATCCGCCAGCGGGTGCTGGAACGGGGCCGGGCCAACCGCAGGCTGGGCACGATCACCCTCTCCATCAACCCCTTCATTCCCAAGCCGTTCACCCCCTTCCAGTGGTGCGGCATGGAAGCGCTCCCCTCACTGGAGGCCAAGGTGAAGTACCTGGAGCAGAGCCTGCGCGGTATGGCCAACCTGCAGCTCAAGGTGGAGAGCCTGAAGGGGTGCTACCTCCAGGCCCTGCTTTCCCGGGGGGACCGGCGCTGTTCGGCCCTTCTGGAGTTGATGGCCAGGGGGGCCAGCCTGAAGAAGGCAGCCAGGGACTGTGCCATGGACACGGACGAACTGGTCCGACGCGCCATCCCGCTGGACGAACCGCTTCCCTGGGACCTGATCGGCAGCGCCGACAAGGAGCAGCTCAGGAAAGATTTTCAGTTGGCCTTCGGGACTAATGAAGATCGGACTGCCTGAGCGCACGCTGATCCTGTCGAAGCAGGGGCGGATGACGGGCAAAAAAAACCCGGCTCTCAAGGAAGGGGGAACAGAGAGCCGGGCGCAGGGGGGATGTGCATTCCCCCCGGGAAAGGAAAGAGATCAGTCGACGGACTTCCTCAGGAAGGTGGGGATGTCGTACTGGTCTTCGTTCTCTTCGGAATAGGGGGCAAGGTTGACCTGGGGACGGATGCGGCTGACCCCTTCCGTCTGCTGACGGTCGCGCTTGTAGGTAGGGATATCCAGGATGTTCTTGGCGGGGGTTGCCTTTTCCATCAACGGCATGGCGCTCTTGCGCAGGTCACGACCGGCCTCGGCGTCGAAGCGGTCGCCGAACCCGGTGGCGATGACCGTCACCTTGATGGTCTCGCCCAGGTTGTCGTCCCTGACGACACCGATCTTTATGTTGGCCTCGGGATGCACCTTCTCGTGAACGATGCGGTTAACCGTATTGTAGTCGTCCATGGTCATCTGGTCCGAGCCGGTGATATTCACCAGCACACCCTTGGCGCCGGAGATGTCGTTGTCCTCCAAGAGCGGGCTGGAGATGGCGCAGTTGACTGCGTCGGCAGCGCGGTTCTCGCCGGTACCGGTGCCGATGCCCATCATGGCCATGCCGCGCACGCTCATGACGGTCTCCACGTCGGCGAAGTCCAGGTTCATCAGGCCGGTGGAGGTAATCAGCTCGGATATGCCTTGCACGGCCTGGCGGAGCACGTCGTCGGACGGCTTGAAGGCGTCGAACAGCGACATGTTCTTGCTGGCCATGCTGATCAGACGGTCGTTGGGGATGATGATCAGTGAGTCAACGTGTTTCTTCAGTTCGTTGATGCCCCGATCGGCCTGGTCCATGCGTGCCTTGCCCTCATAGGTGAACGGCTTTGTGACCACCCCTACGGTCAGGGCGCCGGACTCGCGGGCCACCTCGGCGATAACCGGAGCCGCGCCGGTTCCGGTGCCTCCGCCCATGCCGGCGGCGATGAAGACCAAGTCGGCACCCTTCATGGTTTCCTGCAGCGTATCGCGATCTTCCTGGGCCGCATTCATCCCCACTTCCGGCTTGGAGCCCGCGCCAAGCCCCTTGGTCAGTTCGCGACCAAGCTGGATCTTGACCGGCGCCTTGGAGATACGCAGGGACTGCGCATCGGTATTGGCAACGACAAAATCCACCTTCTCCAGTGTACTGGCGATCATGGTGTTCACGGCATTTCCGCCACCTCCGCCCACACCGACAACTTTTATGACTGCGCCCTGCTCTATGGTTTCATCATACTCGAACATCCCCGTTCCTCCCTTCGGTCAGTAGCCCTCGCCGCGCTGCTCAACTTTAAGCATATTTTCATCCGTTTTGGAAGTAAAAAACCGTCTCACCAGCCCACAAAATAACCGTGCCAGCATTCCTCACCCGGGCTGTCCCGACCGGCGTAGAGGTGATGCCTTTCCCTAGAAGAATTCACCGAACCAGGACTTCATCCTGCCCAGCACGGAACCGAACAGCTTGTTCTCCGGCTTGACGCTGGGGAACTCCCGGGCGCCCGAATTGCGGCTGCCATAGACCACCAGGCCGACGCCGGTGGCGTACACCGGAGAGTTGACCACGTCGATCAGGCCGCCGATGCGCTGGGGCACGCCGCGCCGCACCGGCAGATTGAAAATCTGCTCGGCCAGCTCCGGCATTCCCTCCAGGATGCTGGTTCCGCCGGTGATGACCACGCCGGAGGCGATGGAGTCCTCCAGGCCGGACTTGATGATCTCGCGGTTGACCAGGGAGAAGATCTCCTCCACCCGGGGTCCCAGGATCTCGCAGAGCACGTTGCGGGACAGTTCCCGCGGCTTACGGCCGCCCACGCTGGGCACCTCGATCTTGTCATCCTTGCCCACCAGACTGGACAGGCAGCAGCCGTATTTCTGCTTGATCTTCTCGGCCTCGGCCATGGGGGTGCGCAGGCCGACGGCGATATCGTTGGTCAGGTGGTTACCCCCCAGGGAGAGCACCGAGGTGTACTTGATAGCCCCGTCGGCGAAGATGGCGATGTCGGTGGTGCCGCCGCCGATATCCACCAGGCAGACTCCCAGCTCTTTTTCATCGGCCGACAGCACCGCCTCGGAAGAGGCCAGCTGTTCAAGCACGATGTCTGCCACGTCCAGGCCGGTGCGGTTGCAGGACTTGACGATATTCTGGGCGCTGGCAACGGCGCCGGTGACGATGTGCACCTTGGCCTCCAGCCGCACGCCGCTCATGCCCAAAGGCTCGCGGATGCCGTCCTGCTCGTCGATGATGAACTCCTGGGGCAGGATATGGATCACCTCGCGGTCCATGGGGATGGCGATTGCCTTGGCCGCGTCGATCACCCGGCGGATATCCTCCTGGTTGACCTCGCGATTTTTGATGGCGATGACCCCCTGGGAGTTGGTTCCCCGTATATGGCCGCCGGCGATGCCGGCATAGACCGACTTGATCTCGCATCCCGCCATCAGCTCGGCCTCATTGATCGCCTTGCGTATGGCGCCTACGGTGCTCTCGATGTTGATCACCACTCCCCGGCGCAGGCCGCTGGAAGGACTGGTTCCGATGCCGACGATGTCGATGCCGTCCTCGGTTACGTTACCAACGATTGCGCAGATCTTGGTTGTGCCGATATCAAGTCCGACTATAAGATTGTCTCTTCGCGTTGCTGACATGCTTCCCCCTGCCTGTCCTGTGACGTCATGTATTTTGATCAGATCTTCTTGACTATGATTTTATCGTTGTAATCCAGGTCGATGTACTGGATCAACTGCTGCTGCTCCATGAGATTGCGATAGATGCGCGAGAGGCGCCCCAGTTTGGCGGCGAAATCGGCCGTCCCCACCTTGACCGGAAGCGATCCCGATGCGGTGAACAGGGTAAAACCGTACCCCTTGTCGTAATGGATCTCCGATACGTCGGCAAGGATAAAGCCGCATTTCTGGCGCAGAAGGGTCAGCAGTTCGCAGGTCGCCTTCAGCGCCTCCTTCATGCCGGCCGGATCGTTGTCCAGGTCCTCTTCGCTGAAACCGGTCACCACAGGGTAGTCCAGGCGGTCCCCCTTGCTCAAGGTCTTGAAGACGGTGCCGTTTTTGTCCAGATAGTAGAGGTAGCCCATGTTGACCACCGCCAGCGGCTCGCGCTCGCTGATGGTGATGGAGAGGCCGTCCGGGTAGAAGCGGCGGATGCGCACCGTCTCCACCCAGGGGTTCTGGGCCAGCTGTTCGCCCATCTTCTTCAGGTTCAGGCGCAAGAGGTCCCGCCCCGGCTCCACATCGGCGACGGCCATGATCTCCTGGCGGGTCAACCGCTTAGTGGGAGATATCCTGATCTCCTTCAGGCGGAACAGGGTCAGCGAAGTTATGGCATGATAGCCCATGAACAGCGCACCGCACACCAGCGCAACACCTGCCAGGCCGAGGAACGCCGCTCCCAGCGGGCGCAGGTATTTTTTCAGGTTCAGCGGCTTGCGCTGCTTCTTGGCCCGGTTGGAGGATGACTGTTTGCGCTGGTATCGTGGGGAGGCATAATCCCGCATGGCTTTACCCCGTTTTCACCGACAGGTCGGCAGACAGGATGATCCGTTCCACCAGTTCCTCGAAGGGGAGATCGGCTCCCTTGGCCGCGATCTCCGGCAGCAGACTGAGCGCCGTCATACCGGGCAGGGTGTTCACCTCCAGCACGTAGCACTCCCCTGCGGGAGTCACCAGCAGGTCGACCCGGCTGTAGCAGCGGCATCCCAGGGCATGGTGGGCGGCCAGGCCGACCCGCAGCGCCTCTTCGTAGAGCCCCTTCTCCAGGCGGGCGGGAAAGAAGTGCTCGGCCATGCCATCGGTGTACTTGGCCTCAAAATCATAGAATTCGTTCCTGGACACGATCTCGATGGCACCCATGGGGCGGTCGTCCAGGATGCCGACCTGCACCTCCTGCCCCTTGATGAACTGTTCCACCAGGATCTCGTCGTCATGACGGAAGGCCAGCTTCACGGCAGCAGCCAGCTGGCTCTCCTCCTTGACGATGGAGATACCCACCGAAGACCCTTCCTGCACCGGCTTGACCACCAGCGGCAGGCCGAAGCTGAGGTGGCTGAGGGAGACCCGCTCCCCGCGCCGGAAATGGTGGAAGGGGGCGGTGAGGATGCCGGCACTGACGAAGGCCTGCTTGCTGTAGAGCTTGTGCATGGCCAGGGCGCTGGCCAGCACGCCGGAACCGGTGTAGGGGATAGCCATCAGCTCCAGCAACCCCTGAACGCAGCCATCCTCGCCATAGCGCCCGTGCAGGGCGATGAAGGCCGCGCCGATGCCTTCGCGGCTCAGGACCAGGGGGAGGTCCCTGGCCACGTCCACGCTAAGGGCGTCGAACCCCCTGGCCACAAGTGCCTGGCACACGGCGGCTCCGCTGGCTAGGGAGACTTCCCGCTCGGCCGAGAGCCCGCCCATGAGGACGGCAATCTTTCTGGATCTGATGTCATTCATAACGTTACTCCTCGCCAACTATACGCACTTCCTCCTCCAGGGTCACCCCGCAAGAGGCCAGAACCGCTTTTTTCACAACCCGTGAAAGTTCCAGGAAATCTCCGGCAGTGGCGCCTCCCGTATTCACCAGGAAGTTGCTGTGCACCTGGGAAACCTGGGCGCCCCCCACCCGCTCGCCGCGCATGCCGGTGGCGTCGATCAGCCGCCAGGCGGTCTGGCCGGCGGGGTTCTTGAAGAATGAGCCGGCGCTGGGAAAACCGACGCTGTGCTTGGCACGGCGCAGCTCCAGGTCTTTGCGGATCTCCTCCTCGGTCTGCTCAGCCTCGCGCTGGTCCAGCCTGAACAGGGCTTCCAGAATGATGTCCCCCGCTGCCAGATCCAGATGGCGGTAGCCATACTCCAGCTCGTCGCGGCCGAACTCCCTGACGTTGCCGTCATGCAGCAGGGTCAGGGATTCGGTCCGTTCCATGATACCCGTGCCGTAGGCGCCGGCGTTCATCCTGATGGCGCCGCCAACGGTGCCAGGGATGCCGGAGATGAAGCCGATCCCCCCCAGCCCCTGTTCCTGGGCGAAGCGCACCACCGCCAGGTTCTCGGCCCCGGCCCCGGCACGGATGCGCCCCTGGCCGAGAGCCTCGACACGGTTGAAGCGCTCCAGGGAGATGACCGCCCCCCGGATGCCGCTGTCGCGCACCAGCAGGTTGTTGCCCCTGCCGATGGCCAGCCAGGGGATGCCCCTCTCCTTGAGCTGGCGCAGCAACCCCTGCAGGTCGTCCGCATCCTCCGGAATGGCGAACAGGTCCGCGGGACCGCCCACCCTGAGGGAGGTATGGCGGCTCATGGGTTCGTCAGCCAGAAGCAGGCCGCGCATGTTCAGCCCGGAGAGATTCACGAGGTTTTCTCCAAAAGCGTCACCAGCGCCTCGCCCTGCTGCCAGATGCTGCCGGCCCCCAGGGTGATGACCATGTCCCCCTCCTTGACGATGCCCAGCAGATGCTGGGGGATCAGCTCGCGGTTAGGGATCCAGGTGACATCCTTCTGGCCGTGCCTGAGGATCTCCTGGGAAAGGCGTTCCGCCGTGGCCCCCTCGACAGGCTGTTCCCCGGCGGCATACACATCGGTCAGGATCAGCACGTCGGCATCGTAGAAGGCGGTGACGAACTCGCCAAACAGCTCGTGGGTGCGGGTGTAGCGATGCGGCTGAAACACGGCCACGATACGCCGTTCCGGCCAGCCCAGCCGCGCGGCGGCCAGGGTCGCCTTGATCTCCGCCGGGTGGTGGCCGTAGTCGTCCACCACCGTGATCCCCCTGGGTTCCCCCTTGATGGTGAAGCGCCGCCCCACGCCGCCAAAGCGGGAGAATCCCTCCTGGATGGCGGAGAAGGGAACGTCCAGCTCCAGGGCAACGGCGATGCAGGCCATGGCGTTGAGCACGTTGTGGGCCCCCGGCATGGTGAAGGAGATCTCCCCCAGGCGGTACCCCTTGAAGTGGGCCGTGAAGCTGGTGGTGAACCCGTCATGCCTGACATGGGTGGCGCGGATATCGGCCTGGGAGGAGAGGCCATAGGTCATGTAGCGTTTCTTGACCCGCGGCAGGATGGCGCGGATGTTGGGATCGTCCAGGCAGAGCACCGCCATGCCGTAGAAGGGCACCTTGTTGATGAACTTGACAAAGGTATCCTTGATCTCCTCGATGCCGCCGGAGTAGTGGTCCAGGTGGTCGGCGTCGATGTTGGTGACCACGGCGATGGTGGGGGAGAGCACCAGGAACGAGCCGTCGGACTCGTCCGCCTCGGCCAGCAGGAACTTGCCCTGTCCCAGCTGGGCGTTGGTGCCGATGGCGTTCAGCTTGCCGCCGATGACGATGGTCGGATCGATGCCGGCGTGCCCCAGGATGGAAGCGGCCATGGAAGTGGTGGTGGTCTTGCCGTGGGTGCCGGCGATGGCGATGCCGAACTTCATGCGCATCAGCTCGGCCAGCATCTCGGCCCGGGGGATGACCGGCACGTGCAGGCGCTTGGCCTCCACCACCTCCGGGTTGTCGTCATGCACGGCCGACGATATGACCACCACGTCCACATCCTTAAGGTTATCCGCCTTGTGGCCAATGCCGATCTCCGCCCCCAGACGGGCCAAGCGCTCGGTGATGTCCGAGCCGCGCAGGTCGGAGCCTGACACTTTGTAGCCCAGATTCAGCAGCACCTCGGCGATGCCGCTCATGCCGATGCCGCCGATGCCGACGAAGTGGATTTTCTCGATTTTTCCGTACATGGGAATGCCTTTTCAGTTGGTTGGTGTGAGTATCTCGTCAACGATGATCCTGGCCGCATCAAGGCGGGCCATGGAGAAGGCCAGCTCTCCGGTGCGCCGCACCAGCCGCGGATCTCCTGCCAGTTGCAGGATCAGGGCCGCCAGCCGCTCCGCCGACAGTTCCCGTTCCAGCAGCATGAAGCAGGCCGACTGCCTGAGCAGCGCTTCGGCATTCCTGCGCTGGTGATCATCCACCGCATAGGGAAAGGGGATGAACAGGCAGGCCTTGGCCAGTGCCGTGACCTCGGCGATGGTGGTGGCGCCGGCCCGGCAGACCACCAGGTCGGCCCGGGCGTATTCACTGGCCATGTCGGCGATGAACGGCAGCACCCGCGCCTCGACCCCGGCAGAGCGGTAGGCTGCTGCCACACGCTCACGATCGCTTTCGCCGGTCTGGTGGGTGATGCCGAGCCTGACTGATGCGCGCTTGAGGAGCGGCAGGGCCGCCACCATGGCCATGTTGATGGCATGCGCCCCCTGGCTGCCGCCGAACACTAGCAGGTTGAAACGGGGACCGGGGACCCGGGATGCGGGACCGGTAGAATCCGTCATATGTTTTTCCTGGTCCCTGATCCCTGGTCCCTGATCCCTGGTCCCCAGCCGGTCCAGGATCTGCCGCCGCAGGGGATTGCCGGTCAAAAGCGTCCTCCTGCCGGCAAAGAAGCGGGACGACTCCTCCAGGGTAATGAAGATCCGGTCGGCAAAGCGGGAGAGCAGCCGGTTGGTCATGCCCGGCACGGCGTTCTGCTCGTGGATGAAGCTGGGCACCTGCCTGGTGCGGGCTGCCAGCAGCATGGGGAGCGAGGCATAGCCTCCCACCCCCAGCACGGCATCGGGCCGGAAGCGGTCCAGAAGGCGGCATGACTGGCGATAGCCGTTGAACATCATCGCCGCCCCGCGCAGCTTGCCCAGTCCTCCCTTGCCGCGGATGCCGGCTGCCGAGATCAGCTCAAGGGGAAAGCCGGCTGCCGGAACCGCACGCGCCTCGATGCCCCGCTCGGTGCCCACGAACAGTACCTGGTTGGCCGGGTCGCGGGAGAGGAACTCTTCGGCAACGGCGATGCCGGGGAAGAGATGGCCGCCGGTGCCGCCACCGGCAATGATCAGCTTCATTGACCCTCCGGCAGGCCGATGGGGGTGATCTTCAGCCCGGACGAGATATTGAGCAGAATACCGACGGCGAACAGGCTGATCAAAAGCGAGCTGCCGCCGTAACTGATGAACGGCAGGGCCAGTCCCTTGGTGGGAAACAGGCCGGTGATCACCCCCATGTTGACCGTGGCTTCGATGCCGAACAGGACCGCGATTCCCAGGGCCAGGAAACGGCCGAAGGCGTCGGGTGCAGCAGCCGCGATGCACAGTGCGCGGTACACCAGCATGACGAACATGGCGACAATGACCAGTACCCCCATGAATCCCAGCTCCTCCCCCACCACGGAGAGGATGAAGTCGGTGTGGGCCTCGGGAAGATAGAACAGCTTCTGCTTACCCTCCCCCAGCCCCTGGCCGAACAGGCCGCCGGTGCCCAGGGCCAGCCAGGACTGGATGATCTGGAATCCTTTGCCGGCCGGATCGCTCCAGGGATCGCTCCAGGCCTCCATGCGCCCCTTGTGATAGCCGTGGCTCAGCTTGTAGGCCAGAAGCGGCAGCGCCAACAGGACCATGGAGAGGATATGGGCCAGACGGGTACCGGCGGCAAAGAGCATGGTGAAAGCCACCGCCACCAGGGTCAGGGCTCCCCCCAGGTCGGGCTGGGCTGCCAGACAGCCGATCAGGAGGGCCAGGACAATCATGTAGGGGATGATTCCCGAGGCGAACTCCTTGATCTTGTGTTGCTTCTTGTCCAGGGAATAGGCCATGTACATGATCAGCGCCAGCTTTGCCATTTCCGACGGCTGCAGGTTGAAGCCGGGCAGCTTGATCCAGCGCGACGATCCGCCTGCCTTGCCGCCGATGCCCGGGATCAGCACCATCACCAGCAGCACCAGACAGAGCAGAAGCGCCGGAACCGCCATCCTCTTCCAGAAGTGGTACTCCACGCGCATGACTCCCAGCATGATCCCCAGGCCGATAACGGCGAACATCCCCTGGCGCTTGAGGAAGAAGAAGCCGTCATGGTAGCGCTTGTCGGCCATGACCGAGGAGGCTGAAAAGACCATCACCACCCCGAAGCAGGTCAGGGCGATGGCCATGGCCATGATGACCAGGTCATAGTTTTCGAGTTTCTTGAGCATACGCGTCCACGCACAATCGGAAAGAAGCTTGAGTCACACAACTGTCACGAGCTATCACAAAAAAACGCCGAAACGAGTCAAGGCGGTTCACGGCAGGTGCGTCGCCCCTACAGCGCCTTGACCGCCGCGATGTAGCGCTGGGCCCGCTCCTCGTAGTCGCGGAACATGTCGAAACTGGAGCAGGCCGGCGACATGAGTACCGTTCCGCCGGGAGCGGTGAGCTCCGCTGCCAGACTGACCGCTTCCTCCAGGGTCGCGGCCCGGCGGGTGTCGGTCAGCGTCCCCAGCTCCTCCTGCATGCGGCCGGCCGCCTCGCCGATCAGCACCAGATGGCGCACCCGCTCCCGCACCAGCCGCGAGAGCGGGGAGTAGGAGCCCCCCTTGTCCTTGCCGCCGGCGATCAGGGTTATGGCGTCGAAACTCTCCAGGGCCTTCTCCACGCTGCCCACGTTGGTGGCCTTGCTGTCCTCGTACCAGCGCACGCCGTTCAGTTCGCGCACGAACTCCATGCGGTGGTGCAGGGCCTCGAACTCGCGCACGCAGGCCAGGCTCTCGGTCGGCCGGCACTCCAGCAGCAGGCTACATGCCAGGGCGGCCATGATGTTCTCCAGGTTATGCACCCCCTGGAGGCGGAAGCCGGCGGTGGGGAAACGTTCCTCCCGACCGTTGTGACGCCAGACGATGAGCCCTTCCCGGTGGAAGATCCCCTCATCAAGCTCCTGTTTCCGGCTGAAGGGGAACAGGCACGCCCTGAGACCACGGCTATGCTCCATTACCAGCTCGTCGTCGGCGTTGACCACGGCGTAGTCATCCGCGGTCTGGTTCTCGAAGATGCGCAGCTTGGCCTCGATGTACTCCCGGTAGGAGGCGTAGCGGTCCAGGTGATCCTCGCTCAGGTTCAAAAGCGCGGCCACAGCGGGGCGGAAAGCTCTGATCCACTCCAGCTGGAAGGAGCTGATCTCTGCCACCACCCTCTCCACCGGTTCCGCGGACTCCAGCAGCTCGATCAGCGGATTGCCGATATTGCCCCCCACGAAGGTGCGAAAGCCGTTCTTGATGAAGATGTCGCCGGTGATGGTGGTGGCGGTGGTCTTGCCGTTGGTTCCGGTGATGGCCACCAGCGGCGCCTGGATGAAGCGGGAAGCCAGCTCTATCTCGCTGATGATCTCCACCCCTGCCTCGTGCGCCATGACCAGCTGCGGCAGGGTGCGGGGAACCCCCGGGCTGACCACGATCAGGTGGCTCTGCGTGAAGGTCCCGGCGTCGTGGCGGGTCAACTCCCGCCTGATCCCGCGCCCCTCCAGCAGGGCCAGCTGCCCCGCCAGGGCGGCCTCGTCGCGCATGTCGGTGACCGTCACCCGCGCACCCCGTGAAGCCAGGAAGCGGGCGCAGGCCACACCGGTCTTGGCCAGGCCGACCACCAGCACCTTCTTGTCGTTCAGTTCCATGCTTAAAAAAACCCTCTCTTCCGTCCCGGCGCTAGCGCATCTTCAGGGTGGAGATCGCCACCAGGGCCAGGATGATGGTAATAATCCAGAAGCGGACGATGATCTTCGGCTCCGCCACCCCCTTCAGTTCGAAGTGGTGGTGGATCGGCGCCATGCGGAAGATACGCTTGCCGCGGTACTTGTACGATCCCACCTGGAAGATGACCGACAGCGCCTCGATCACGAAGATCCCCCCCACGATGACCAGCAGGATCTCCTGCTTGGTGATCACCGCGATGGCCCCCAGGGTCCCTCCCAGGGAGAGCGAGCCCACATCCCCCATGAAGACCTCGGCGGGATAGGAGTTGTACCAGAGGAAACCGAGCCCGGCCCCCACCATGGCGCCGCAGAGAACGGCCAGCTCTCCCGCGCCCGCCACCCGCGGGACCTGCAGGTAGGCCGAGAGGGTGGCGTGACCGGCGACATAGCTGAAGAGCATGTAGGTGGCGGCATTGATGGCCACCGGACCGATGGCCAGGCCGTCCAGGCCGTCGGTCAGGTTGACCGCATTGCTGGCCCCCACGATCACCAGGGTAACGAAGGGGATGTACCAGAACCAGAGGTCGGGATGGAAGTTCTTGAAGAAGGGGACAAAGAGCTGGGCGTTGAATCCGGGCTTCAGGAACAGAAACGTCCCCACCGCGCCGGCCAGCAGGACCTGCCAGAACATCTTCTGCCGCGGGGAAAGCCCCTTGGGGTTCTTCTCCACCACCTTCTTGTAGTCATCAACAAAGCCGATCAGGCCGTAACCGATGGTTATGAACAGCACCGTCCAGATGTACTGGTTGGAGAGGTCGGCCCACAGCAGGGTCGGGATGACAATGGCCGCCAGGATCATCACCCCTCCCATGGTCGGGGTGCCCTGCTTCTGCAGGTGGGATTCCGGGCCATCGGTGCGGATCACCTGGCGGGCCTGCAGTCCCTCCAGCACGCGGATCACCCAGGGGCCAAGCACGAAGCAGACCAGGAGCGCCGTGATCATGGCATAGATGGTCCGGAACGTCAGGTATTTGAAGATGTTGAACAGCTTGACATCGCCGGCTAATGGATAGAGCAGGTGATACAGCATGGGTTACTCCGTATGTGCCCGAGCCCACCGTGGGGGCTGTGGCGCCAAGATTTACAAAAATCCGTTACGCTGTGGGGTCAGCCACAGGGGGCCGTCTCCCTAGGAACGTCCGGCCCCGGATCGCCTCGGCGACCTTTTCCATGCGCATGCCGCGCGATCCCTTGACCAGCACGAAATCTCCCGGACGCGCCTGACGCAGGATGCTGGCAGCGATCTCGTCGTGGTCCGGGATGCGCATGACCTGCTCCTCAACCATTCCGGCCGACAAGGCCCCCACCGCCGCGTGGGCCATCAAGGGGCCGCAGAGGTAGAGCCGGTCCGCCACCGCGGCGGCCCGTACTCCCAGGGCACGGTGCAGCTCCGCTTCGTTGCTCCCCATCTCCAGCATGTCCCCCAGGGCCACGAAGGCCCGCCCTCCCCCCTTCAGCTCCCCCAGGGTGGTCAGGGCCGCCTCCATGGAGGCGGGGTTGGCGTTGTAGCTGTCATCGATCAGCACCAGGCCGCCCACATCTTCCAGCTGGAAGCGTTTGTCGTAGGGGCGGAAGCGTTCCAGGCCACTCTGGATCAGTTCGGCCGCGATACCCAAGCCATGGGCGGCCGCAGCCGCTGCCAGGGCGTTATAGACGGCGTGCCTGCCGTATGACCACAAGACCACGGGAAGGACAATTTCTCCCAGGTGAAGCAGGAAGCTCTGGCCGCCGATTCCCAGCGAGGTGATCTCCGTGGCGCGCACGTCGGCGTCGCCCAGGCCGAAGGTGAGTCGCCGCACCCCTGGGGGTGATGGCTGTCCGGCGATCAGGGGATCGTCGGCATTGATGATGGCGCACCCTCCGGCGGGGAGGCGCAGCAACAGCTCTCCCTTTGCCCTGGCCACCCCTTCAACGCTCCCCATGCTCTCCAGGTGTGCGGGACAGGCGTTGAGCACGATACCGGTCTGGGGGGCGGCGACCTCGGCCAGGCGGTCGATCTCGCCCGGCTCGCTCATGCCCATCTCCAGCACGGCCCAGCCATGGGAGGCATCAAGCCTGAACAGCATCTGCGGCAAGCCGATCAGGTTGTTCAGGTTGCCGGCCGTCTTCAGCCCCGGTCCGGTCTGCTCCAGGATGGTTGCCAGCATCTCCTTGGTGGTGGTCTTGCCGTTGCTGCCGGTGATACCGACCAGCGGCAGGTCAAAGCGCCTGCGGTAGGCGGCTGCCAGGTCACCCAGGGCGACCAGCGTATCCACGACCCTGACAACGGTCAGTCCGGGGGGAATCTCCCCGTCGAAGCTCTGGTCAGCCAGCACGGCGGCAACTCCCTTGGCAGCCACCTGGGGGATGAAGTCGTGGCCGTCGAAGCGCTCTCCCCTAAGCGGCACGAACAGCTGGCCAGCCGCGACCGTGCGCGAATCGGTGGAGACCCCGCTCACCCGGGCCGACCGGTCACCCTGGAAGCCGCCCGCGGTGGCAGCGGCTATCTCCGCAATGCTGAACATCTACCCTTCCTTTTCCGCCAGCGCCAGCCTGGCCTCTTCGCGATCATCGAAGTGATGCTTCGTCCTGCCGATGATCTGGTAATCCTCATGTCCCTTGCCGGCCAGGAGCACGATATCCCCCGGTCGCGCCAGACGCACCGCCAGGCTGATGGCCTCGCGACGGTTCTCCAGCGACACGAACCCCTTATCAGCGCCTTCGGCCAACCCCTTCCCTGAGCGGTCCGCCAGTTCATCCACGCCGTACTCCCTGATCCCCAGAGGGGTAATGCCTCCCCTGATCTGCTCCAGGATGGAGAAGGGATCCTCAGTTCTGGGGTTGTCCGAGGTGACGATGGCCAGGTCGCTCATGCTGGCAGCGATCCTCCCCATGATCGGGCGTTTACCCGGATCTCGGTCGCCGCCGCAGCCGAAAACGGTGATGATACGCCCCTGTGCCAGTTCCTTCAGGGTGGTCAGCACGTTCTCCAGGGCATCGCCGGTGTGGGCATAGTCCACCAGCAGCGTGATCCCGCAGCGATTGTCCACCCGCTCCATGCGCCCCGGCACGGTGGCATGCCCTTCGATGCCGGCTCGGATCGCCTCCAGCGGCAGATCCAGGGCAATGCCGGCGGACACAGCCGCCAGGATGTTGGAGAGGTTGAAGCGCCCCAGCAGGCGCGATGATACGTCGATGGAGCCTTTGGGGGTGACCAGCCTGGCCCTTATGCCGTCAACACTCAGGGAGAGTTCCTCGGCCCGCACATCGCCCCGGCAAATTCCGTAGCCGATGACAGGGCAGGCGGCCCGGGCGGCAACCGTTGCACCCTGTTCGTCGTCCATGTTGATGGCCGCACGGCGCAACGGCTTATCCGCCGTCGGTTTCAGAAGCTCGCTGAACAGGCGCAGTTTGGCTTCCCGGTAGCTCTCCATGGTGACATGGTAGTCCAGGTGATCGCGGGTCAGGTTGCTGAAAATACCCACATCGAAGTGGCAGCCGTCCACCCGCTTCTGCTCCAGGGCATGGGAGGAGACCTCCATCACAAAGGCCTTGGCGCCGGCTGCGGCCAGTTGCGTGAAGGCGGCCTGCAACTCGGTGGATTCCGGTGTGGTGTGGGAAGCGGTGATGACCGTGTCGCCAAAGCGGTAGCTGATGGTGCCCAGCACCGCCGCCGGAATACCGGCCGCACGGAGGATCGCCTCGATCAGATAGGTGGTGGTGGTCTTGCCGTTGGTGCCGGTTATGCCGATCAGCGGCAGACGGGACGTGGGGTTGCCGTGGAATTCCGCCGCCATCCAGGCCATGGCGCTGCGCCCGTCCCTGACCCTGACCCAGGGAATGGCGGCAGGCGCACGGCTCTCGTCCTCCAGCACCACCGCGACGGCGCCGGCCTGCACGGCCGCCGGTATGAAGTCGTGGCCGTCCATGGCGGCCCCCCGCAGGGCAAAGAAGAGCGAATCCGGGACAATGCCACGCGAGTCGCAGGTCAGGGCCTTGATCTCCACTGCGCCATCGCCATGAAGGTCATGGCTGTCAAGCGCTGCCAGCAACTGGGTAAGCTTCATACGGTCTCCCGAAGGGGTGCAGTACGGGCGGACAGGCTCCCTCATGCCGAGGGTACGAACCTGATCCATACTTCGTCAACACTCCTGATAGGCTGCCCCGGAGGGGGGTTCTGTTCCATGGCGCGGCCGCTGCCCAACAGCCTGATGTTGATGTTCCGTTTTTCCATGACCTGCAGGACCCGGCGCATGCTCATGCCGTGGAAATCGGGCATGACCTCGCCGCTCACCGGCATGTCCAGCGCGTCCCCCTCGGACATGCTGTCCCGCTGTTCGGCTTCCCGGGACTTTGCCTCCATGGGGCCGGGTTTCCTGAGCGTGCCATTTTTGGGCAGGACCTTCAGATAGGCCAGGCTGTTGAGCGCGATACCGCGGAAGGCGGGCGCCGCCACCACGCCGCCGTAGGAACTGGTTCTGGGTTCATCGATAACCACCAGAATGGTCAGCCGCGGCCTGTCGGCGGGGATGAAGCCGATGAACGAGGCGGTCCGTTTTGAGGCGGAGTAGCGGCGGGTCACCGGGTCGGCCTTCTGGGCCGTGCCGGTCTTGCCGGCCACCCGGAATCCCTCCACGGCGGCATTGGTCCCGGTTCCCCCCTCGGCGGTGACCGTCTCCATCATCCTGGTGACCTTTGCGGCCGTATCGGCCGAAATTACCCGGCGCACCACCTGGGGGGTGAATCTCTGCAACTCGTTGCCACTGTCGTCCAGGATGCGCTCCACCACATACGGCTTCATCAGGTTGCCGCCATTGGCCACGGCCGAGATCGCCGTTGCCAGTTGAATCGAGGAGGCGGATATGCCCTGGCCGAAGGAGATGGTGGCCAGATCGATGCCATACCAGCGCTGCCTGCTGCGCATGTTGCCCGGCGACTCGCCGGGCAGATCGATGCCGGAGCGCTCGCCGAAACCGAAGTTGTGCAGATAGCGGGAGAGCCGGTCGCTGCCCAGCTTGAAGCCGATCTTGGCGGCTCCGATATTGCTGGAATATTTGAGGATATCCGATACCGACAGACGTCCGTAGCTGTGGGTGTCGTGAACGGTGTGGGTGGCGATGGTGTAGCTGCCGTTCTCGCAATGGAAGGCATCCGTGGGCCGGACCAGCCTCTCATTCAGGGCAGCGGCGATCAGAAATACCTTGAAGGTCGAACCGGGCTCGAAGCTGTCAGCAACGGCCCGGTTACGCAGTTCAGCATGGGAATAGCGGAAATAGGAGTTGGGGTTGAAGGTCGGGTAGTTGGCCATGGCCAGCACCCTGCCGCTGTCAGGCTCCAGCACCAGGGCCATGCCACCTTTGGCGCCGCTGGAGGTTACCGCCTGGGCCAGCTCCTTTTCCGTTATGTACTGGATGTTCTTGTCCAGGGTGAGCACGACGTTCTTGCCGGGGGACGAGCTCTTGACCAGTTCGGCCCGCGGGGCGATGTCGCGGCCCAGGGCATCCCGCTCCGTCACCAGCAGGCCGGTATTGCCCAAAATGACCGAATCGTACTTGAACTCCACCCCGTCCAGGCCATTGGGATCGATGCCGGTGAAACCGATCACATGGGCGGCAACTTCGGAATTGGGGTAGAAACGTTTCGTCTCCGGGGCAAAGCCGATGCCGCGCAGCTTGAGATTCCTGATTCTGGTCGCCCGCTCGGGCGGGATCCGCCGTTCCAGCCAGACAAAATTCCTGCTGTTGCGTATTTTCCTGACGATCTCCTGGCGGGGAACCTCCAGGAAAGGCGCCAAAGCCGTCGCGGTTGCCTCTACGTCCTGGATATGGCGCGCCTCGCCGTAGCAGGAATACATCTCCACGGACACGGCCAGGTTGTTGCCGTTGCGGTCCATGATGGCGCCGCGCCCCGGGGTGAGCGGTACGGAGCGCTGGTGCTGACGTTCGGCTCTCTTGACCATCTCCTCGTGCTGCAGGATCTGGAGCTTGAAGGCTTTGGCGCTGACAGCCATGAACAACAGGCCAAAGAAAAACCCGATGATGACTATCCGGGTCCTGGCCCATTTTTCACGGTCGTCTCTCATTTGACAATGATCACCTGCTGTTCGGTCGGAAGCGCCATGCCCAGTTCGTCCTTGGCGATGGTTTCGATGCGTGAGGGGGTGCGCAGGGAGGCAACCTCCAGCTTGAGCCGCTTCTGTTCCTGCTCCGCATCCTTGAGCTGGCGACTGATCTCGGCAATTTCCAGGTTCAGGTCGATCAGCTTGAAGCGCGACCAGACGTGAAAGACCGATACGATGGTCAACAGGACCATGCCGACCATGAGAGACCTGAACATGTCAAGCCGCTGAATGGACAGTCCCGCTCCGCCGATGGCGCGCGGCGCGGCTACCTTGCCGTACTCGGTTTTTGCCTGTGACATCTCTACCCTCCCTGCGACTGATGACCGTTTCCAGCTTCACTACAGTTTTTCCACCGCGCGGAGCTTTGCGCTGCGCGAACGTGGATTGTCCCGGAGTTCCTCCTCCGTAGCCGTTACCGGCCTTCCCGTCAGAACCCGCACCCGGGGTTGCCTGCCGCAGACACAGACCGGCAGGTTGCGGGGGCAGGTGCAGCCGGCGGCATACTCACGGAAGACATGCTTGACAATGCGATCCTCCAGGGAGTGGAAGGAGATCACCACCCCCCGCCCCCCCGGTTTGAGGCGATCGATGGCGCTTTTAAGCCCCCGTTCAAGGCTCTCCAGCTCATGGTTGACCGCTATCCTCAACGCCTGGAAGGTGCGGGTGGCGGGGTGCAGACGCTCTTCCCACTTTGCCTTGGGAATGGCTCCCTTGATGATGTCCACCAGGCGCAGGGTGTTCTCAATGGGGGCCTCGCTGCGCGCCCTGACGATGAAGGAGGCTATCCGTTTTGCCCAGCGTTCTTCGCCGTACTCCCTGATGATCCGTTCCAGCTCATGCTCCGGCAGGCGGTTCACCAGGTCAGCAGCCGTTTCTCCGCTGTCGCCATCCATGCGCATGTCCAGCGCCCCCTCCTGCTGGAAGCTGAAGCCGCGTCGGGCCGTGTCAAGCTGGTGCGAGGAGACCCCAAGATCGAGGACAAAGCCGTCAAGGGCGTCAACTCCCAGGGAGTCCAGCCTTGTGGCGATGTCCGCGAAGTTGCCATGCAACAGCCGGACAGCATCTCCGAAGCGGGAGAGGCGCTCAGCGGCCGCCTTCAAAGCCTCCAGGTCCCGATCCATGCCGATCAGGGTTCCGCCGCCCGGAGCGCAGCGCTCGGCGACCAGTGCCGCGTGCCCGCCGCCACCCAGGGTTCCGTCCAGATAGCAGCCGCCGGGGCGGGGGGAGAGGAAGCGTAGCACTTCCTCCGGCATGACCGAGAGATGCTGGAAGCCGGCCATCTAGAAACCGATCGCCGTCAAATCCGCAGGAAGGTTCTGCTCATCCTGGTCATTGACTCTGTCATAGGTGTCCCTGCTCCAGATATCGAAGCGCCCGTCCATGCCCACGAACCACAGCTCTCGCTCCAGTCCGGCATGGCTGCGCAGCGAAGGGGGGATCAGCACCCTGCCCAGCTTGTCGGCCAGGCATTCCACGGCCGGGTTCAGGAACTGGCGCTTGATGCTGTCCAGTTGCGTCGAGGTGTAGCCCCCCTCGTTGGCCAGGGCCCTGCGCTTGATATCGTTCCAGGCGGAGAGCGGGTAGACCGAGAGGCCGCGGGCATACCGTTCACCCCCCAGGCTGATCGGTCGGGCCTTGGTCATGACGAAACGCTCGTCAGCAAAAGCCTGGACCAGTGCCTCGCGGAATCTGGCCGGTATGCAGGTCCTTCCCTTGCTGTCGATGGTGCTGGGATGTTCTCCACCGAATATGGCGTCTTTATCGGGCACTCTTCCACCATTTTCCACTTTTTTCCACAGTGCAAAAAAATATAACGGTGGCCAATACGTGTGTCAAGACAAAAAGCCGAATTACCTAAGGAATTTCCCACAAAAAAACCTTCCCCACTCAGGGGAAGGTTTGTGATTTCACGCTGCTTGGGGACTCTATTTTTTTCTTCTGTCCGCCAGCGAGACTACCTTGGAACTGCCCCCCTCCTGACGCGGAGCCTTCTGTTCCCCATCCAGATCCTCCTCGTGGGGCGAATCCTCCACCACGGGAGAAACCACCAGCTCCATGCGGAGGGGGGTGCCGCCCATGGTGAAATCGGCCCCCTCCAACTGGTATTCGTCCAATATCCAGGTAAAGACCTGCAGCGGAAAGGTAAAGACCAGCAGGCGCACCTGCCACCAGCCTGGCTTGACGTCGGGAGTTATGGCATCGATTCGGGCGTAGAATCCCGGCTTGTTTTCAACGTGGACAAGAACGATGTCATTGATTGTCGCCATTTCGTATCCTTATGGAGTGGAGTAGTGGATTCCCGGATAAGCATGGAGAGCTCCCCGGACCGGGACATCAATCGGGCTATCCGTCACAGCTGAGCATGAGCGCCCGGCCTGCCCGGCATGCCAGCAGGTCATCCGCCATGGCGACCGCGCCCCGCAACTCCCGTTCGCAGACATTGAAGCGATCCCTGCTGCACGGTTCCATGCGGTCATCAACCAGCTCACAGTTGAATATCAGACAGGTCAGGGATCTGAAACGGGGCGGCATGAGACACCCTTCGGCCCCGCCATAGGGACAGAGCGGCGCCTTGTCGAAATCAGGCATGACCGGCGCCACGCCGGCGCTGCGATAGGCCACGAGGTCCAGCACGCTGACATGGTACTTGCCGTTCAGGCAGCAGCGGCCGCCGCACTCACGGCAGATGTGGGCGCTTCCCGCCGCGGACGAGAGCTGGAACAGCTCCTCTTTGAGCCCCATGATCAGCTCGAGCAGGCAATCGAGACGTGCCCTGGTGGCAGGGGAAAGCCGGTCGTAGTTCGCCTCCGCCGCTTCCTTCGCCCGCCGCCATATCTGTCGATCCTCCACGCAGCCTCTCCATCGCCCCGCATTCGTAAAAAATTGGCTGAAGCAGTCCGTAAGCCGGGTTCTGTTCCCGGGTCGGGTTACCCCTTCCCGGGCGACGGCCATTCATCTGGGTCTGCCGTTACCGGCAGCCTCAAGCAACCAACCCGGAGGCACGGGCGGGCCACCCTTGACGCCCCCCTATTAGGTCTTGCTCCCGATGGGGTTTACCTGGCATCCACCGTCACCGATGGACCCGGTGAGCTCTTACCTCACCCTTTCACCCTTACCTGCGCGTGGCAGGCGGACTTCTCTCTGTGGCACTTTCCCTGGGGTCACCCCCGCTGGACGTTATCCAGCATCGCGCCCTGTGGAGCCCGGACTTTCCTCCCCCGATACCTCGGCGGCGGCCGTCTGTCCTGCTTCAGCCAAACTGAAAAACATCTTCCCCGGCTAGCCCTGATTCAGCTTCAAGATCAGCACCCGCTGGCAGTGGGGGCAGCTGATCAGCTCATCGGCCCGGTAGAGGGTGTTGAAGAGCTGGGGAGGGAGATTCATGTTGCACCCCAGGCAGTAGCCGTCACGGGCAAAGGCAACCGCCTGGCCGCTACGCTGCTGGCGAAGCTTGGTGTAGCGCTTCATCAGGGTAACGGGCAGCTCTTTGGTGATCGCCTCGCGACGGGCAGTATCGGCATCGATATCCTTCTGCAAGGCATTGACCTCTGACTGCTTCTCATCGCGGCGCTGGGAGGAATTCTGCTCCAGCTCCGCAAGCAGGGCGGACTTGGCGGCGATCTCAGCGCTCAATTCATCCACCTTGGCCACCTTCTGCAGAATCTGCTCTTCCAGCTCGGCGGTCAGCTTGCGGGCGCTGGCGATCTCGCGCCCGACAGCCTGGAACTCCTTGTTGGTCTTGATCTCCTTCATGTTGGTTTCGGAACGCTGGATATTGTCCTGCTCCGTGATAAGGCCGGTCTCAAGTTCCTGTTTTTCCTCCGTCAGCTGGGCGACCTGGGTATTCAGTTCGGCCAGCTCCTCGCGGGCGACGTCAAGCCCCTGCTCGATGACGTTCAACTCGGCGTGCAAACCGCTCTGGGCCTTTTTCAGCACATCGATCTGAGTGTCGATCTCCTGCAGTTGCTCCAACATCTCAAGTTTCTTTTTCAAAACAGCGTCCTCCCAATACTCTTTATTTGTGTCGCGCTTCCTTAGGTACTCTGACTCACACAGCGGAATGGATCGTTTTCAACGCAACAGGGCACGACGCCGCATTCCGCATATCCCGCCTCGGCAAGCATCCGGCCAAGCCGTTCGGTCACCCCGTCCACCATGATGATCTCGGTGGCAAAATGGCCTGCATCCACCAGGGCAAGTCCCAGATTCTCCGCATCACGGGCGTCGTGATACTTGATATCGCCGCTCACCAGCACGTCGGCGCCGGCCCGCACGGCCGCCCGCATCAGCGAGGCACCGCTGCCGCCGCAGAGGGCCACCTTGCTCACCCGTGCCTCCGGATTCCCCACAAAGCGCAGGCCCGGCGCCGCAAGATCCCGGCTGAGCCGCTCCGCAAAGCCGGCCAGGGAAACCGCTTCCGGCAAGCGGCCGACCCGTCCCAGGCCAAGCTTGCGCCCCTCGTTGAGCAGCGGGTAGATGTCATAGGCCGGCTCCTCGTAGGGATGGGCGGCCAGAAGGGACTTGATTGCGCGCGGGAGAGCGGCCCGGTCCAGGAGCAGCTCCAGGCGCTGCTCATCAACCATCTCCCGGGAGCCGACGGTCCCGACGAAGGGGTGCGCTCCATCCAGTGGGGTAAAAGTTCCCTGGCCGGGGGCGGCAAAGGAGCAGCCGCTGTAGGCACCCAGCTTCTCGCTGTGGGGCAGGAGCGCCAAGCGCAACCGCTCCAGATGCTCGCCGGGAACATAGACCGCCAGTTTGACCAGTTCCCGCACGGACGTCACCTGGAGCGGCGAGCAGGCGGAAAGGCCGATGCGCCGTGCCAGCAGGTCATTCAGGCCGCCTTCGGCGCAATCGTAGCTGGTGTGCATGCTGATAATGGAAAGACCGCCGCGAATGGCGGCATGGATGCACGCCCCCTGGGGGGTAGTTGCTGATATGGATTTCGGAGCGTTGAAGATCAGGGGATGGTGGCTGATGAGGAGCTGGCAGTCGCAGGCAAGGGCCGATTGGATGGTAGCCATGGTGGCGTCCAGGCTGACCATGATTCGTGACACCATGGCCGACGGGTCGCCCAGCTGCAGACCGGAGTTATCCCACGACTCCGCCAGACCCGACGGAGCCATTTTCGCAATAATTCCAACTATATCTGAGATCTTTGGATTTTTCATTCGCTACAAAGAAAAAGAGTGCAACCTTTCGGTGTGCACTCTTGAGCATGTGATAACATGGGTCGCCCCGTCTCTCGTTTTGCCGGCATCCGGCGACTCTTCCTTGCGATAAAATGGTGGGCCCACCAGGACTCGAACCTGGGACCAACCGGTTATGAGCCGGTGGCTCTAGCCAACTGAGCTATAGGCCCTTGGGAGTCAGTCATGTTAAATCAGCCGACCATGGCTGTCAACCATTTTCCAGCGAACAACCTGTTTTCCATGAAAAGCAGGGTACCATACGGCTCTACCCTGGCATCAATCAGGCCCGGGAGATGAAGCGGCCGTCGCGGGTATCAACTTTGATCCGCTCTCCCACCTCCAGATAGGGGGGCACCTGCAGCTTGAGCCCGGTCTCCAGCATCGCCTCCTTGGTCTGGGCGGTAGCGGTGGCGTTCTTCATGACCGGCACGGTTTCGGCAACGGTCAACTCCACGGTCATGGGAAGCTCCACATTGACCAGCCGTGCCTCGAAAAGGCCCAGCACCACCTCGGTCCCCTCCAGCAGATAGGGGGAAAGGGGTGCGAACTCATCCTGCTCCACCTCGAACTGTTCGTAGTTCTCCAGATCCATGAAAACGCCCCTGCCGCCGTCGGCGTAGAGAAACTGTCCCTTGTGGCGCTCGAAATCCGCCTCGTCCACCTTGTCACCGGAGCGGAAGGTCTTCTCCAGCACCTGGCTGGTGATCAGGTTGCGGTACTTGGTCTTGACCATGGTGTTGGCGCCACGGGCAGTGGGGGACTGGACCGTGACATCCACGATCAGACAGGGGGCTCCGTCCAGTTGGATCACCAGCCCCTTCTTGAAATCAGACGTGCTGTACATGCAAACTCCTTGAATCTATGACGAAATAAAATTATGGCCTGCGGTACTCGGCCGTAGGCCAGAAGGGGATGCCGCCGCGGGGGGTGAACTCGCCGCGCACCGTCAGCCAGAGCGGGGAGATCAGCCGAACCAGATCGTTGCAGATGCGGTTGACACTGGCCTCGTGGAATTCGCCATGCATGCGGAATGAGCCAAGGTAGAGCTTGAGGCTCTTGCTTTCCACGCAGAGCGTATCGGGCTGGTAGTCGATCACGATCCTGGCGAAATCAGGCTGGCCGGTCATGGGACAGAGACAGGTGAACTCGGGACATTCGATGTGCAGCGTCCCCACAGCGCCAGCCGGGTTCAAATCGGGCTGGGCGAAAGGGCTGGGGAATGCCTCCAGTAGCGTGGCATCGGGACGGGCGTAGCGGTAGCCGGTCGTCCCCGAGCCAAGCGATTTCAGATTTTCGTGCAGCGTCATGGGCGTTCTCCCTTGTGGTCGATCCTGAAATCTGCGATAGCATAGCTCCGAATCCCTTGGCAATCATTATTTTCCCGGCGAGAGGATGCCCCTGCCCCAGGGGGGATGCCGTCGGCCCCATCTGTGGTAGACTTGCAGGCATCCATTTTCCCGCTTGATTTCAAACAATTAAAATGGCATAAGGTTGAGCTGTTTTTCCATACTCATTAATTCACAGGAGGGTAGCATGGCTTATCCGGCAGATTTTGAAAAAGCGCTCCAAATCGGGCGCCCTCCCACCATCGGTGCACTCTTTCCCCATTCAAAGGCGCTGATCGTCAGCGGCAAGGTCATCGACAGGGCCATGCTCGCCAAGGGAAAGGCCATTGCCCTTGCAGCCAACGGCCGCAACTACTTCGTCATCCGCGGCGTGCTCATGGCGGCCCAACGGGCCAACGCGGCCGTAATCATAGAGATCGCCAAATCCGAGGGGGGCAGGTCGGCCTACTGTGCCGTCAACTACTGGAACATGGCCCGCATCGTCGACTCCCTCTGCAACGAGTTGGGCATCACCGTTCCGGTTGCCATCCATGCCGACCACTACGGCATCAAGAATGAAACAGACCTGGCCATTGCCAAGGTGGAGATCCCTTCCATGTTCGAGGCGGGAATCACCTCCATAGCCATCGACGCCTCCCACCTTCCCGATGACCAGAACCTGCTGTCCAACCTGGAGATCACCCCCTTCATCCCCTCCTGGGCCGGACTGGAGACCGAAGTCGGCGAGATCAAGGGCAAGGCGGGGCTTTCCACGGTTTCCGAGGCCAGATTCCTGATCCAGGGGCTGAACGCCCACGGAATCTTCCCGGACTGGATCGCCCTCAACAACGGCACCACCCATGGCATCGAAGCCAGCGACGCCGGCATCCAGGTGGACCTGACCAGCCAGATTCACGCTGCCATCGCCGACTACAGGGTCAACGGCGCCCAGCACGGCACCTCGGGCAACAGCTCGGAGCGACTGCGGGAGATAGCCCAGAAGACCGCCACAACCAAGGCCAACGTGGCCACTGCCCTGCAGATGATCTCCTGGGGGTTGGAAATCAACGACTACGGCAACGCCCAGTTGGACACCGACGGCAACTTCATCAAGGTTGCAGGAGAGGGGATGAGCGAGGAACTGTGGGCCGAGATGGTCGCCTATGCCGACGCCAAGGGGTGGAAGAAAGGGGACTACAAGGGACTGAACCTCCCCTTCGAGAACAAGCTGTTGGCCCAGCCCCGGGAGATTCGCGATCGCATGGCCAAACGGGTGGAGGAGTTCGCCTACCGCATCATGACCGAAGTCTTCAATGCCCGCGACACGGCACCACTGGCCATCCAGGCCATCATCACGGCCAACTCCCACGACCTGGGTGCGAAGGGACAACGCATCGAGGACCCGGCAGCCTGGACCAGGGAACTGATTATCCAGCGGGCAACGTGCCTCTGCTCCGACAAGGGGCCGACGGGGAACTTCGACGACTGATCCATACCGAGCGGACAGGAAAGGGGGGTGGCAACACCCCCTTTTTTATGGCCGCATCCCGCATCGCCGGTTTGATAACGGCACAGGTCCACAACCCTGGGCTGCCGTATCACCCGGCCTGAGGGCATGCTCCCGCGACATATCGAGTAGAGAAAAAAGATCGTGGAGCGGGCACGAGTGGGCAGCAGAGTCAAGCATCCAGAAAGGCCTCCGGCGCAAATCCGTTGACAGCGTGGATGCGAGGCGCTAAAGCTTGATTCCGTTCACGCGCAACCAGTTGTGCGGCGCGCTATCAGAACCCGGGAGCCAGATGCAACCATGGACGTCATCACCACCCACGTAAACGCCGATTTCGACTGCCTTGGCTCCATGGTTGCCGCCAGCCGACTTTACCCCGGCGCACTGCTCGCATTTCCCGGTTCCCAGGAAAAGGGGCTGCGCGACTTCATCACCCACCACCCCGACTACCTCCCCCCCCTGACCCGCGCCAGGGAGATCGACCTGGACACCGTCACCCGGCTGATCATCGTCGACTGTCAGCAGGCCTCCCGCATCGGGCGCTTCGCCGAACTCATCGGCCGCCCCGGCCTGGAGGTACATGTCTATGACCACCATCCTGTTCTGGCAACCAGCATCCGCCCCCATGGCGGCGTCATCCGCCCCTGCGGCGCCGTCTCCTCGATCATAACCGGCCTGCTGCGGGAGCGGGGCATGACCCTTACCCCCGAGGAAGCCACCCTGGTTATGCTGGGCATCCACGAGGACACCGGCCGGTTGCTGTTTCTCCCCACCACGGCGGACGATTACCGCGCTGCCGCCTGGCTGCTGGAGCAGGGGGCACGGCTGAACTTGGTCTCCGACTTCATCAGCCTGGAGCTGACCACCCCACAGGTAGGGCTTTTGAACACCCTGCTGAAGAATCTGAAAACAACGGATTTCAACGGCGTGAGCATCTCCATCGCCCACGCCTCCAGCGACAGCTACATCCCTGACATCGCCGGCCTGGCACACCTGATGCGGGACATGGAGAACCTGGACGCCCTGTTTCTGGTTGTTGCCATGGAGAACCGCACCTATCTGGTGGCGCGAAGCCGCATACCCGAAGTCAATGTGGGTGAGATCATGCGCCGCTTCCAGGGAGGTGGCCATGCCACGGCTGCCTCGGCCACGGTCCACGATCTTTCACTCAAGCAGGTGCTGAACAGGCTGGATGAACTGCTGCGCCTGATGGTGACCCCGCGGATCACCGCCGGCGAGATCATGTCATCCCCGGTCAAGACCATACCGGCAGGCATAACCATCGCCGAGGCGCGCGACCTCCTGACGCGCTACAACTGCAATGCCATGCCGGTCATGGACGGAGGACGCATGGCCGGCATCCTTTCCCGCAAGATCGTGGAAAAGGCGCTGTACCACGACCTGGGCCAATCGCCGGCCACGGAATTCATGCACACCGAATTCATGCGCGCCACACCTGCCACGCTGCTGTCCGACATCCAGGAGTACCTGGTGGAGGGGAACCGGCGCTTCGTGCCGGTCTTCGACGGCGATGAACTGGCGGGAGCGGTCACCCGCACCGACCTGCTGCGCCACATGTACGGCGGCCGGCGAGAAGAGCCGGAGGCGCTCTATGACCTGGAATCCCTGGAGGCCAGCCCCAAATGCCGCTCAATCGCCGCCCTGGTCAACCGCAGGCTGCCGGCAGCCACCATCAGGTTGCTGCGCGACCTGGGCAGGACCGGAGACGAACTAGGTCTGCCGGTGTATGCCGTGGGAGGCTTCGTGCGCGATCTGCTGCTGGGGGTGGAAAACCTGGACCTGGACCTGACCGTGGAGGGAGACGGCATCTTCTTCGCCGAGCGGTTCGCACGAGCAAAGGGGGGCAGGGTCCGCAGCCACCCCGCCTTCGGCACGGCGGTGGTGGTGCTGTCGGACGGGAGCAAGCTGGATGTGGCCAGCACCAGGCTTGAATACTACGAATCCCCCGGCGTGCTCCCCACGGTGGAGCGTTCATCCCTGCGCCACGACCTGTACCGTCGCGATTTCACCATCAACACCCTGGCGATCTGCATCAACAGCGACCGTTTCGGCATGGTAACCGACTTCTTCGGCGGCCAGCAGGATATCCAGCAACGCACCGTGCGGGTCCTGCACAACCTCTCCTTCGTGGAGGACCCCACCCGCGTCTTCCGCGCCATCCGCTTCGAGCAGCGCCTCGCCTTTCGCATCGCCCCGCACACCGAAAACCTGATCCGCAGCGCACTGCGCATGAAGGTGCTGGACAGGGTGGGGGGCATACGCCTGTTCAACGAACTGGTACTGATCCTGAACGAGCAGGAGCCCCTGGGCGCCGTACGGCGCATGGCCATGCTCGGCCTGCTCCCCTTCATCCACCCCCAGCTGAGGCTGTCACCGGAGACGGAGCGGGCCATGACAGAATCATCCCGACTCCTGACCTGGTTTCGCCTCTTGTACCTGAACGACCCCTGCCAGCAGTGGCAGGTGTATTTCCTGGCGTTGTGCGAGCGCCTCAGAGACGACGAGTTCCAGGAGGCCTGCCGCCGCCTCTCCATGCCGGGCAGGTTCGTGAGTCAGGTGTTCGCCCATCGCCACCGGGCGCTGGTCATGCTGGAGACCCTGCAGCGGCGCCTCAAACGAGCGCAGGATCTGCGCAACAGCGAGATCTACGACAGTTTCCACGGCCTGCCGCTGGAGATCCTGCTCTACCTGGCAGCCAGGACCAAGAACGATCAGGTGCGGCGGCTGGTCTCGCTGTACATCACCCGCCTGCGCCACATGCGCCGCGAGCTTGACGGCAATGCACTCAAGGAACTGGGGCTCGCTCCGGGACCGAACTACAGCCGGATCATGAAGCGCCTGCTGGATGCGCGCCTGGACGCGGAGGTCGGCACGGCAGAAGAGGAACGCACCCTGGCGCGCGAACTGATCGCCGACGCAGGTTAGTACGGCTTCTCGTTGCCGATGGCGGTGATGTACACCGTCAGGTCGCCGTTGGGCCTGCTGATGGTGACCTCGTCGTCGACCCGCTTGCCCAAGAGAGCCTGACCCACCGGCGAATCGATACTGATCCTGCCGGAACTTACGTCGAACTCGTCCGGCCCCACCAGCTGGTAACAGCGCCCGGCTCCATCCTCGTCCTCGTAACTGACCCAGCAGCCGAAACCGACCGATTCGGGCTTGGCAGGCAGGGAACGCACCTTGAGCAGTTTGAGCCTGCTCCCCAGATGCTTCAGCTTGCGGTCGATCTCGCGCAACCGTTTCTTGCCGTAGATGTATTCCGCGTTTTCCGAGCGGTCCCCCTCGGCCGCAGCGTCGGATACGCCACGAACGACCTTGGGCCGCTCCACGCGCCACAGGTAGTCGAATTCCGCTTCCAGTTTCTTAAGTCCTTCGGCGGTAATCAGGTTCGTCATCTCTGCTCCTGTTCAGGAATCACTATCCCCGCAGTACGCAAAAAAGCCCCGGATTTCTCCGAGGCTTTTTTGCGTTTCCGTTTTTCTTTGGATTAAATCTTGGTTACGTTTGCCGCCTGGAGACCTTTGGGGCCTTTGACCAGCTCGAACGTAACGCTATCACCTTCTGCAAGGGATTTGAAGCCTTCGCCCGAAATCGCGGAAAAGTGCACGAATACGTCTTCGCCATTTTCCTGCTCAAGAAATCCAAACCCCTTGCTGTCGTTAAACCATTTTACTGTTCCGTTTACCATGTACTTACTTCTCCTGGTACTGCTATTTTTAATTACTCCGTGGCATCCACGAGAGCTTCGTTACAGTAACAGCCTGGCGCAGGGCTGTCAATGTAATTAAATGCCTATTGAAAAAAAGATTTTTTTCTACCCCTGGGCCTCATGAACCTTTGCCAGGTAGTAGTCGTAGTTACCCTCGTAGGTGCGCATCTCGCCATGGTCGATTTCAAAGACCCGGTCCACCAACTGGCGCAGGAAATGGCGGTCGTGGCTCACCAGCAGCACCGTGCCGCTGAAATTCCGCAGGGCGCCCAGAAGGATCTCCCGCGAGCGGATATCCAGGTGGTTGGTCGGTTCGTCCAGCACCAGGAAATTGATCGGCCGCGCCAGGAGCGTTGCCAGCACCACCCTGCTCTTCTCGCCGCCAGAGAGGTTCCCGATGCGCTTGTCGATGGCGTCACCGGAAAAAAGGAAGGCGCCCAGCAGGTTGCGGATCACGCCGATATTCGCCAGGGGCATGGCGTCCTGGAGGGTCTCGAAGACCGTCTTGCCCGGATCAAGAAGCTCCATGGCATGCTGGCTGAAGTAGCCCAGCTCCACGTTGGCGCCCAGGCTAAAGCTGCCGCTGGTCGGCTCTGCGTGGCCGGCCAGCAGTTTCAGGAGGGTCGATTTGCCGGCCCCGTTGACGCCTACCAGGGCAACCCTGTTGCCCCGGCGAATGATACCGGAGATGCCGCTGAAAACCGGGTGGTCCGTACCGTCCTCACGCTTCCAAACCTTGGCCAGGCTGTCCATCAGCAGAACGTCGTCGCCGCTGCGGGGCGGTTCGCTAAACTCGAAGCGCACCGCGCGTTCCTCGGGGGGGATTTCGATGCGCTCGATCTTCTCGATCTTCTTGACCCGCGACTGGACCTGGGCGGCATGGGAGGCGCGGGCCGCGAATCGAGCAATGAACTCCTCCTCCTTGGCCAGCATCTCCTGCTGGCGCTTGTGGCTGGCCAGGAGCTGCTCCCGCCGGATGTCCCGTTCCCGTTCGTAAAAGTCGTAGTTGCCGCCGTAGGTGGTGATGGTCCTGTTGGCCACCTCGATGATGCGGGTCACCACCCGGTTCATGAAATCGCGGTCATGGCTGGTCATCAAGAGGGCACCGTCGAATTCGTCGGCAAGCCACTCCTCCAGCCAGATGATCGATTCCACGTCCAGGTGATTGGTTGGTTCATCCAAGAGCAGCACGTCCGGCTTCTGGGTCAGGATCCTGGCCAGGGCGATGCGCATCTTCCAGCCGCCGCTGAATGATTCCACCGGCTGGTTGAAGCGATCCGGCCCGATGCCCAGGCCGGTCAGCACGGTCTGGGCACGGGTGTCCAGGTTGTAGCCGTCACGGTGCTCGAACTCCTCCTGGGCAATACCGTAGCGCTCCAGCAGAAGGGCCATCTCCTCGTCCGACTGGGGCAGGCACATGGCCGCCTCCATCTGCTTGAGTTCGTCGGCCAGTCGCATGGTGTCGGCCGAGCCGGCCATCACCTCTTCCAGGGCCGTACGTCCGAACATGTCACCCACATCCTGGGAGAAGTAGCCGATGGTGCTCTTTTTGGCGCGGGTGATCTCGCCAGCATCCAGCTCCTCTTCGCCGGTGATGATACGGAACAGGGAGCTCTTACCCGCGCCGTTGGGGCCCACCAGGCCGCTGCGGCTTGCGGGCAGGATCTGGAAACCCGCCTCGCGGAAGAGAACCTGGGAGCCGTACTGCTTGCTGATATTGGTCAGATGGATCATGCGCTGACGATGATCCGGCCGAAACGGCGGCGCCCGATCTGGACGATGTACTCGCCGGCCGCATCCAGCTCCAGGTTGGGGTTGGAGATCTTCTCGCCGTTCAGCTTGACCCCCCCCTGATCGATGGAACGCCGCGCCTCGCCGTTGGACTTGGTCAGCCCCGCCTCGCTCATGGCGCGGGCCAAAAGCAGGGTGCCGTCGGCCAGACAGTGACTGATCTGGGGCATGTCGTCCGGGATCTGGTTGTCGCGGAAGCGTTTGACGAAATTTTCCTCCGCATCCCTGGCCGCCGCTGCTCCGTGGAAGCGTCCCACCAGCTCACGGCCCAGGGCCTTCTTGGTTTCCATGGGGTGCAGGGAGTTGTCCGCCAGCCCCTGTTTGAGCTTCTCAAGCTCCGGGAGCGGCATGTCGGAGAGCAGTTCGTAGTAACGGACCATCAGCTCGTCGGAGATTGACATGACCTTGCCGAAGATCTCGTCGCCCGGTTCATTGATGCCGATGTAGTTGCCCAGTGACTTGGACATCTTGTTGACCCCGTCCAGCCCCTCCAGGAGCGGCATAGTCAGCACGCACTGGGGCTCCTGGCCCCACTCGCGCTGCAACTCGCGCCCCACCAGCAGGTTGAACTTCTGGTCCGTCCCCCCCAGCTCCACGTCCGATTTCAGGGCAACCGAGTCGTACCCCTGCACCAGCGGGTAGAGGAACTCATGGATGCTGATCGGCTGCTGGCTGGAGAAGCGTTTGTGGAAGTCGTCCCGCTCCAGCATGCGGGCCACGGTGTACTTGGATGCCAGGGCGATCAGACCGCCGCAGCCCAGGTCGTTCAGCCAGCTGGAGTTGAACACCACCTTGGTCTTGTCCGGATCCAGGATCTTGAAGACCTGCTCCTTGTAGGTCTCGGCGTTCTTGAGCACATCCTCGCGGGTCAGGACCTTGCGGGTCTCCGATTTGCCGGTGGGGTCGCCGATCATGCCGGTGAAATCGCCGATCAGGAAGTTCACCTCGTGACCCAGCTGCTGAAACTGGCGCAGCTTGTGGATCAGCACGGTGTGTCCCAGATGCAGGTCAGGGGCGGTGGGATCGAAGCCGGCCTTGATCCTGAGCGGCACGCCGGTTTTCAGCGACTTCTCCAGTTTCGCCTCAAGCTCCTTCTCGATCAGGATCTCCACGGCGCCACGCTTGATAACGGCCATCTGTTCGGCTACGGACATGTTCAGGCTCCTCATAATAATGTAGCCACAGCAGTCACGGCATCATGGATTCAGTCCATAATTCCGTGACCGCTGTGGCGTTGTTTTTCAGCAGCAGACCGCGATGCGTTCGATGGCGAGCGCCTTGCCGGTGGCTTCATCAATATCGATGACGACTCCGTTAAGGCGGATATCCTTCTTGGGCACCTCGAACTTGACCGGCAGCTGGGTCAGGAACTTGCGGATGGCCTCGTCCTTGCCGATGCCGATCACCGAATCAAAGCTGCCGGTCATGCCGGCATCGGACATGTATGCCGTCCCCTGGGTCAGGATGCGTTCGTCGGCGGTCTGCACGTGGGTGTGGGTGCCGATCACCGCGCTGACCCGGCCATCCAGGTACCACCCCAGGGAGGCCTTTTCCGAGGTAGCCTCGGCGTGAAAGTCCACTAGGATGATCGGCGTCTCCTGGCGCAGACGCTCGATTTCCCGGTCGGCGGTCCTGAAGGGGCATTCTAGGTATTTCATGAACACCCGTCCCTCAAGGTTGAGCACCCCTACCTTGACACCACCGGGCGTGGCGAGAATCATGCTCCCCTGTCCGGCAACACCCTCGGGGTAGTTGGCAGGCCTGATGATGCGCTGGCTGGCCAGCACCAGCGGGACCTGTTCCTTCTTGTCCCAGATGTGGTTGCCGCTGGTGAGGCCGCCTACCCCCAGGTCGAACAGCTCTTTGGCGGTATCCGTCGTCAGGCCGAATCCGCCGGCCGCATTCTCGCCATTGGCAATGACCATGTCGACGCAGTAACGGTCCACCAGGCGGTCCAGCTGGCGGGAAAGCGCCTGGCGGCCCGGCTTGCCGATGATGTCGCCGATGAAAAGAATCTTAACGGGCATATTCCACTGCCCGCGTTTCCCGAATGACGTTGACCTTGATCTGGCCGGGATAGGTCATCTCCGCTTCGATTTTCTTGGCGATGTCACGGGCCATGATCAGTGACTGCTCGTCGGTGACATGGTCGCTGGAGACCATTACGCGGATCTCGCGGCCGGCCTGGATGGCGAAGGAATTGGTGACGCCGCCAAAGGAGGTGGCTATGCGCTCCAGGTCATCCAGCCGCTTGACGTAGGTCTCCATCATCTCCCGCCGTGCGCCGGGACGTGCCCCGGAGAGGGCATCGGCGGCCTGAACCAGCACGGCCAGTACGCTGTTGGGTTTTTCATCCTCGTGGTGGGCCATGATGGCGTGCACGATCTTGGCTGACTCGCCGTACTTGCGGGCCAGGTCCGCTCCGATCACGGCGTGGGAGCCCTCCACCTCATGGTCAACGGCCTTGCCCAGGTCGTGCAGCAGACCGGCGCGCTTGGCCTGTTTGACGTTGATGCCCAGCTCGGCGGCCATGATGCCGCAGATAAAGGCAACTTCCAGCGAGTGCTGGTAGATGTTCTGGGTATAGGAGGTGCGGTACTTGAGACGGCCGATCAGCTTGATGATCTCCGGATGAATGCCGTGCACTCCCAGGTCGAAGGCGGCCCGCTCTCCAGCCTCCTTGATGCCCAGGTCCACCTCTTCCGTGGCCTTGGCCACCACCTCTTCGATGCGCCCGGGATGGATGCGGCCGTCGCCGATCAGTTTTTCCAGGGACATGCGGGCCACCTCGCGCCGTACCGGGTTGAATCCGGAGAGGATCACCGCCTCGGGGGTATCGTCGATGATCAGGTCAATGCCGGTAGCAGCCTCCAGGGCGCGGATGTTGCGTCCCTCGCGGCCGATGATGCGCCCCTTCATCTCGTCCGAGGGGAGCGGCACGACCGACACGGTTTTCTCGGCCACGTATTCGCCGGCATAGCGCTGGACCGCCAGGGATATGATCTCCTTGGCCTTCTTGTCGGCTGTTTCGCGGGCTTCCTCCTCGATGGCCTTGATGCGCTTGGCCGCATCGTGCTTGGCCTCGTCCTCCATGCTGGTCATCAATTCTTTCTTAGCCTCGCTGGCCGACATGCCGGAGATTTCCTCCAGCTTGGCCTGCTGCACGTCGGAGGCCCTGCTCAGTTCCTCGCTTTTTGCCGCGAGGTTCTGCTCCCTGGCGACAAAGGACTGCTCCTTCTTGAGCATGTCCAGTTCCTTCTGCTCGATCAGGCCGAACTTCTTGTCCAGGTTCTCTTCCTTCTGCTGCAACCGTTTTTCCAGGATCTGCAGGTCTTTCTTCTTCTCCGTTATCTCCCGGTCATGGCCGGCCTTGGCCTCGATGATCTCGGCCCTGGCCTTCAAGTCAGCTTCCTTGGTGATGGTTTCCGCCTCGCGCCGGGCGTCGTCGATCATCTTGGCTGCCAGTTCCTCGGACTGTTTGACGATCAGGCCCGAATCCTTCTTGTTGACCCTGCTTCCCGCGAAGTAGGCCGCGACGGCCGCCAGCACGGTGATGACCAGCATCCATATGCTTACCTGCATTTCAACTACCTCCTCTATGTGAATCCGGGCCAGTAGGGTGGCGCCGGTTACCTCCGCAGCGAATGATCCGCTGTCCGGTGATGACGATGTCCATGCGGATATCGTGCTGGTCAGCCGGAAGATTGCCGTCAATCAGCTGGAAATCGTGACACAGCCCGACCAGCGTGCCCCTCTGGTCGGGGTGTCGCAAAAAACGGTCATAGAACCCCTTTCCGTAGCCGATGCGATGCCCGGTCGCATCAAAGGCCACACCGGGAACGACGATCAGGTCCGCCTCGTGGGCCTGGTGGGCCCTGCCGTTTCCGCAGGGTTCGAGAATCCCGAAAGCCCCCTCCTGGCTGAGCTGATCGGGATGATCGATCTGGCGAAGCACCATCTCCCGTCCGCAGACCACGGGATACAGTGTCCGTTTGCCGGCGGCGCGGGCTGCCTGGAAGATCAGCGAGGTGTCCACCTCGTTATGAATCGGCGAGTAGAGCGCGATGCACTTCGCCTGCGAGTATTCCTCCAGGGAGATGAGGTTGCGCTGCGCCAGACCGCTGGCATTCAGCCAATCATCACGACGGAGCGCACGACGGAGCGCCAGCATCTGCTGGCGGAGCGAGCGTTTTGGCATGTTTCCTCATGGTTTCGAAAACACAGGTGATGCCGGGCACGGGGGAGTGATGGCGCCCGGAGAATGTCCGGGGTGGTTTATCAGGGGGGAAAAGGCGTGGAATTGGCTCGTCAGTGCCGTGGAAAAAGGTGCTGCTCTGGTTCCTGTACGCGAGGAGCGCTTCCTTCCCTTTGTTGAGGATATATTCCGCTGCGTCCGGATATCAGTAAAAGGGGCGCCGTTGTCATGCACTCCCGGGACTGATCGTTTCTGGTGCGAATATATGATCAAGTCTCCCTGAAGAGAACTCTTTTGTATCACTCAGGCCGATTCCAGCTTGTACAGCATCTCCCGCAGCCTGCCTTCGAGAGACGCGTCAGTTTCGTGTTTTTTCCGCAAATCCAGCAGCTCTTCGGCGGTGTTCAAAAGCGCCAGGGTCAGCACCAGTTGCGCGTCGCCACTCTTCAGTGCGGAGCCTATCTCCTGCAACCTGGTGTTGACAAAGGCCTCAACCTCCTGGACCTTGGCTTGCGGCGCCGAACTTCTGACCGAGATCTCCCGGCCCAGTACCGTTACGGAGTGGGATGCCTTCACCCCGGTCAGATCCCGTCCAGCTTACCCAGTATGGCGTCGATGCGGGACCCAAATCCCTGCCGCTCGGCCTTTAATTGCTCTATCTCATCAGACAGACGGCTGTTTTCCTCTTTCAGGGCGCGGTATTTTTCCACAAGGTTGCTGACCTTGCTGTCAAGTGACTCAAAAAGCTCGTGATTCATGGGGGCAATCTCCTTTCGGGGGAGATTACTATACTCGGGCACAGAAGTGAAGTCAAGGCCTAATTGCCCGAAATTGCGAGCTTCCCGCCCGGCGCGTCGCCCCGGACGATCCGATTTTCAGGCCTGGAAGAGGGCATCCGTGAACTCCTGGGGGGAGAAGTCACGCAGGTCGTCGATCGCCTCGCCAACACCGATATAGCGCACCGGAAGGGCAAACTCGTGGCTGACAGCCACCACGACGCCCCCTTTGGCGGTTCCGTCCAGCTTGGTCAGGGCGATACCGGTTACACCGGCCGCCTCCTTGAAGAGCCGCGCCTGGGAGACAGCGTTCTGGCCGGTGGCCGCATCCACCACCAGCAGGGTCTCGTGGGGCGCGCCAGGGATCTCCCGGTCGATGACGCGGCGGATTTTCTTCATCTCCTCCATCAGGTTGACCTTGGTGTGCATGCGGCCGGCCGTATCGACGATCAGGATGTCCACGTCGCGGGCAACGGCGGCCTTGCAGGCGTCGAAAACCACCGCCGAGGGATCGGCCCCCTCCTTGTGGCGGATGACTTCAACGCCGGAACGCTCGCCCCAGACCACCAACTGCTCGGCTGCGGCGGCCCGGAAGGTGTCGGCGGCGGCCAGCAGGACCGTCTTGCCGGAACCGGTGAAGCGGGAGGCCAGCTTGCCGATGGTGGTGGTCTTGCCCACGCCGTTCACGCCGATCACCAGCAGAACGAAGGGGCGCCGGCTGCCGATGTCCAGCTGGCCGTGGTGGGCGTTCAACCGCAGGAGAATTTCTTCCTTGAGGGCGTTCTTCAGGGCCTGGCCGTCTTTGAGCTCGTTGCGCCCCAGGCGCTGCTCCAGGGTACGGATCAGCTCCACCGTCGTCTTGACCCCCACGTCGGAAGTGATCAGGATCTCCTCCAACTCCTCCAGGGTGTCGGCATCGATCTCCTTCTTGCCCAGCACCAGGGCATCGATGCGCCCCACCAGGCCTTCTTTGGTCTTCTGCAGCCCCTGTTTCAGGCGCTCGAAGAAGCCCGGCTTGGGGGGGGGCTCGGCAGGGGCAGGCTGGGGAGGGGGGGGGACGGGTAGCGCGGCCGGGGCCGCCGGTTCCGGGCATGGTTGCGGCTCCTGGTGCGGGACCGTTTCCCGGCAAGACTCCAATTCCCGCTCCTGGGCGGGCTCGGCCGTCTCGGCGGCGGAAGGAGGGGCCGTGCCGCTCAGCTTATCGATCAATCCCCTGAAGAAGCCCTTCTTCTTGGTCTGTTCCATCATATCTCCCTCTTGAGTTCCGCGATGGTGTGGCGGAAGTGGCGTAAGGCCAACTGCAGCGGGCAGTCGCGCTGGATGCTCATCATCAGCGAATAATCATCATCGACGCAGCCGAGGATCAGATGCGCCTGGTCCGTTGTTATCACGAAATCCTGAATCCTGTTGCCAGCGTCATTCCAGGTGGCGCATTCCCTGAGGCGGTTCAAGATGATTGCCTGGTGGGCGGCCATGAAACGGATATCGTAGGGTGTGCAGTGACAGTACTCCTGCACCGCCTCCCCTTCCCAGTCAATCAGTATCGCACCCACAGAGCGGGGCGTGCGGTTGACCAACTCTTCCAGAATAGCGCGAAACGGCATACGAACAAACTCCTTGCGTGTTCAGTGCAGTTTTACCGATACCACCTTTGATGAACCGGGCGACTCCATGGTGATGCCGTAGAGCGTGTCGGCCACCTGCATGGTCGCCTTGTTGTGGGTAATGATGATGAACTGGGAAACTGCGCTCATCTCGCGCACCATGTCATTGAAACGGCCGATATTGGCGTCATCCAGCGGCGCGTCAACCTCGTCCAGCAGGCAGAAGGGGGTCAGCTTGATCAGAAAGATAGAGAAGATCAGCGCCACGGCTGTCAGGGCCTTTTCACCGCCGGACAGGAGGGTCACGTTCTGCAGCTTCTTGCCCGGCGGCTGGACAATGATGTCGATACCGGTCTCCAGCAGGTCGTCCTCGTTGGTCAGACGCAGTTCCGCCCGCCCGCCGCAGAACAGGCGCGGGAAGACCTCCTGGAACTTGGCGTTGACCAGGTTGTACGTCTCGTGAAAACGCTGCCGGGTGGTGCGGTTGATACGCTGAATGGCCTGCTGCAGGCTGCGCAGCGACTCTTCCAGGTCATCCCTCTGGGAGGAGAGGAAGTTGAAGCGCTCTTCCATCTCGGCGTACTCGTCGATAGCCATCAGGTTGACTTCGCCCACCTCATCCAGCAGCCGCTGCAACTCCGCCCGGCGCTCCCGGCTGGCAAGCTCGTCGAACCGAACCGCTTCCAGCCTGACCAGGGCCTCGTCCATGGCCAGGCGGTGTCGATCCCGCAGGGCCTGCTCCAGATGCTCCAGCTGCAGCGAAAGGGTCGAGAAGCGCAGGTTGAGTTCAGCCTGGTCCTGGCGGACGCTGTCGCTCTCCTCCCGTGCCCGCTTGGCCCGTGCCTCGGCAACGGCCAGTTCGTTCAGGGCTGTTTCGTGGGCCTGACGCGCCTCTTCCAGAAACCTGGCGCCTGCCTCCTGCCTGTGGAGCAGCAGTTCCAGCCGCTCCGTGGCCGAGGAGATGAATTCCTGCAGGCGGGTCCGCTCCGAGGCCCCCTGCTCCAGCTCATCCCGGTCGCTGGTCATGCGGCGCACCAGCTCACGGGACTGGCGCTCCAGGTCGTCGATCCCCCGCAGGCTGGCCTCGCGCTGCTCCCCCAGGGTGGCCACCTGGACCCTGATGGTCGTTACCCGCTCCCGCAGAGAGGCCAGCCCGGCACGGCAGGCGTCCAATTCCTCCTTGAAGCGGTTGACCTCCTGGTCAAGCCCCTGGGAGGAATCGCCAATCTCGGCCATGCGCTCCTGGCTGAGGCGCAGCTCCGCCTCCAGCGCCTCGCGCTCCTCGTTCAGCGTCTCCGCCTCCAGGGCCTGCAGCTCCCTGCGCTCCTCCGTGCGGCCGATCTCGTCGCTTGCCCGCTGGAGATCCTTGCGCAGACCGGCCAGCCTCAGTTCGGACTGGTGCAGCAGTGTGGCCATGCTCTTCAGCCCCTCGGCCACTTCCCGTGAAAGAGTGCGCAGCTGGTCCCGTTCGGCCTCCAGGACGGAGGCCTGCTCCCCCAGTTCACTAACGCGCCCTTCCAGTTCCCGTATCTCGCGCTTCTTGTGGATGATCCCCTTCTGCACCTGTTCGCTGGAACCACCGGTGACAACCCCCCCCAGGGAAACCATGTCACCGTCGCGGGTGACGAAGGAGAGAGCGGGGAATCTTCGGGCCAGCTCCAGGGCCTGGGCAAGGGTTTCGGTGAGCATGACGCCGCCCAGGATATGACGAACCAGCCCCCCATGGGGGCCGCTCACCTGCACCAGCCGCTCCAGAGGGAGCGCCTGGTCCACGGCAACGAAAGGGGACGGTTCCACAGCCAGAGGCAGAGCCAGCCCGGCACGTCCGGCATTGCCCTTCTTGAGGAATTCCAGGGCCACGAGCGCGTCCTGCTCATCGGAGCAGAGAACGCACTGCAGCCGATCCGCCAGGGCCGCCTCCAGGGCGGCTTCCAGCTCTTGGGGTGCGGTTACGCTATCGGCCAGCATGCCGCTGAAACGGGGGCGAAGTTCAGGAGTCTGCATGAGCACCCTGACACCACGGTCGTAGCCGGCGAACTGGGCTTCCAGCTCCTGGAGGGAATGCAGGCGCGACGAGGCACGGTTCAGCTCGTCCCGCCCTTTCTGCCAGGCCTCCTCCAGCTTGGGCAGGCGGCTCTTGAGCTCGTCCTCCCGTTGCCGAAGGGAGGAGAGCTCCATCTGCAGCTCTTCCTGCTCCTCTTCCCCGGACGCGATCTCGCCCTTGAGCTGGCTTACGTTCCGGCTGGCCAGCTCCAACCGTTCCGCCAGCTGGATTCCCTCACGGGCCTGGCGCTCCAGGCGCTCGCCCAGTGCAGCCAGGCGCTTCCGGGCACCTTCGGCGCGGTTCTTGAACTGGGCCGACTCAGCCAAAGCAGCGAAGAGTTCCCTGCGGCGCCCCTCCAGCAGCAGCGACAGTTCCTGTTCGCTCTGCTGCTGCCCGGCCAGTGCCGCCTCTTCCCGCAGCAGGAGCAGTTGCAGCTCCTCCCCTTCACTGGATGAGGAATCGCGGCGCTGTTCCAGCGCTTCCCGCTGGGCGGCACACTCCCGCTGGCGCAGCTCCAGTTCGCCCGCCTCGGCCTCCAGCCGGCTCAGACGCCCGGTCAGACTGGAGAGTTCCTTGCGCTGGAACTCAAGCCCGCTCTCGGCCGTAGCAAACTCGCTTTTGATGCGGTAGATCTCCTCCTGGGCCATGGCCAGACGCTTTTCCGCCTCCACCTGGGAGAGACGCGCCTCTTCGATGCGCGATTCCGAGAGGGCGGTTTCCGAAAAGGCGTCACGGATGCGCCCGTTGAGCACCGCCTGCTCGGACTCGGCTGTCCGGCGCTGCTCCGCCGTGGCGCGGTACTCGCAGGCCGTGAAGAGGAGCTCGATCTCGCGCAGTTCGTCGCGGTACTCGCGGAATTTCTCGGCCTTTTTTGCCTGACGCTGGAGAGAGGCCAGCTGCCGCCTGATCTCGCCCAGCACATCGGCCAGCCTGGCCAGGTTCTGCCTGGTCCCCTCGATCTTCTTCAGCGCCTGCTGCTTGCGGGACTTGAACTTAGTCACGCCGGCCGCCTCTTCGATCAGAAAGCGCCGCTCCTCGGGGCGCGAATGCAGGATCATGCCGATCTTGCCCTGTTCGATGATCGAGTAGGCCTTGGTGCCGACGCCGGTGTCCATGAACAGCTCGGTGATGTCCAACAAACGGCAAGGGGTCCTGTTGATCAGGTAGTCGCTGTCGCCGTCCCGGTAGAGGCGCCGGGTGAGCTGTATCTCGGAATACTCCAGGTACTTTGCCGGCGCCCGGCCATCCTCGGTGGAGAACACCAGCGACACCTCGGCCATGCCCAGTGGCTTGCGCGTCTCGCTGCCGGCAAAGATCACGTCTTCCATGGCCTTGCCGCGCAGGTTCTTGGCGGACTGCTCTCCCATGCACCAGCGGATTGAGTCGACGATATTGGACTTTCCGCAGCCGTTGGGGCCGACCACGCCGGTCACCCCCTGCTGAAAATCCAGCACGACCCGATCGGCGAAAGACTTGAAGCCACAAATTTCCAGCCGTTTTATCTTCATGAATCTGGCACTTTAGCAGAGCAGGGGAAAGCCTGTCCAGCGGGATATTGCGTTTGTACGTCCATCGAAGGCCAGGAGACGATCAGACCTCCAGGGTATAACCGACATGGGCGGGCTGGAACTGTGCGGATAGATCCCGGAACATCCGCGCCGAGGCGGCGAACCCGGTGCAGTGACTTGCCGCCAGCCTGCGGATACCGGATCGTTTCAGCGCCCTGATGGTGCCGTCGACCTGCTCTTTGCTGCAGAAACCCAGGTGCGTTCCGCCGATGATGGCGTAAATGTCATCCCTCCCCGTGCAGCGCCTCACATGGTGCAAGGTATTCACCAGCCCGGCGTGACAGCAACCCAGGAGTATCACCAGTCCCTTGCCGCTCTCCAGGACCAGCGACTGGTCGTCGGGCGCGTTGTCCGGTTGCAGGCCGGCGCGGTCAAAGAAAATACCCCTATCTCCTGCCTCGAAGGGGGTTACGCGCGGCACTTCACCGGTCAGAAACACCCCCGGTGCGATGCCGCGGAATTCCGTGGAGAGTTGGAAGATGGCTCCCGCCTCTTCCAGCTCCCGCCGGCTGTGGGGGATGCCGATGGAGATGCATTCGCCGTTGTCGTTCAGGCGATAGCGCGGAGAGAAAACTGTCGGATGGGCGCAGACATGCAGAGGATTGTGCTGCTGAAGCAGCGGTAGCAGGCCACCGCTGTGGTCGTAGTGGCCATGGGAGAGGACCACCGTTCCAACGCAGTCCAGCGCCTTGTTCATCCGGCGGGCATTGTGCAGCAGGGTCACTCCCTGCCCGGTGTCGAACAGCAGTGGCTCTCCAACGGACGGTTCGATCAGGGCGGAAAAACCGTGTTCACCCAGAGTTCCCGAGATCGGGCCGACGCCGTTTTCACAAAGGATGGTAATGCGAAATGTCATGAGTCACACCTAAGAACCCTTGGAATGCCGCTCCGCTCTGGGCGGGATGTCGCAGGCCGGCCCCCATGGGCGGTCATGCTCCCTGTACCATGTTGACACGTTTTGCCGCAATCTCGCCGGTCAGGGTGGGACAGAAGCCCTTGGGCTGGGTCTCGCGAATGGTCCGGCACTGTTCGGCCAGATCCATGGATTCCCGTGGAGATTCATCTGTGGAAAGGTCAATCTTTCTCCTTTACAGCCCCACACTCTTCGAAAACAGGTTGATAACGATAACGCCGCTGACGATCAGTCCGATGCCGACCAGCGCGGGGATATCAAGAAGCTGCCTGTGGAGAATTGCCGCAATACCGGCGATCAGTACCGTGCCGACGCCGGACCAGATGGCATAGCTGATGCCGATGGGGATCGAGCGCAGACTGAGGGTCATGAAGTAAAACGCCGAAGCGTATCCCGCGACCACGACCAGACTGGGCAACAGCTTGCTGAATTCGGCGGTTGACTTGAGGGTGCTTGTGGCGATCACTTCCGACAGAATCGCCAGTCCCAGGTGCAGATATGCCACTTTCATGTTCAAACTCTCCCTGCTGAACACATACCGAAATACCCTGCGGTTGCGCGGAATAGTACATGATTGCACGGGCAAGGAGAACAACGAAAAAACCGGAAAACGCAGGGCGCTTTCCGGCTCGATTGATACGTATGGGTTTTCGGGCTACTTGACGACGACGAACTCAGTCCTTCTGTTCTTTGCCCAAGCCTCTTCATTGCCGCCCTGTGCGGCCGGTTTCTCTTCGCCATAGCTGACGATGGACAAACGCTGCGACGGCACACCCAGGGTCAGCAGGTACTGCAGGGCCGACTTGGCGCGTCGCTCACCCAGAGCCATGTTGTACTCGGCCGAACCGCGCTCGTCACAGTGACCTTCGATCTTGACGTTGGCCGCGGTGTTTGTTTTCAGCATGATATCCGCGTTCTTGGAGAGCGCGTCACGGGCATCCTGGCGCAGGTCGGATTTATCAAAGTCAAAATACGCGACGTCAAATGCGGCTGCAACTGCTTCGGAGTCGGCCTTGGCGGTCTCTTCGACCTTGGGAGCCTCTACGGGAGCTGCCGGCGCTGCGGGCTGGGTAACTTCAACTGCAGGAGCCTCGGTCTGGGCAGGCGCCACAACCGGTTCTTCGGCCTTCACGACTTCATTGCTCGCGCATCCGGCAGACATGAGTGCCGCCATGGCCAACAGTGCCAACAGTGTCATCATCCCTCGTTTCATCGTTCGTCTCCTTTTTAACACTATGAAATTAACCGCCTTGGTTGGCCTAGATCATGTTGGCAGAGTATACATCAGGATGTTTCTTTTGCAATTGCTAATTGCAACCCTCTTTCAAAATACGCCGAATGTTCTCCACCGAACGCCCCCCTGGAAGGAGTTCAGCGCGGCTGCCAGGCCGGCTGGGTACTGCGCCCCCCGACCTTGCTGACGCGGGTCTCTCCCGAGCCGTCGGCCCGCATGACGTAGATTTCGTCTCCACTTCCCCTCCTACCGCTGAACGCTATCAGGCGGCCATCGGGCGACCAGGCCGGGTTTTCGCTGCTGCCGCTGCTGGTCAACTGGGTGTCGTCGCTACCATTGACATTGATGGTATGGATCTGGAATCCACCGCCCTCCATGCGAGCATAGGCGATTTTGTCCCCCTTTGGCGACCAGCGCGGATTGACGTTGTAGCCGCCGTTGGTGGTAAGGCGCCGAACGCCGGTTCCATCGGCATTCATGATGAAAATCTGCGGTTTCCCCAGGCGGTCGGAGACGAAGGCGATCTGGGAGCCATTGGGCGACCAGGTGGGGGAAATTTCTATGGCCGGGTGAGAGGTCAGGCGAACCGGGCTGGAACCGTCCCGGGCAATGGTATAGATTTCGGAATTTCCGTCCTTGCTCAGAGCCAGGGCGATTCGCGATCCATCGGGCGACCAGGCGCCGGTGATATTCAGACCTTCGCGATGGGAGACCGCCACCTCCACCGGACTGGAAAGGGGACGCCGGTAAAGATCCGGGTTGTGCCGCTTATAGGAGGTGAAGATGATCTCGCGGCCGTTGGGCGAGAAGTCGGGGTTGAGGTTGATGGAGTGGTTTCTGGTCAGCTGCCGGGTGTCGTGACCGTCCCAGTCCATGATGGCGATCTCCTTGTTGCCGGATCTGGTGCTGACAAATGCAATATGGGTGGTAAAGCAGCCCCGTTCACCAGTCATGGCCAGCAGGATCTCGTCGGCAAAGGAGTGGGCGAACCTGCGCAGGTCCTTTGTCTTTCCCAGATAGCGTCGGGCGGTCATCATCTTGCGGTTGGCCAGGTCGAAGAGCCGGAACTCGACCGTCAGATCGTCTCCCTTTACGCTGTATTCGCCCCGCACCAGCAGGTCATAGCCCCCCTTCAGCCAGGAGTTGAAGTCGGCCTCGGCAAAGAGCAGAGCGCCCGAGAGGTTAAACTGTTCCTTGATTTCAGCCAGACAGAGGCCCGACATGTTCATGTCGAAGGCGATCACCTCCCCCATCTCCCGGGCCTTTTCGGGCGACGAGGCCGCTTCCAGACTGCGGGGAACATCCACGGCCATCCTGAGTTGGCGATTGCCCGGCGCGGTTATCTCGATATAGCCGTTCTCTGACCATGACACGGCCGGCAGCATCAGGAACAGCACGAGAAGGATCAGAAGGGTTCTCATCATGGTGATTGTATCGACTTTCATGGTCTGCTGTTGGAAACGCCCTGGGGCTTGAACACAAATACTCCCTCGAAACCCCTCCTGTCGGGAGGGGCGGGAAACTTCTCACTGGCCCTGTCTATGGCAGCGATAACGGAACGCTCAAAGGCAAGATCACCGCTGCTCCGTTCGATTTTTTTACGGGCCAGCCTGCCGCTTGAATCAAGACTGATGCGCACAACCACCTCGGGAGCCCTGCTGGTGTAACTGATGGTCTCCCGAAAGGCGTCCTTCAGGCGGGACTGGATATAGGCGACATAGTCGCTGCCAGCCTCCTGCCCCTTGCCACCGGGCATGCCCGACCTGCCGCTGCCGCCTGAGGCGACTTTGCGACGCAGGCTCTCCACGGCGGACTCGTGCTGGCCGGATGCAACCCTTCCCTCCAGTTTGGCCATTTTCTTGGCAAAGGAATCCGAGTCCACATCCGGCAGGTTTCGGGGAGCAGTCTTCGGCGCCTTGCTCTGCTTGCCGCTGTCTGCCGGCTTCGGGGGGGAAGGGAGGGGCATGGCCTTTTCCTCCGCCTGCGGGAGGGGAGGAGCGGCCTCTGCCATGTCCCCCTGCTGGGTCGGACTGCCGGACCGGGGAGAGGCGACCGGAAGGTTGACGACATCTACGTAGTAGGTTTCCTGCAGGACCAGGGGAGGGGGCACCAGGCTCTGCCACCACACCAGCGACACCCCGCAGAGGGCGTGGAAGATGACGGAGAGACAGAGACTGATGCCAAAGGGTCTGTCGGATGTGGCCTGTCGTGCGGTCATTACTTCTGGGCCGGTTCCGTCACCATGCCCAGGCGCTCGATGCCGGCACCCTTGATGTCGGCCATGGCCCTGACCACCTCGCCGTAGGGGACGCCGGCATCGGCCTTGAGGAAGATCTCCTTCTTCTCACGGTTGGCGAACATCTCCGAGAGACGGGAACGCAGGTCCCCGGCAGGCACTTCGTCCTTGTTGATGAAAATCCTGCCCTTTCCATCCACCGTGACGATCACCGTCTCCTCGGCCTGGGTCATGGCCTTGGTGTCCGCCTTGGGCAGGTTGACCTGCACCCCCTGCTGCATCATGGGAGCGGTAACCATGAAGATCACCAGGAGCACCAGCATGACGTCCACCAGCGGCGTGACGTTGATATCGGCCATGGCAGCGCGGTTGTTTCCCTGTCCTCCCATGGCCATGGCTATCTCCCCGCCACGGTGCGCTGCACGATGTTGAGGAACTCAGTGGAGAAGCTGTCCATATCGTTGGTCAGGACGCGGATCTTGTGCTGAAAATGGTTGTAGGCCATAACCGCCGGAATGGCGGCAACCAGGCCGATGGCGGTGGCGATCAACGCCTCAGCGATGCCCGGGGCAACGACAGCCAGGGAGGCGGAACCGGTCCTGCCGATCCCCTCGAAGGCGGTCATGATGCCCCACACCGTGCCGAACAGGCCGATGAAGGGGGAGGTGGAGCCGGTGGTGGCCAGAAAGGTCAGGTAGCGCTCCAGGCGGGTCAGCTCCGAGTTGGTGGCCCGGCGCAGGGCGCGGGAGACGTTCTCGATGCCGCCCAGGTCGGTGCTCAAGCCCCCGCCGTTGCTTGTGGCCCCTTTGTCCATCAGCTTGTTGAGCTCGGCGTAAGCCTCGTTGAACAGAACGGAGAGGGGGGAGCTGGAGAAGCGGTCAAGCTGGGAGGCGATGGTGTCGAAGCGGGACGATTTCCAGAACAGGTCCATGAAGCGCTCCGATTCCCTGTTGGCGCGGTGTACCTGAAAGAGTTTGAAGAGGATGATTGCCCAGGAAACCACCGAGAAGAACAAAAGCAGAATCAGGACCAGTTTGACGACGATACCGGCGTTAAGCAGCAGGGCCACAACGAGCACCTCCGGAGGATGAAATATGTGGGAAAGCTAGTCCGAACGGATAATCAAGTCAAGTCAAAATCAGTACAATTCCGGCCTGCGATCTTTGAAGCAGGGGATTTGAGCACGCCACTCGGCCATATCCCGCATATCAAGGCCGGCAACGATCTCCGTTTCCCGATCTCCCGCCTCCGCAAGCACGTCCCCCCGGGGGCCGATTATCATGCTCATGCCGAAGAAATCCAGTTTGCCCACCATGCCGCAGGTGTTGGATGCAACAACGAAGAACTGGTTCTCTATGGCCCGGGCCTGCAGCAGTGTTCGCCACTGTTCGTTTCGTGGCTTGGGCCATTGGGCCGGGATGCAGAGGATCTGAGCGCCCTCGAGGGCAAGACGTCGTGACAACTCGGGAAAACGCAGGTCATAGCAGATGATGACACCGATTTTCCCGATCGATGTATCCGCCAGCAGACAGCCGTCTCCAGCGGCAAAAACGCGATCTTCCCCCAGCAGGGAAAACAGGTGGACCTTGCGGTAGATTCCTGCAAGCCTGCCGTTGTCGATCAGATGGATTGTGTTGAACACCCTGTCCCCGTTTGGTTCGGGCATGCTTCCCACAACCACTAAACCCAGCCTGCGGGAAAGATCCTGCAATTCCTCGGCAATAGCCGCGGTATGCATGGCAAGACCAGCCAGGCTTTTGCCGCAAAAACCGCAGGACCACATTTCGGGCAGCACGACCAGTTGAGCCCCCCGGTCGGAGGCGCGCCCGAGGGCGTCCCGCGCATGGGCGAGGTTTGCATCCACATTGCCAGGCTTGATAGTAAACTGGATGGCGGCAGCGGTTATCATTCTGGAGCTTCCTTTCTGGTCCTGTTTTTGGGGCACGCCACGGGAGAGAACACAGCGCCGTAGCCGCATGCCGTCAGGATGCATACGCAAAAGAGCCCTGGAGAATCCCCCGGGGCCCTGTTGTTACGGCACAGTTATGAGCATACGTTCTCACAATTCTTCAAAATCCTCTTCACTGCCCTCTTCTTTGCCGGACAATTCCTCTTCGGTCTCCAGGTCGGCATCATCCTCTTTCAATCTCCCGAGAAAACGCTGGTTGTCGCAGATCGTTTGCCGAACCTCGGCCAACAGTTTCTGGATATCGTCGTTTTCCGTGACTCGCAGGGACATGACTCAATGGCGCAGGGCGGCGAGGTAGTGTTCGGCATCCTTAGCAGCCATGCAACCGGAAGCGGCGGACGTCACAGCCTGGCGGTAGATGTAATCCTGAACGTCTCCCGCGGCAAAAACACCCTCGACACTGGTTGCGGTCATGTTGCCCTCGACGCTTGCGCATTTCGTGCGGATGTAGCCGTTGTCCATTTCCAACTGCCCCTCGAATATCTTCGTGTTGGGCGAGTGGCCGACGGCGATGAAGACGCCGTGCAGCGGGATCTCCTTGGTTGACTGGCCGCTCTTGTGGCGGATGCGCATGCCGGTGACGCCGCTTGCATCACCCAGCACTTCATCCAGCACATGATCCCACTCTATGGTGATGTTGCCGTTTTTTGATTTTTCGATGATCAGGTTGGCCAGGTATTTTTCGGCCCTGAATTCGTCGCGACGATGCACGATGGTCACGTGCCGGGCGATATTGGAGAGATAGAGAGCCTCTTCGACCGCCGTACTGCCGCCACCGATGACCGCCACATCCTTGCCGCGATAGAAGAACCCGTCACACGTTGCGCAACCGGATACCCCCTTGCCCAGAAAAGCCTGTTCCGAAGGGAGTCCCAGGTATCTGGCCGACGCGCCGGTGGCTATGATCAGGGCATCACAGGTGTAGGCCGCCGAGTCTCCCTCCAGCAGAAAGGGGCGCCGCCCCAGGTCGGCACGTGTGATGTGGTCGTAGATGATCCGGGTGTTGAACCGCTCGGCATGCAGGCGCATCCGCTCCATCAGTTCAGGGCCCTGTACTCCCTGATAATCTCCCGGCCAATTGTCGACTTCGGTGGTGGTGGTGAGCTGGCCTCCGGGTTGCAGACCGGTGATAAGCGTGGGCACAATGTTTGCCCGGGCTGCATAGATAGCGGCAGTATAGCCGGCAGGGCCTGCGCCCAGAATGAGTAGCGGGTGATGGGTCGAATCCATGATTCCTCCTGCGTGCATGATAGCGGAACAGTACCAGCAAATCGCGGCCTTGCCAAGAGGGTTTGCCGGGGGGGAACAACTGGCGTGAACCCTGGATGTAATTCCCCTATGGTTGCCAGCAACGGAGTGACAGCCATTCAACGTGACAGCTCCGTCCACCTCTGGACAGAAGGGAAGCCCCCATGACTATCGTGCGGCACCAGGTACTTCTGTCGCCCCGTTTCGAATGACTTGGGAACAGGACGGCAGCACAAACCATGACTGAAAGACTGAGGGCTGAGAGAAAAGGCTGTCCTGAATGGAGAGGGGAGAAAATGGCGCAAGGAGCAGTGAATACAAATAAAACACGCGGGGCAACGAATCAATCAAGCGTCCGTTGCCCCGCATTGGCCATGAATCGCTGTTACAGGATTTAGAAGGCCTTCTTAGCGAAACCGTTGTACTGATCAGCGGAAGAGTCAATCTTCTTGCCGTTCGCGTCGGTTCCCTTGAACGTGAACGTCAAACGGCTTGTGTCTATGGTCCCGTTCCCGTCGCTGTTCTGGGATATGGGGAAGTAAACGGTAGCCTCTTTGGTGGTCGGATTGTAGGTGACCTTGGTTGCCATGACAGCGGAGCTCCGGTCAGTGGCGCGGTAGAGGCCGTTATCGTACAACCCGGCAATGGCCCCTGAAGAGCGTCCCACCTTCCAGTTGGCAATATTGGTAACGGAATCAATATCCATTTCGGAATCAAACTTGAATGTCATGGAAAAGCGCACGCTCGAAGACGGCGTGACAAAGCTTGGGTCAAGCGCCAGTAGTGAAACAATTCCCATAGAGGTATTGAATGTACTCTGTTTTTGGTTTATGCCGATAATTTTGGGCTGATTGATGAGAACTTGCAGATCACCGGCCAGATTACTGCCTTCACTGGTACCCAAAGCCTTCAGTTTCTTGATCATATCCTTTGTGGAGTCGGTCTTGCCCAAAGAGGCATAGGCGTTGCCCAGTTCGTACATCGTGGCTGCCGAATTCCTTTTCAGGGACAGGGCCTTGTTCAACTGCGTGACCGCCCCGCTGTAGTCTCCCTGCTTGTTAAGAGCAGCTCCCAGTCCATAATAGGCATTTCCATCATTGGGTGCGATTCTGATGGTCTTGCGAAACGACTCTTCAGCCTCTTTCGGCTTGTTCAGGTTGTTGAGCTGTAAAAGGCCGAGGGTATAAATGGGCAGGGAATTGGTGGGATCCGACTTGCTTCCTTTTTTCAGAACCTTCTCGGCCTCGGTGTAGTTCTTGTTATCGATGTATATGCTGGCAAGATCGACATAGGTATCCCCCTGACTGCTGTCAATCTCAAGGGATATCTTGTAGGCTTTGATTGCCTCCGTTGATTTTCCCAGCTTGAGGTCAGCCTTGGCAAGATAGTTATATGCATTGATATTATCGGTATCGTATGCGGTAGCAAGGCGGAACGATGCGGCGGCAGCCTTGTAATTACCGTTCTGGTACTGGGTCAGGCCAGCGGACAGGGCATTATTGGCCGCGCTGTCTCGATAGGTAGTCTGGTTTATGGACAGGGCAGAAAACAGCTTTTCGGTACTGCTTGAAAGATAATCCCAATTCATGGCAGGATCTCCCTATGAATTTGGTCGTCATACGGATTACTCGTATGGTACTGTTGCTATCGGTAGAAACAGCGCATCACTTGAGCATTCTTTGTACCTGAATTTACAGGAAAATACCAAAAGAACCCCGGAAAGAACAACAATGAATATCAGTTTGCATGAAACGTCTCGGGAAAACGAGAGTCATTTCAGCAGGGGGCTGCGACTGCACCGGATGGGGCGACTTCAGGATGCCCTGGCATGCTACGAACTGGCGCTTCAGGAGAGCTTTCGTCCCGACATTCTGCTCAATATAGGGGCATTGCTTCATGACCTGGAGTTACACACCGAGGCTCTCCGTGTGTATGGGCGTGTTCTCGAACTCGCCCCAGACTCCGCCCCGACATACCATAACAGAGCAAACACGCTGCTTGCCCTGAACCGGTGCGAGGAGGCGATACAGGACTACCAGCGGGCGGCGGAGCTGATTCCGGACAATCCGGAACCGTTGGTCCCCATGGGTATGGCCTTTGAGCGACTGCTGAGTCACGACGAGGCAATGGCATGCTACGATGCTGCCCTGAGACGCGATCCAAATTGCGCCGAGGCACACTGGAACAGGGCACTTCTGCATTTGAAACTCGGCCGTTATGAAGAGGGATGGGAGGAATTCGAATGGCGCTGGAAGAAGAGGGGCTATACGACGGCTTCGCGTGATTTCGACGTGCCTGCCTGGGGAGGCGAATCCCTTGAGCAACAGACCATCCTAGTGCATGCCGAACAGGCCTTTGGCGACACTATCCAGTTCGCCCGCTATCTTCCGCTCGTGGCGGAGCGGTGCGGGCGTCTCATTCTTGAGGTTCCTCTCCCTCTCTGCGAGCTCCTGCGTACGGTTTCCGGTGTGTCGGACGTGCTCCCGGTCGGTTCTCCGCTGCCTCCCTGTGACCGGCATGTACCGTTGATGAGTCTTCCCGGTGTGTTTAGTACAACCATAAAAACAATTCCCCGCACTGTTCCCTATCTGTCTCCACCTTCGGAACGCATAAAGGCTTGGCAGAAATTGCTCGAACCGTATTCAACGTTCAAGGCCGGCGTTGTCTGGGCCGGGCGCAAGACACCCGACCCCCTGCGCTCGTGTCGACTGACAGACATTGCCCCTTTGGCAAGCATTCGGGGAATCACCTTTTTCTCCCTTCAAATGGACGACGCGGCTTCCCAGTTCGCGTCACCTCCACCGGGAATGACTTGTGTCGACCTGACTGTCCATATCCACGATTTTGCCGATACGGCAGCCTTCATCGCTCAACTGGATCTAGTTATCACGATTGATACATCGGTGGCCCACCTGTCCGGCGCCCTGGGAAAACCGACGTTTGTACTCTTGCCATACGTCGCGGATTGGCGTTGGATGCTGAGACGCTCCGACTCTCCCTGGTATCCCACCATGCGACTGTTCCGTCAGAGCACGCGCGGCGACTGGCGTGAACCGATACAGAAATTGGTTGCCGCACTGGAAGAATCGCTGACTGAGTCAGGCAGATATGCACACAGCCGTGATACCGCTGTGCCACCCGGCGTCATGGAGAGTTACCATCGGGGAGTCGCCTTGCTGGATAGGCAACGATTTAAGGAGGCACATGCGCTGCTTTCGCAGGCTGTCCAGGAATCCCCCCGATGGAGCCCCCCCCTTGCTGCCCTGGGCTTATGCTGCTACCACCAGGGCAGTGCTGCCCGGGCGGAAGAACGGTTCCGTCAAGCTATAGGCTACGATGAAAACAACGTGGATGCCTACCGCTGTCTCGGGCTCCTACTAAACGAGCAGGAACGATATGAGGAAGCAGCCTTTCTGTTCGCGACGGCTCTCTCACTTGCCCCGAACGACTGCGATCTCAGGCGATTCCTAGGTGATGCGCACTTTGGTTTGGGCAATTATGCTGATGCCGCCCATTGGTACAACAATGCCCTTTCCAGACGCCCCGATGATGTGGAGGTTTTGCTGAACCTTGGTGCGGCAAGTGAAGTATTGAACCGCTTTGACGTGGCGGAATGCTCGCTTCTGAGAGCAATCGAGTTATCCCCTGGGGATCACCGTGCGTATCTGAACCTGGGAGGAGTCTTTCTCTCGCAGAACCGTCTGGAGCAGGCTGAACGGTACTTTCAAAAAGCTTTGGAATGCAAGCCGAACGATCCGACCGTGCGATGGAATTTGGCGCAGGTGTCATTAATCCGTGGAAACTACCAAAAGGGTTTTGAGGAGTTTGAAACGCGTTTCGACAAGAAGGGCCCGGTCAGGGTTGACCTGTGTGGTCTGCCGCTTTGGGACGGCTCTTCGCTTTCAGGAAAGACGTTGCTTGTCGTGACCGAGCAGGCCTTTGGAGATGCCCTGCAGTTCTGTCGCTTTTTGCCACTACTGGCCCAACAGGGAGGAAGGATTTTTCTGCGCAACAGCTTGAAACCGCTTGAAACGTTGCTGGCGACGCTGCCGTTTCTGGAACAAATGGTTCACCCCGGAGAAACAGTGCCCCATTGTGATTGGGCTGTGCCGATGATGTCGATTCCACGCCTCCTGGGCACCACCCTGGAAACGGTGCCGAGAAAGGTTCCCTATCTTTTTCCCGACAGTGGGAGGTGCAGTTGGTGGCGGGAGTCTCTGCGAGACGATCCCGGCTTCAAGGTCGGCATTACCTGGAAAGGACGGAGCAAGCCCGACCCCCGGCGCTCGGCCGACACGCACTGTTTTTCCCTTTTGCAGGACATCCGTGGGGTTTCCTGGTATTCGTTGCAGGTTGCGGAGCGAGGGGAACAACAACCGACATTACCGACTGGTATACCACTGAGGGATTCGGCTCATCTGCTCAAGGATTTTTCCGACACGGCTGCGCTGATTACTCAGCTGGATCTGGTGATATCCATTGACAGCGCCGTTGCACACCTGGCAGGTTCCCTCGGCAGGCCGACCTGGCTCTTATTGCCCTTTTCTCCAGACTGGCGCTGGATGCTGGAGCGGGCCGACTCTCCCTGGTACCCCACCATGCGACTGTTCCGCCAGCCTTCCCCTGGAACATGGCATGCCGTATTCAGCGACCTGGCCTCGGCACTGAGGCAGGTGCTAACAACTCAGCAACGGAACTGTTGACACCATTTCCTCCACATCTGACGATAAGCACTCTCCATCTGGCGGGCAAAGCCCTGAAGATCCATCAGCGATGAATTCAGCATCATCTCCCGCAAATTCCATCGGTAGTGTTGCAGACGATCCGTATCTTTTGCCAGGGCAACGGCAATGGCCACAAAGTCATCATCGCTTTCAGCAACCAACTCGGGAACCCCCACACTGGTCAGCAGACTGGCGCTGACCCGTGACGCATGGGTCCCCCCAGCCAGCGTGACAACCGGCACTCCCATCCAGAGAGACTCGCAGGTCGTGGTCGTGCCGCTGTAGGGATGCGAGTCGAGAGCTATGTCCCCCTCGGCCAAAGCATCAAGATGAGCGTGAACCGTCTCCGTCCTGTCCCTGATGATCAGGCGATCCGCCGTGATACCCCGCTGTGCAAACAAATCCAGCATCTCCATCCTGAATTCCACGTCATTGGCCAGGGCACGATCCTTCAGGGCCAGGCGGGAGCCGGGAATCATCCGCAGCACCCTGCACCAGAGATCCAGAAGAGGACAGTTCAGTTTGGCAAAATTGTTGTAGGCGACAAAGGTCACCGCTCCCCGCTCCAGCAAGGGAAGGGGCGAGAGCCCCGGTGAGTCGAGCGGAGGGTGGTAACAGATGAAACTTCCCGGCAACCGGAAAAGCTGTTCTGAGTACTGGCTTTCGGTCATGCCGGGGGGGTCAGCCACAGCATCGGTGATGCGGTAATCCATGGTAGGGAGACCGGTGGTGTTGGCGTACCCCAGCCAGGTCACCTGGACAGGGGCTGGTTTCTTGGCAAAGATCGGCAAACGGTTGCGGCGAGTGTGGCCTCCCAGGTCCACCAGGATGTCGATACGCTCCTCGCGGATCATCCTACAGACATCCATGTTATTTACGCCTCGGATCTGCCGCCAGGTACAAGAGCGTTGCCGGAACTGTTCCGTGATGTAATCCTCTTTTTCGACATTTGAAAAGATATACACATCGACATCGTGCTGATCATGAAGCGTGAGTAGCGGTTCGATGAAGAAGGCTACCGGGTGGCTATAGAAGTCAGAGGAAACATAGGCGATACGCAGCCTGCGTTCCGGATCTGGCTCGTTTTCAAACTGGCACCATGGCTCCCCCGCAGCACGACAGCACTTTTCAGCCCAGCGAAGATGCTCGCGGGATACGAAATCTGGGGGGTAACCTGTTGTACAGAGAAAATTCATCAGATAGTTGGAAAAATATGCTTCGTTCTGATCGGACAGAGTCAATGCCTGCAGATACCAGTCTACAGCCTCATCCGCTCTGCCAAGTCCCTTGAGAAAACCGGCAAGCCAGTTGCAATAATGATGCGACTGTGGGTCAAGCTGAACAGCGTTTCGCAGCGAACGCTCCGCCTCGGCCATGTGACAGCAGTCATTATGATACATCGCAAGCTGATAGTGGGCCTTGGCATCGTCAGGCTTCAAGCGTGTTGCACGCAACAACGCCTGACCTGCCTGTGCCTTGTCACCCATGTCAAGGCATGCCTGACCGAGATATAACCAAGCGGCACAATCCCGCGGATCATCTCCGACCCGCTTGCGAAAGAAAGCCGTAACAGCATTCAGTCGATCCGCCTTGACATGGAAGGTAACAAGATCCGGATACAGCGTTTCGCAAGGCGTCTCATTACAGAGTTCCATCATAATAGCCGCAGCCGCTGCAAAATCCCCCCGAGCAGCCAAAACATGAGCCAACATATAGCGAGCTTCCCTGTTTTCCGGCTCGAACATAATGACTTTCTGGCAAATCTGCTCAGTTTCGCCCCATCGCCCGGCTTCAAGGTGAAAACGTGCCATATCAAGCAGTTTATACAGATATAAAACATTTGGTTCGGCTTGATTCCGCATGTGGATATATGCCTCCTTCTGTACCGGTTCAGATAAATCGCAAAAAAAACTAAAGCCCTATGCTAACTGGCCGATAGCCTAAATAACAAAATACAGTGGCAAGAATGCCACAAAAATCCAGAAAGGAGCAACACAATGGCAAACTCAATTTCTCTCACCGCGGGCATGAGGAACAACCTGTTGGCTCTGCAGAACACCAACAAGCTGATGACCCAGACCCAGAACCGCCTTTC